>NZ_LZFI01000008.1:0-67385 GCF_001889925.1 Polynucleobacter sp. MWH-Adler-W8 | reverse complement strand
TCTGTTGATCTGACAAGGGCGTTCTAACTTGATGGGTTTACTTAATTGCGCGGTAGCCAATATCTTTACGATATTGCATGCCGTCAAACTGGATATGGTTGATGGCTTCATATGCTTTTTGTTGGGCGCCACGCACGGTATCAGCAAGTCCAACAACGCACATCACTCGTCCACCGGAGGTCACTACTTTGTCATCTTGTAATTTTGTACCAGCATGGAACGTAATTTGATCTTCAGTATCAGCCGGAATGCCGGTAATCACATCACCAGCACGCGGGGTATCAGGGTAATTGTGGGCTGCAAGCACAACGCCTAAGGCAGTGCGACGATCCCATTCCAGTTCAACTTCATTGAGCGTTCCATCTACTGCATGATCTAGTGCATTGACGAGATCACTGCGCAGGCGAGCCATGATCGGTTGTGTCTCTGGGTCGCCCATGCGGCAGTTAAATTCCAAAGTCTTGATCTTGCCATCGGGAGAGATCATTAAGCCCGCATACAAGAAGCCTGTGTACGGAATGCCATCTGCTTGCATGCCCTTCACTGTTGGCATGATCACCTCACGCAATGCACGCGCATGAATTTCTGGGGTAACAACTGGTGCAGGGGAGTAAGCACCCATGCCGCCCGTATTTGGCCCTTGGTCAGCATCGAGCAAGCGCTTGTGATCTTGGCTGGTCGCTAAAGCAAGAACATTCTTGCCATCCACAAGAACAATAAAGCTGGCTTCTTCACCTGTTAGGAATTCTTCAATCACCACACGGGCACCTGCATTGCCTAATTTGTTATCAGCCAACATCATGTCAACAGCGGCATGTGCCTCTTCAAGACTCATTGCTACTACAACACCTTTACCTGCCGCAAGGCCGTCAGCCTTAATCACAATTGGCGCACCCTTGGCATCAATATAAGCATGCGCTTCAAGTGCACTAGAAAACGTTTGGTAATCGGCCGTTGGAATACCATGACGCTTCATAAAGGCTTTAGAAAAGTCTTTAGAGGATTCCAGTTGAGCCGCCAATTGTGTTGGGCCAAAAATACGCAAGCCATTGTTGCGGAATACATCCACAATGCCGGCGGCCAGCGGAGCTTCTGGGCCCACAACCGTTAGATGAATCTTCTCGCGCTTAGCAAAATCAGCCAGCTCTTGCAATCCAGTGATCGGTAGGTTCTCGATACCTGCAGCAGTTTGTTTAGCAGTAGCTGTACCGCCATTACCAGGAGCAACATAAACCGTTTGGACTTGTGGGGATTGAGCCAGTTTCCAGGCTAAAGCATGTTCGCGTCCGCCGGATCCAATTAGGAGAATTTTCATAACGATAGTTTGTCAGTATTAATGAAGTAAAAATGCAGTAAATTTTTTATATATGCAAAGTCAATTAAAGAGCAGCGTTCGTAAACACTTCTTGAACGTCATCCAAATTCTCAAGCGCATCTAACAATTTCTGCATGCTCTCAGCCTGATCACCTTCCAAGGCAATCTCAGTTTCAGGGCGCATGGCAACCGTTGCAAGCTCAGGCTTGAGACCTGCTTTACTAATGGCATCTTGTACGTTTGAAAAATCAGGAACAGGAGACAGTACCTCTAAAGAACCGTCATCGTGAGTAATCACATCTTCAGCGCCAGCATCTAATGCAACTTCCATGAGTTGATCTTCGCTAGTACCTGGAGCAAATAACATCTGACCGCAGTGTTTGAATAAAAAAGCAACAGAACCTTCGGTGCCCATATTGCCGCCATTCTTATTAAAAGCATGACGAACTTCAGCAACGGTGCGGGTACGGTTATCGGTTAAGCAATCCACAATAATGGCGGCGCCATTCATGCCATAACCCTCATAACGAATTTCTTCGTAGTTCACGCCTTCTAGAGATCCAGTGCCGCGTTGAATCGCTCTTTGCACGTTATCGTTTGGCATATTGGAGTCTTTGGCCTTATCAATAGCTAGGCGTAAACGTGGGTTAGTAGCAATATCACCACCGCCTAATTTGGCGGCTACGGTAATTTCTTTAATGAGTTTGGTCCAAATCTTGCCGCGTTTTTCGTCCTGACGACCTTTGCGGTGCTGAATATTGGCCCATTTCGAATGGCCGGCCATACGGGTAAGTCCTTTTAATAATTTGGCTAGAAGAGCTCATTTTAAGGGGTTCTAGACCCAAGGTAGGGGGTATCTGACCATTTTTTGTTACACTCTCATGTCTTAGCAGTAACAAAGTAGCAAAGTAAGCAGAATTTCCACTGCAAACACCTGCCTCGGTGATGGAATTGGTAGACGTGCCGGACTCAAAATCCGGTGCCGCAAGGCGTGGCGGTTCGAGTCCGCCCCGAGGCACCACTCAAAGACTGTTCAGTCCTTGAGCATCCCTAGATTATTTAAATTTCGTAAGTCTCGGATTCGTTATTCATTGCCTGCTCAACAATCTTCTTGGTGAGCGTTGGTGAGAATAGTTCAATGAAGGTGTAAACAAATGAGCGTAAGTAAGCGCCTTGTTTGACGCCAAGATGGGTCACGTTGTTACCAAATAAATGTCCCGCAGGAATCACTTTAAGATTGCGATCTCGATCGGGGTCATAAGCATGACCCGCAACAATACCAATGCCCATACCCGTTTCTACATAAGTCTTAATGACGTCGGCATCAATCGCTTCCAAAATAATATCGGGCGTAATGTTTCTTTGCGCAAAGGCTGCATCAACCTTGCTGCGACCAGCAAATGCTTTGTCGTAGGTGATGATTGGGTACTTAGCAATCTCTTCGAGAGTAAGTGTTGCCTGGTTGAGAAGGGGATGGCTTAGCGGCACCATGAGTACGTGCTGCCATTGATAGCCCGGCAGGGCCAGTACCCCCGGAGTGTTGGCGATACCTTCCGTGGCAATCGCAATATCCGCACGATCATGTGTGAGTAACTCTGCAATTTGACCTGGATTACCTTGCTGAATACTCACCTTTACCTTTGGAAAGCGTTTAGTAAATTCAGTCAGCACTTTAGGAAGTGCGTAGCGCGCTTGTGTATGGGTAGTGGCAATGACGAGGCTACCTTGATCTTGACTAGCAAAATCCTTACCCACTCTCTTCAGTGTTTCCACTTCATCAAGGATGCGTTCAACCGAGCTCAAAATGCGTTTACCTGGTTCCGTCAAGGAGCGAATCCGCTTGCCATGGCGACGAAAGATCTCCACGCCTAACTCATCCTCCAATTCGATAATTGCTTTAGAAACCCCTGGTTGAGAGGTGAATAAGGCTTTAGCGGCAGTGGTTAAGTTGAAGTTTTGCCTAACGGCTTCACGCACAAAGCGAAATTGGTGGAGATTCATAAGGATTCCTGTCTATATATCAGCAATGATATAGGAATCAAATTCTAAATGATTTTTGGGTATTAAGCCTTAGAAACCCAGCGCAACCCGAATAGTGCCAAAAAGAAGTAGAGCAAAGGCGGGGTAAGCGCTGTTAGAAGCGCTGGCCAAGAGCCCAAAAGCCCTACGTTGGAGAAGAGGGAATTAAATAGCTGGAAGCTCATGCCCAGCATGATTCCGCCAAACACTTTAATGCCAACGCTTCCTGCTCGAACCTTAAGGTATGCAAAGGGAAGGGCTAGCGCGAGCATCACAAAAATAGTGAAGGGATAAACCACTTTCTTCCAGAAGGCGATGGAATGTCTCTGCGCATCTTGTTTGTTTTCACGAAGGTGGGAGATAAAGCGACCCAAGCTCATGATCGACATTTTTTCAGGACTAATTAAAAGCACATTCAAAATTTGGGGCGTGACCTCCGATTCCAAAGTGAGAATCGGGTGCGTAAAAGTTTGCGCAGAAAAAACGGGGTTCAGTGGGTCAGACTGCTTTGTTTCTTTAAAGCGAGTTTCGGTGACATCATTTAGAACCCAAATGCCAGTCTCATCAAACTGTCCGGAGGCTGCGCTACGGATTGAGAGAAGATGATAGGTATCATCAAACTCATACATACGGATGTTTTGAATCTCATTATCTTTGTCAACTTTGCCCACGTTGACATAGCGCACTCCTGGGCGCACGGGTCCGCTGCCATCCTCATCGCGTAGCCGATCTTTTACCCAAACACCCGTTTTAAATTGTGACGTATAGGCTGAGCCCATAGCCTTCATGCGAATCTGGTCAGACTTTGCTTCGGAATAAGGGCCAACCCATTCACTCATGATGAGTGTGAGCACTATTAATGGAAGTGAAATTTTTGTGAGAGTAATGAGCCCACGTTTAACGTCTAATCCAGCGATACGCAAAATGGTGAACTCAGACTGGCTAGCCAGCATTGCAAATACATAGATACTGCCAATCAAGCCTGCAATGGGGATGATTTCTGAAATGCGGCTTGGGGCTTTCAGAAGTACATGAAGTAGCGCTAGAGGAAGCGTGTAGCCCCCCTGCACGGACCCTAACTCGCTCAAGATATCGAAGAACAAAAACAAAGCTACCAAGGCGAACAAGATAAAGCCAAAAGCAGCATAAATCTGCTTGGCTAAATAGCGCTCGTAAATAAAAGGAAAGAGCAATTTCATTTGGCGGCCATAGAGGCAGGCAATTGACGGCGCCACCACTTTAGAGAAGGATTAATGCGATTGCGAATTAAAGCTATCGCAATTAATAGGGCGAGCAAATGAATAGGCCAAATAGCAACAAATACAGTGACCTTGCCTTGTGAGACAAAATTTTGCGTCAGGTTCAGTAAGTTGCTATAGATTAAATAAATTAAGACCGCATAAAACATCGCAGTGTAATTACCCAAGCGAGGGTTTACATAAGCAAGCGGAATTGCAATCAGTACCAAACCCAATGCCATTAATGGCAATCCAATGCGCCAAAGTAACTCAGCACGATTGGGGCTGGTAGAGTTTGGATTGGGGTCATCTAAAAGCTCAGTGATCGTCTTCTCGCGATCGCGTGGTGGGGGCGCCAATGATTCTTTGCTCCGTATCTTGGTGCTGTATTCGTTAAATTCCAGAATTCTGAAATCGGGCTGAGTGGGTTGCCCCTCATAGCGTCTACCGTTATGCATCACGATGGATTTCTCACCACCTGCAGAGTTTTGAATAAATCCAGTTTGGGAAACTGCAATGCTCAGCCGACCATTCTTGGAATCAGCTACGAAGATATTCTTGACTTCGCTTTTATCAACATCGAGCTCTTCAATAAAAAATACACGCTCTGCTTTTGCGGACTCTTTGAATTGTCCGGCGCTCACCATGGATACGTCATCACGTTGTTGAAAGCGTTGACTAATTAAAGTGGATTCTCGGTTGGCCCAGGGCCACACAAAAAGAGCCAGGAGCGCGATCACAATAATGAGCGGCGTGGCAAATTGCATGATAGGGCGAATAAGATTGGTAACGCTTAGACCACTAGCAAACCACACAATCATTTCAGAATCTTTGTACCAGCGCACCAGAACAATTAATGTTGCGACAAATAGTGAGACTGTTAAAAGAACCGCAAGATAACCCAGGGTAGCTAAGGCAATTAACACTAGAGCGTCTTTTGGATTGACCGCCCCGTTAGCGGCATAACCCAAAATTCGGATCACCAAGGTGGTCACCATAATGGTGACTAAGACCAAAAAGACCCCGCCAGTCGTAAAACTGAGTTCGCGGCGAAGGGCCTGGTTAAAAATCATGAGAATTTATAGGTCTGGACTTGAAGGGTTATTGGGCTTGTAAATGGCTTATATTGCTGCAGGTAAGGGAAGTTATTCTCATGTCGGAGGATAATGGATAAACGTCCCAAATTAGCAGATTACCCCCTTTTGAAGCGACCAAAACACTGTAATAGATTATGACAATTCAATTCAGCACCAAGATTTTCCCTCAAGCAGACCTTCAGAGCCTAAAACTCCAGAAATCTAGCCTCAAATCCTTGCTTAGCCACAATACCGACTGCTTAGTTTTGGCATATTCCCAGGCGGATTTTGATAGTTTCTCTGGTGCTAAGGGCGCCAAGGCAAAAGCGGGATTTTTGCTAGAGCTAGATCTTTTGCTCGGAGGCTCAGTCAATCATGCCAATCTTGTTGGGGATTTAGATTCCAAGCAAGCTTCCGTATGCATGCTACGCGCAGAAAAATCTTGGTCCACTAATGGGGTTAAGGCAAAACGAGTATTACTCGTTGCTCTGGGTGATGTACATCTTGCTAGCGAACGGAGTTTGACTACTTATTCCAAAGTTGCTCGCGCAGCTTTGAAGGTCTTAAGTGGCGGATCCATTGAAAGTGCGCTTTGGTTTACACCAAGTTTTGCGCTTGCACACAAAGCTGACTTTATTGCCGAAGAGGTTCGCCTTACTGTTCAATACGCTGGCGACCAAGCTTATCGTTTTGGCGTGCGTCAGCCCGCTATGAAATTCAAAGTAAAAGATAAAGCAGACACATTTAAGCATCTCGTCTTTGCAGGTAACGATGCCTGCGCTAAAGAACTGAAGCCTGCGGTAGAGCAGGGCGTAGCTATGGTGGAGGGTATGAATCTGGCGAAGGATTTGGGTAACCTTCCTCCAAACATCTGTACACCAACTTACCTCGGTAAGGCCGCGCAGGGCTTAAGTAAAAAGACTGCTTTGAAAGTGGATGTACTTGGGCTCAAACAAATTGAGGCCTTGGGAATGGGCTCATTCTTATCCGTTGCCAAAGGATCTGCTACCCCGCCGCAATTTATTGTGATGAAACATCAAGGTGGCAAAGCAGGAGAGGCTCCGATTGTTTTGGTGGGCAAGGGCATCACTTTTGATACTGGTGGAATTTCATTAAAGCCAGGTGAAGCCATGGATGAAATGAAGTACGACATGTGTGGCGCAGCTTCAGTGATCGGTACGATGTACTCCATTGCTTTAATGAAGTTAAAGAAGAACGTGATTGGCGTAGTTCCTACTTGTGAAAATATGCCATCAGGCCAAGCTACTCGTCCTGGCGATATTGTGAAGAGTATGTCTGGGCAGACCATTGAGGTTCTCAACACCGATGCAGAAGGTCGCTTAATTCTGTGTGATGCGCTGACTTATGTAGAGCGCTTTAAGCCGGCGGCAGTGATTGACGTTGCCACCTTAACAGGCGCTTGCGTGATTGCTTTGGGTCATGTGCATAGCGGTTTGTTTTCTGACGACGAGAGCTTGGTAAGTGAGTTGACTAAAGCAGGTCATGCTTCTTTGGATACGGTATGGCGTTTGCCTTTGGATGCGGCTTACCATGAGCAGCTCAAATCTAATTTTGCAGATGTTGCCAACATTGGTGGTCGTCCAGCTGGCAGCGTGACAGCGGCTTGCTTCTTGTCTCGCTTCACCGAGAAATACAAATGGGCTCACTTAGACATTGCTGGTACCGCATGGAAGAGTGGCGCTGCCAAAGGCTCTACCGGTCGTCCTGTGCCCCTCTTGGTGAACTTCTTGCTCGAGCGCAAGTGAGCGCTTTAGATCTTGGATAAATATTGAATGGCTCGAATTGATTTTCATAGCAATGTGAGTGATAAGCTGGAATATGCTTGTCGCCTTACGCGTAAGATTTGGAGTGCTGCGTCTGAAGGTGAGCCAGTCCGCAATATTGTGATGGTGGGTGAGAAAGCAGATCTGAAAAAGTTGAACGAGCTTCTTTGGGCATTTAGCAGTACTGATTTCTTGCCGCATTGTTTTATTGAGGAAGAAGCTGCAGCTGAAACCCCAATAGTACTCACGGATGACTTTGCTTCCTCGGCCCTGAACGATATTCCCCATGCTGATGTCATGATTCATTTGGGAATGCGTATGCCTGCTGATGTGCCGGCCTTGGTTGCGCGCTTTCCCAGAATCGTTGAGGTAGTTACTGTGAATGAAACAGAGCGATTAGCAGGGCGCGAGCGTTTTAAAGCCTATCGAGAGTTGGGCCACGAGTTGCATAATTTCGACCAATCCAAAAGCTAACGATCCCAATACCCATGTTGATTCATCCACAGTTTGACCCTGCAGCAATTCGTATTGGATCTTTTGCAATTCATTGGTATGGCTTGATGTATTTAATGGCCTTCGTTCAATTTTTGCTTCTGGGTCGCTTACGCATTAAATCACCACGTTATCAATCCCTAGGTTGGACCTATAAAGATCTTGAGGATCTCCTGTTTGCCGGCGTTCTGGGCGTCGTGTTAGGCGGTCGTTTGGGCTACACCTTGTTTTATATGCCAGGCTTCTATCTAACTCACCCTTTGAGTATTTTTAAGATATGGGAAGGCGGCATGTCTTTTCATGGTGGTTTGTTAGGTGTGCTAGTTGCACTTTTCTGGTTTGCTAAAAAGCATAAGACCACTTTTTTTGTCGTAAGTGATTTGGTTGCTCCACTAGTTCCCTTTGGGTTGGCATTTGGTCGACTAGGGAACTTTATTAATGGCGAGTTATGGGGAAGACCTACTGATCTTCCATGGGCAATGATTTTTCCTTTAGTAGATTCTGTGCCACGCCATCCATCACAGATTTATCAACTGCTTGGTGAAGGTGTACTCCTGGGTATTGCGCTTTGGATTTATGCAGGCAAGCCAAGACGTGTTGGCCAGATATCTGGATTTTTCATGTTGGGTTACGGTATTTGCCGCTTCTTGGCTGAGTATGCGCGTGAGCCCGATTCCTTCTTGGGCCTTCTAGGCTTGGGTTTATCTATGGGTCAGTGGTTGTGTGTGCCAATGATATTGTTTGGCCTCTATCTCATGACTGCATTTAAATCCAAGAGTCAATAATTAGCTCATGCTGAATGAAGAGCTAACACTTCGAAAATTAGAAGTACTGTGCTCGTTTATTCGGACCGGCAGTCTTTCAAAAACAGCAGAAGAGTTGCGTTTAAGTTCAGTCAGTATTCACAAGGCATTGCATTCCCTGGAATCCGGAATAGGGTGCGCCCTATTTGTAAAAGATGGACGCCAGTTAAAAGCTTTGCCGGCAGCTATTTATTTGGCTGAAGCAAGTGCCGATTTATTGGCTGACGTAGATCGTGTTCTCAAAAAGACGAGAGCAAAAGCCGGTGTCGAGAGCGGGCAAATTCGCCTGGGGTCAATGTACTCTTTGACGGCCAATATTATTCCTAGAGTCATTATGGGTACCAAAATTCGTAGACCTGATTTGGATATTGATTTGTATCTGGGATCTAATGAGGACTTGATGAAAAGGCTCAGCGAGGGAAATGTAGATGCAGTAGTCATGGCGGTTCCTACAAGAGATCTTCCGGAGGGTGTTCAGGTAGTCCCTCTTTTTGAGGACCAGTTGTTTTTAGCTTCCTCAAAAAACAATAAGCCAGCCGAAGCTAATATTGATTTATCCGAGTACCAAAATGAGAAATTTTTAACCCTTCAAGATGGTTTTGCCACCACCTCAGGGTTTTATGAGGCTTTCCAGTTGGCTGGATTTGCCCCCAATGTAGTTATGAAGGTGGGTGATATCTTTTCTTTAATGAATATGGTCTCCGGGGACCTGGGAAGATCTTTATTGCCCGGTAGGGTGAAGGCATTAATGGGGGATGCGATTGAATTTACCCCGTTATTGCCAAAATATCAGGCAACCCAACATATTGCCCTAATGTACCTCCAGGCTAATGAATCAAACCCCAATATCCTCGCTCTAGCGGCTGAAACCCGCATGATGCATCGCAATAATTTATAAACCTGGCTTAACGCGCTAGCTAATTCATTAACTTAAAGTTAATGAATATATACTTTCATTAATTGATTCAGGTATGGCTCAGCTATACATTAGTAGTCAACCCTCACCCTTTGGGTTGAATTCTTTGAGAGATACACATGCTTGAAAAGCTAGCAAAAGCCCGTTACTTTTCCCGCGTTACCGGCGCGGTTAATCGACTCATTTCCGAGCGCGGCGAATCGAATGCCGTCAGCATGGCTAATGATGTGATCCACAACTATCGCAAGCTCTCTAAAGATCAACACTCTAAATTTTTTAATTTTCTATTTGAAAAACTCAATCCTGATGCTGCTGCGGTCATGGCTGCTGCGCAAAATTTTTCAGCAGAAGCAAGTGCGCGTAATTACATTAAATTACAACGCGTGACTGAGCCTCCGAGGCAGGAATTGTTTCGTCGACTTAATCGTGCAACCAATGGAACTGCTGCGCTTGTAGGTATGCGTCGTGATCTGTTGCAATTACTTGAAAAGCAGCCGGAGTTAACAGCAGTTGATTTTGACTTGCGTCACCTGTTGTCTTCTTGGTTTAACCCAGGATTTTTAAAGATGCATCGGGTGGATTGGAAGTCACCTGCCGAGGTTCTGGAAAAACTGATTCAGCATGAGGCTGTGCACGCAATTGATGGTTGGGATGACCTGCGCCGCCGCTTGCAGCCTGATCGTAGGTGTTTTGCCTTCTTTCACCCGCAGCTTCCAAACGAGCCTTTGATTTTCGTTGAAGTAGCGCTTTTGCCAGAAATTCCCGCTGTGATTACGCCTTTGGTAGATAAGAAGGCAGAGACAGTTCATCAAACTTCACAATATAAAGTGGCTGCTTTTTATTCTATAAGTAACTGCGAGCCAGGCCTGCGCGGTGTTTCAATGGGTAATTTCTTGATTAAGCGCGTTGCCGAACAGTTACATGCAGAATTTCCTGGTCTCAAAACCTTTGTGACGCTTTCTCCAATTCCAGGCTTCATTGACTGGGTCGCAGCTGGTGCAGATATTGGCAGCGAAAAGACAGGTACCCAACTCAAGCCGGCAGTTCGCACAGCTCGTGAGCAATCCCTGGAGATCCTTGGACTTGCTAATCGCTCTTGGTCTGAGCGCTTAAGTGCTGGCTGGCATCCAGACAATGCTAATGAAAAAGAAAAGGCCGCTTTACTGTGCCTCGCAAGTATTTACTTGGGTTTAGGTTCTGCTGGCCGTAACGGTAACCCGGTTGCCAAGTTTCACTTGGGCAACGGCGCCAAGCTTCATCAAATTAACTGGGCTGGAGACCTCTCTCGCAAGGGTTTACGACAGTCCGCGGCACTTATGGTTAATTATTTATATGATCTTTCGGCTGTTGAGGAAAATCATGAGCGATTTACCCGGGGTGAAATTGATTATTCCCGTGCGGTTGGTCGTTTAATGCAGCCCTAAGTAAGAAATTTAGTAGAGGAGACGCTAAAGCAGAATTCACAGAGTATTCGCTTTAGAATGGAACATGAAGAAGCCGGCGGTCACAAAACTGGCAGTACCCACAGTTGTAAGTAGAAAAATAATAGTCATTTAGGAGATGAACATGACAGATTCAAAAGAAATTTCTCAATTGCGTCGCACATTGTTGCTGGGTGCGGCTGGAGCATCCCTTGCTGGTTACGATCTGAGCGCGTTTGCTCAATCAGGCGCCAAAAGTTTAAAGATTTCTCACCAATTTCCAAGTGGCACAGACTTCCGTGATCGCTTATGCAAGAAGTTCGGTGAAGAGGTTACTAAAAAAACAAACGGCGAATTGAAGTTCGACGTTTATCCGCAATCCTCATTAATGAAAACAAATGCTCAATTTAGCGCTCTCCGTAAAGGCGCCCTTGACTTTAGTTTCTACCCAATGCCTTATGCGGGTGGAGAAGTTGTTGAGGCTAACATTGGTCTAATGCCAGCGCTAGTTACTAGCTATGAACAAGGCGCTAAATGGAAAAATGCTGAAGTTGGCAAGATCTTGAATAAGGTCATGGAGTCCAAGGGCATTGTGATTGTTAGTTGGGTGTGGCAGGCTGGTGGCGTTGCTACACGTTCTGGTCCTATCGTGGTTCCGGACGATGTTAAAGGCGTTAAGGTGAGGGGTGGTAGTCGTGAATTTGATGCCATGCTCAAGGCGGCCGGTGCATCCGTAATGACCTCGATTCCTTCAAATGAGATTTATCAGGCCGTGCAAACTGGCTCACTAGAGGCAGCCTACACATCATCGGCAAGCTTAATGTCATTCAAGCTTGCGGAGTTAACTAAAAACTTTACTTCCGCCAAAAATAAATCCTATTGGTATATGTTAGAGCCGCTCATGATGTCAAAAACGGTGTTTGATTCTTTAACACCAAAACAACGCGATGTCATTATGGCGGTCGGAGTGGATATGGAAAAATTTGGTACCGAACAGGCCAAGTTGGATGATATTGATGCAGCGATTGCATTTGCTAAAGCCGGCAACAAGGTTTTTGAAATGGATACGTCGGTAGTTGATAAATGGAAGGCGGTAGCTAAAAATTCTGCTTGGAAAGAATTCTCCGAGCGTAATGAAACTTGTGCTGCAATGATACGCTCAGCAGAGAAGATTTCATAAAATGATGTGGATTCTAGAGGCTGCCGACAGAGTGATGTCGGCAGTGAATAAATTCTTGGTGTTACTGGGCTCACTGGCCCTGATGGCCGCAGCTCTCATTCTGAGTTACAGCGTTATGTCTCGTGGTTTATTTCATACGGCAAACGACTGGCAAGATGAAGCTGCTCTATTTTGCTTGGTGGGCGTAACTTTTCTCTGCAGTTCATATGTGCAAGAGAGGCGTGGCCATATAGGAATTTCTGCAATTGAGGGCCTGTTGCCTCACCCGGTTAATAAAGTGCGCGGAATTGTTATTGATGTGATTTCCTGCCTATTTTTTGCCTTTTTTTCTACGAAAACTTGGGATTTGCTTCAGGAAGCATGGGTAGATGGTCAAGTAACTAACTCCACATGGGCTCCTCCCTTGTGGATTCCCTATTTAATGATGTTTGCTGGCATGGCATTGCTCACATTTCAACTATTTCTACAAATTTTCATCAGAAAAACGATCGCTACTGATGTTGTGAGTGGGGGTCACTAATATGTCTATTCTTACCATTGGTCTTTTATTTGCTTTTGTAACCCTGGTGATTATGTTTTCGGGGATTTCAATTGCTTTTGCTTTAGGTATTGTTGCAATTATTTTTATGTATTTCTTCATGCCTGCTTCATCATTAGATACGGTTGCGCAGAACGTGTATGAGGAGATGTCCAGTATTACTTTGATGTCCATACCATTGTTTATCTTGAAAGGCGCCGCTATTGGCCGTTCACGTGCGGGTAAGGATTTGTATGATGCTCTTCATGTATGGATGGGTAAGATACCTGGCGGCTTAGGAGTTGCGAACGTATTTGCTTGTGCGCTGTTTGCTGCTATGGCCGGATCTAGCCCCGCAACCTGCTCTGCAATTGGTAGCGCAGGAATTCCTGAGATGCGTAAGCGTGGCTACTCTCCAGGTTTTGCAGCAGGCATTATTGCTGCTGGTGGCACCTTGGGAATTTTATTGCCACCTTCAATCACCATGATTTTGTATTCTGTGGCAGCAGAGCAATCATTGGGGCGCTTATTCTTGGCGGCTATTGGCCCTGGCGTAATGTTGGTCATATTCTTTTCCGTCTACACGGTCTATCGCTTCCGTAAAGAGTACACCAGCGCTTACGAGGCTTATGCCGTGACTAAGGTTTCTACGCCCATATTGGAGCGTCAAACCTACACCATTCAGCAAAAAATGAGCTCATTGCCTAGGGTGCTGCCTTTCTTAGTTTTATTGATCGGTGTAATGGTTGCCTTGTACGGAGGATATGCAACGCCTGCTGAAACAGCGGGCTTGGGCGCAGTCTTTGCATTTCTATTAATTGCAGTGATTTATAAGATGTGGCGTTTCAAGGACCTGTACCCATTATTAGATGTCACGATCCGCGAATCCGCGATGTTGATGTTCATCATTGGCATGTCCCTCTTATTTGCAAATGTGATGAGTTACTTGCATTTAAGTCAGTCTGCTGCACAGGCAATTGTTGATCTAAATACTTCCAGATGGGTGCTATTGGGAGCCATTCTACTAATGGTGATCGTCCTAGGATTCTTCTTGCCACCTGTCTCGATTATTTTGATGACTTCGCCAATTTTCTTGCCACCTCTGCGTGCCGCTGGCTTTGATTTAATCTGGTTTGGCGTGGTGATGACTATTGTGATGGAAACGGGCTTAATTCATCCACCAGTTGGCTTGAATATTTTCGTTATTAAGAATATTGCCCCTGATATCACCTTGCGTGAAATCATCTACGGCGTGATGCCATTTGTATTCATCATGCTTTTTTCTGTTGTATTGCTTTGCGCATTCCCAGAAATCGCCACTGGATTATCTAATTGGGTAATGGGTGCGCCTCTAGTTTAAGAAATCAAGGAATATTTTCATGAATTTGTATTCAGTATTGGAAAAAGGTTTTCCAAAGGATAAAAAAGCGTGCGCTCTCGAGACACACGACGGTCTTTATTACTCTTGGGGTGACCTTGAGTCAGCAACCGCCAGGCTGGCTAATTTACTTGCTAGCTTGAAGCTTCCAAAAGGAGCTAGGGTTGCAGTGCAGGTTGAGAAGTCTCCTGAAGCACTTTTTCTTTATCTAGCAACGATTCGTGCGGGCTATGTGTATTTGCCGCTGAATACTGCTTATCAGTCAGCTGAAATCCAGTACTTCCTAGAGAATGCTGAGCCAGCAGTGGTTGTGTGCAGCAGCAAGAATCTCTCTTGGGTTTCTAAGGTAGCTTCCAAGGCTGGCACTAAGCATGTATTCACGCTGGACGAGAATCGTATGGGTACTTTATTAGAGCGTGCAGGAAACCTGAGCGACAAATTCAAGACCGTTCCAGCGAAGGATAATGATCTTGCAGCGATTCTGTACACCTCCGGTACGACAGGACGCAGCAAGGGCGCAATGCTGACTCATAAGAACCTTGGCAGCAATGCACAAGTGCTGCAAAAGTTCTGGGGCTGGAAAAAAGGCGACGTATTGCTACATGCTTTACCTATCTTCCACGTTCATGGATTGTTTGTGGCGGCGCATGGCGCATTGATTAATGGCAGCAAAATGATTTGGTTGCCACGTTTAGATACGGCGCAATTGATTAAGCACATGCCACAGTCCACAGTGATGATGGGTGTACCTACATTCTATGTACGCCTATTGGCTGACAAAGGATTTACTAAAAAAGTAGCAAGCAATATGCGTCTATTTGTTTCCGGCTCAGCTCCTTTGCTGACAGAAACATTTAATACCTTCAAAGAAGTGATTGGCCAGCCGATTCTTGAGCGTTATGGCATGAGTGAGACGGTGATGTTGGTTTCTAATCCTTACAAAGGCAAGCGCGTAGGTGGTTCAGTTGGCCTACCATTGCCTGGCGTTAAGGTGCGTGTAGTGGATGAAGATAACAAGCCATGCAAAGTAAACGAGATTGGCAGTATTCAAGTGAAGGGCCCGAACATATTTGCAGGCTACTGGCGTATGCCTGAGAAGACTGCCGAAGAATTTACCAAAGACGGCTGGTTTAAAACTGGCGACGTCGGTCGTTGGGGTGGCGATGCCAATGGCGGTAAAGCTCCAAATGATTACTTGTGCATTGTTGGTCGCAGCAAGGATTTGATTATTTCTGGTGGCTACAACGTTTACCCGAAAGAGATCGAAAGTTTTATTGATGACATGACTGGCGTTGATGAAAGTGCTGTGATTGGTATTCCGCACCCTGATTTTGGTGAGGCAGTGATGGCAGTAGTGGTGCCTAAGGCCGGAGCAAAACTCAATGCAGAAGCCATGATTGCTACTTTGAAAACACAAATTGCAAACTTTAAGATTCCAAAGCGCGTAGAGATTGTTGCTGATTTACCTCGTAACGCTATGGGTAAGGTGCAAAAGAATATTTTGCGTCAGCAGTACACAGCGTAATTAGAAGCCGAATGCCTTGCGGCTTTCATTAAACATGAAGGCTGCAAGGAAAAAAAGCATGATGCCAAAAACTCGTTTGAGTTGAGCAATATCGAGTTTTCTGGCCATCTTTGCACCTAAAGGTGCAGTAAAAATACTGACCGTCACGATGCACGCAACCGCTGGTAAATATACAAAGCCCAAAGAGCCTGCTGGAAGATCGGGGTTGCCCCAGCTCCCGTACATATAACCAATAGTTGCGGCTGCAGCAATTGGAAAGCCCAAGCCAGATGAAGTAGCCATTGCTGTATGCGGCTTGACGTTGCACCAAAGCATAAATGGCACAGTAATAAATGCCCCACCTGCGCCTACTAAGCTTGCAAGGGCTCCAGCAAAGGTGCCAAACGAAAATAATCCAAGCGTCCCAGGTAAGTCTCTGCCTGCCTTAGGCTTCTTATTGAGCAACATCTGGATTGAGGTGTAAACAATAAAAACGGCAAAGAAAAGTGAGAGCCAAGAAGTTTTGAGCGCTTCAAATAATTCGCTGCCACCAACCAGTCCGCCAAAAACCATTCCGGGACTTAAGGATGCAACCAGCCTCCAATCAATTGAGCTATGTTTGTGATGTGCCCAAATAGCAGAAGTTGTCGTAAATAAAATGGTGGCCATTCCGGTGGCAATTGCCATATGTACGATGACTTCTTGGCTAAATCCCAGATGGTTAAAAACCAAGATCATGAAGGGCACCAGTATCATGCCGCCACCAATACCCAGCAGTCCAGCCAAGTAGCCAGAGATCGCGCCGCACAACATCAACATCAAGATATCGCTTAGTAACATGAATTCCCCGCCTTAGCCGCTAGGCCGTCATCCTGAACCCTAAGGTTCAAGGTGGAACGGCTACTCTGCTTCGGGTGCATTAAGAGGCTCAGGGAGTAACCAAGTCTAAGTTGGCACTGTGAACTTGCAAAACGCTCACGCCCACAAGGTAAAGATCGTTCCGGATGCTTGCGCATCGGTTCAAGGAACTATTGGCCTTGGCGAACCAGGCAGGGAAAGGGTTTGCATCAAAGCATCTACTTGACCTTCAAGCACACGAATCTCACCTTGAAGGCGAGTGACTTCATCTGTGCTGACATTGGAAGAGCTGCTTTGGTGCGATGGATTTTTTTGTAAGGTAATAAGATCGCCAGCAATTTTGAGTGCGGCCATCATGCTCGCTCTTTCAATGCTGCGGTTACCACCATTAATAGCCAGTTGAATTTGTTCGTCTACCAAGACACACGCTGCACGGAGTAATGGCTCATGCTCGGCACTGGTTGCCAGAGTAATTTTCTGACCGGCAAGACTTACCTCAATGCGTTGTTGGCTCATTGTCATCCTCGGGGTTATTTGGTGGGATAGCTTCGCCTAGTAGATTGAGTTGGCGACCGTCGCTTTGTTCTGGCAGGCGACTTAGGATATGTTGAATACGCTTTTGCGCATCTTCAATCTTGTTTTCGAGTTGCGCTCGATTTTGGTTTAAGTTTTGAACGGCTTCAGCAATAACCTGAATTTTTCCAGCCACTCGATTGATGGATGCGCATAGCGCATCCATACCTAAGGCTAGGTCGCCAGTGGAAAGAGGGGAGGTCTCGCTCATACTGGCATTGTAGTCTGAAAAAAGAGCTTATTTCATAGCGTAACGCAGCCCTACAAATACGTTTGAGCCCGGGGTGTTGTAGCCATAACTAAGTTGGTAGGTCTTATTTAAAGCATTATTCCAGCGGGCAAAGACGCTCAGGTCTTTCTCTAAATCGTAATTAGCATAGAGATTGAAGATGGTGTAGCCGCCCATGCCAGTGTTTGCACCCTGAAAATCGTCCCTTCTTCCGGAAAAAGTAGCCCCAATTCCGGTAGTTAATTTGAGATAAAGATACTCGCCCGCCACATTGCCGTATTGCTTAGCCTGTTTTATCAAAGTGCTATTAGTGCTCTCGTTTACCGGGTTTTGTTGTGTGAAGGAGCCTTTTAAGCTGAGTGAAGACATTTGTACGGCGCCACTCAAAGTGCTGCCAGTAATTTTGGCGCTGGCCACGTTGGATGCACAGCCAAAAATACCTGTTCCCACTGGGCAAGTATCTGAATTGCTAACTTGAATTAAATTTGAGATGGAATTACTAAAGACCACAACATGCCCATCAAGACCTGGTTTTTCATAATGCAGTCCTGCTTCAGTGTTTTTACTTTTCTCAGGAAGGATGGCTGTATTTCCGTATCCTGGGTAGTAGAGGTCATTAAAGGTTGGTGCTCTAAATCCAGTTCCGTAGTTGATGTTCGCACGCCATTCTTTGGTGAAGAAATAACCATAAGCCGCGGCACCGGTAGTTTGTGGTCCATAACCTGTAATGCTGTCATTGCGGAGCGAGAAGTTAGCTAAGTGCGCCTCTCTTTTTAGTTGATAAGCAATAGCACCTGAATTGGTATTACGAGTTTGACTAAAGCCTAAAAAAGGATAGGGCGCTGTCAAGTTGTTGAAGTCACCGTTGTTGTAGTCCAGTTGATTGCTGGAAACTTTTTGGGTTTTTCTTTCCGCTAATACTTGCAAAACATCAGTGCCAATAGCGAAATCATTTTGCCAGGTGTAGGTATTTTGTCTTTGATTCAGGGTGCTGTCGTATGCTGGGTTATCTGGCGTGCCAGGAGCATGGTTTAGTGCGGTTCCTGTTTGTGCGGATGCTTGCAGGAGGCTGCGCCAGTTTTCCATCACTTGATTTTTAGAGTAGAGGGAATAGGTTCCCAATTGAGAAACTTGATTTTGAGTTTGTTGATATAAAAACTCTTGTGGGTCAAACCCAGGTAGTTGGTTATTTAGACGACTATTTAAAAACTGTAATCCAAACTCTTGTCCCTTACTCCACTCCTGGGATAGTCTGCCAGTAATACTGTCTTGAACGTAGCCCGTTCTGCCTGATGCGCTAAGCCCATCCTTATTGTTCGGTGCGATGGTATTAAAGCCCATAGAGAGGGTTTGGCTTGCGGCAAGCGAGTAACGAATTTTTTGATCGCCTTGCGTAGAGCCATTAATGCTGGCTTCACTGATGCTCGTGCCGTAACTGCCGTATCCAAAAGAGGCGCCCACCTTAGCAGGGCCATCGCTTTTTTTGGTAAAGATTTGCACTACGCCACCGATGGCATCAGAACCATAAAGACTGCTCTGAGGGCCAAATACGATTTCAATATGATCAATGATGGTCAGTGGGATAACTGACCAGTTGGTGCCGCCATTTATTGCATCATCAATACGCACACCATCGATTAATACCAGAGTCTGATTATTGGTAGTGCCTCTTAAGAAAACGCTGGCATTGGATCCGCCTGTTCCGTAACTAGAAATGGTCACACCCTTTTGTCGTTGCAGCAATTCAACTAAGCTCGTCTGTCCGGCTTGCTCAATTTCTTCAGGACCAATGTAAACGTTATCGGCCAATACATCGCTCGCTTTGGTTGGCGTGCGCGTTGCGGTGACGATGATGGGGTTAAGTGGACTAGATGTGCTTGCTAAAACTAGTGGTGAGTTGTTTTGTGCGAAGGCATTGATGCTGATGAGGGTGCCCAATAGAAGTGCGGCTTTTTTGTTGTTGAACTGCTGCTTCATGATTCACTTTCTGTTATCGATTGCCTAGCTAACTTCCCCGTTAGCTGGGTCGAACAGAATTTCCCGTGCAGGAGTTCAGGCGTCAATTGGGCGCAGTATCGTGAAACTCGGCGCTTTATTGGCGCGCGAAGATCCCCGTCCGCAAAATTCCACCTGTCTTGGCCGGTATCCGGGCTAGTAAATATCAGAATCTGGCCTTCCCATGCGATTGACGCGCACAGTGGCTTTGTCAGATTCCTGACGCCCCAAATAAACCAAAAAGGGCGCATTTACCTACCGTTGCGGGGGCAGCACACGTTTAGTGTTTCCCGTTTAACTTTATTGCACTGCAATAAAGCACCACTACCTCATCATTCTAGCAGATTTGAAGTGCGCCAAGAGGGGATCCAAGGCTTTGAGAGGTAAAGAAGCCTACAATAGAGGGTCTTGGAGCAAGGATTCATGACCGTATTAGATAAGCATCCCGAAAAAAACCTGATTCGCTTACAGTTGAGTCAAAACTCGGTCTTAAAAAGCTTGGATCCCTCAGCAATGGCTGATTTAGAGCGCCATTTAGAAATTGCGGACCTCAAAAAATCAGAAATTTTGCTGCATCAAGGTGATCACCAGATGGAGCAGTACTTCGTTTTGGATGGCATTCTGAAGCGGATTGTTTCAAGCGCTGATGCCAAAGAGATGATTTTGCGTTTTGCCATCGAAAAAGATATTGAAACGAGCTATGCCGCATGGCGCTTAAAAACCGCTGCCCCCTACAGTATTGCGTGTGTCACTAAGGCGCGTGTGGCCCGGATGCCCATGAAGAAGTGGGCTGAATTTCTTGAGGAGCACAAACCTCTCAAAGAGAGCTTTGAGTTCGAGGTAATGCGCCTGATGAGTGAAATCATGGCCCACACCATTACCTTGCATATGCTCGATGCCCCAGGCCGGGTAGAGCGTTTCTTGCGTAAATATGAGGATTTGTTCGAGCTTCTACCAAAGAAGGAGCTGGCAGCCTATCTCAATCTCTCTCCTGAGACCCTAAGTCGCCTTAAAACGAAGCATAAAGAGCTCTTTGTTTAAGGGGCAAAACCGCCCGTAATTACAGGATTTAGGGGGGAAATTGACCGAAGTCAATGATGAACTTCTCCCCCAAGCCTAATATTCATCTCAGCCTAAGCGGGACACAAAACCCGTTATGCGATTTATAACTACATTGGAGACGTTAGCGAAAGCTAAATTGCATTGGCTCTACAAGAGCAAACCCGCAATTTCTATATCAATTTCTATGACAACTGATAATCAAAACACACAATTAACCGATGGCTTTCACCTCGTCATTGACGCCCTGAAAGCAAACGATCTCGATACTATTTTCGGCCTCGTTGGTATTCCAATTACTGACTTATGCCGTTTAGCGCAAGCAGAAGGTTTGCGTTTTATCGGCTTCCGCCACGAACAACACGCAGGTAATGCTGCCGCTATTGCTGGTTACATGACGCAAAAGCCAGGTATCTGTATGACTGTTTCTGCTCCTGGTTTCTTGAACGGTTTGACAGCTTTAGCTAACGCCACTGTGAACTGCTTCCCAATGATTTTGATCTCTGGTTCAAGCGAACGTGAAATCGTTGACTTGCAACAGGGTGACTACGAAGAGATGGATCAGCTGAATGCTGCTAAGCCATACTGCAAAGCTGCATATCGTATTAATCATATTGAAGATATCGGTATCGGTTTTGCTCGCGCAATCCGCGCTGCCGTTTCTGGTCGTCCAGGCGGCGTGTATTTAGATTTGCCAGCTCAGCTGCTTGCTCAAACCATGCCTGCTGATGAAGCTAAGAAATCCATTTTCAAAGTAATCGATCCAGTTCCACGTCAAATCCCAGCGGCTGATGCAGTTGCTCGTGCATTGGACGTGCTCAAAGGCGCAAAGCGCCCCTTGATTCTCTTGGGCAAGGGCGCTGCTTATGCTCAAGCCGATAAAGAGATTCGTGACCTAGTTGAAAAATCAGGTATCCCTTACTTGCCGATGTCGATGGCTAAAGGTTTGTTGCCAGACAATCACCCACAATCTGCTTCTGCAGCGCGTTCATTTGTATTGGCTGAAGCTGATGCAGTGTTATTGGTTGGTGCACGTTTGAACTGGTTGCTGGCACACGGTAAAGGTAAAACTTGGGGCAAAGAGCCTAAGAAATTTATCCAAATTGATATTCAAGCAAACGAAGTGGATAGCAACGTTCAAATTGCTGCTCCATTGATTGGTGATATCGGTTCATGCGTTGGTGAACTCTTGAAGGGCATCTCTGCTGTTCCTAAGCCAAGTGCTGAGTGGATTGCTGCGATCACTGAGAAGAAGGATAAGAACTTAGCCAAGATGGCAGAGACATTGGCTAAAGAAGCAAATCCAATGAACTTCCATGGCGCATTACGTGTGATTCGTGATGTGATCAAGAAGAACCCAGATGTGAACTTGGTAAACGAAGGTGCAAATACACTCGACTATTGCCGTGCAATCGTTGATATGTACAAGCCACGTAAGCGTTTTGACTCTGGTACTTGGGGCATTATGGGTATCGGTATGGGTTATGCAATTGGCGCGGCCGTTACTAGCGGCTTGCCAACAGTTGCAGTTGAAGGCGATAGCGCATTTGGCTTTAGCGGTATGGAATTGGAAACAGTTTGCCGTTACAACTTGCCAATCACGACTGTTGTATTCAACAACAACGGCGTATACCGCGGTACTGACGTTAACCCAACAGGCGGCGCTGATGTTGCACCAACTGTGTTCGTTAAAGATGCTCGTTACGACAAAATGATTGAAGCATTTGGTGGTGTTGGTTACTACGTAACTACCCCAGCAGAATTAGAAGCAGCGTTAACAGAAGCGATTGCTGCCGGTAAACCAGCCCTCATCAATGCTGTTATTGATGAAACTGCAGGTACTGAGAGTGGACGTTTAACGAACTTAAACCCATCCACAGCAGCTGCTAAGAAGTAATTCCAGACTAATTTAGAAGTAAACAAGAAAGACTTAAGGAGAAACAAACATGACTAAACCATTAGAAGGTATTCGCATTATTGACTTCACACACGTACAGGCAGGCCCTGCATGTACTCAGTTGTTGGCTTGGTACGGCGCTGACGTAATCAAGGTTGAGCGTCCAGGTTCTGGCGACGTAACTCGTAGCCAATTGCGCGACATTCCAGGTGCAGATGCTTTGTACTTCACAATGTTGAACGGTAACAAGCGTTCATTGACTTTGGATACTAAGACTCAAGAAGGTAAAGAAGTTTTAGAGAAGATGATCAAAACTTCTGACGTCATGGTTGAGAACTTTGGCCCAGGCGCTTTGGATCGTATGGGATTCTCTTGGAAGCATATCCAAGAATTGAACCCAAAAATGATCATGGCTTCTGTTAAAGGCTTTAGTGATGGCCACTCATACGAAGACTTAAAAGTGTATGAGAACGTTGCTCAGTGCGCTGGCGGTGCTGCTTCTACAACTGGCTTCTGGGATGGTCCTCCTACAGTTTCTGCTGCTGCTTTGGGTGACTCAAATACTGGTATGCACTTGGCAATCGGTATCTTGACAGCTTTGATGCAACGTCAAAAAACTGGCAAAGGTCAAAAAGTTTCTTGCTCAATGCAAGACGCTGTATTGAACTTGTGCCGCGTGAAGTTGCGCGACCAACAACGTTTGGACAAAATTGGTTACTTGGAAGAGTACCCACAGTACCCACACGGTTCATTTACTGACGTAGTTCCACGTGGCGGTAACGCTGGTGGTGGCGGTCAGCCAGGTTGGGTGTTGAAGTGTAAGGGTTGGGAAACAGATCCAAACGCATACATCTACTTCACTATTCAAGGTCACGCTTGGGAGCCAATTACTCGTGCGATTGGTAAGCCAGAGTGGGCAACTGATCCAGCGTACATGACTGCTGAAGCGCGTCAAGACAAGATTTTTGACATCTTCGCAACTATTGAAGACTGGCTCAAAGATAAGACTAAATACGAAGCTGTAGACATTCTCCGCAAGTTTGATATTCCATGTGCCCCAGTTCTCTCCATGAAAGAATTGGCTAACTCACCTGACTTGCGTAAGAGCGGTTCTATTGTTGAAGTGGACCACAAAGTACGTGGTAAGTATTTGACTATCGGTAGCCCAATCAAGTTCTCTGATTTGGAAATCGAAGTTGGTCCATCACCAGTATTGGGCGAGCACACTGACGAAGTATTGGCTGACCTTGGCTATAGCGCTGATGACATCGCTAAGTTGCACACAGCTAAAGCAGTTTAATAACAAGTAACATTGGCATTAATTTGAAGGCGCTCCTAGTGAGCGCCTTTTTTATTTCTTAAAAACTCTATAGACTGATCACATGAACACCAATATTGATTTACACTAGTTAGTAGAGTGCGTAGGCGATGCGATTGTGGTTGCCGATGCTGATGAAAAGATCGTGCTGTGGAATCCTGCGGCCACACGTATCTTTGGATACTCAGAGCAAGAAGCCCTTGGAAATACTTTAGATCTCATTGTTCCTGAGCGTCAGCGCCAGAAACACAATGAGGGATACAACCATTCAATGGAGACGGGCACGACCCGTTATGGCGCATCCTTATTGAAAGTGCCAGCCAAGCACAAGGATGGAAGCACTATATCGATTGCATTCACTGTAGGCATGCTGTTTGACGCCTCGGGGAAGGCTAGCGGGGTGGCTGCCATTATTCGGGATGAAAGCGAGCGTTTTGCCGAAGAAAGGGCCCTTAAAAAGCGACTTTCTGAGCTTGAAAATCCCCAGGCTTAGTCGCATATAGACCCTAACAAGAGTAAATGCAGGTTTAGACGGAATATATGCCCAAAAAGCGGGCACGCCTCAATTTCCCCTATATCCCACTGGTAAAATCGTCTTAATTCAAAATTTCATTCTTATTGGGACTTAAATCATGGCAAAAGCACTAGAAGGGGTCAAAATTCTCGACTTTACGCACGTTCAATCAGGTCCGACCTGCACTCAGTTGCTGGCTTGGTTTGGTGCAGATGTTATCAAAGTAGAAAAATCCGGTGAAGGCGATGCAACGCGTGGCCAATTGCGCGACATCCCCGATGCGGATAGTTTGTATTTCACGATGTTGAACCATAACAAGCGTTCCATTACCGTGAATACCAAAACCCAAAAGGGTAAAGAAATTCTAGAGCGCCTCATTAAAGAGTGCGACGTATTGGTTGAGAACTTTGCACCCGGCGCACTTGATCGCATGGGATTTTCTTGGGAGCGCATTCAAGAACTCAATCCAATGATGATCATGGCTTCTGTCAAAGGCTTTGGTCCTGGTCCATATGAAGATTGCAAGGTGTATGAGAACGTAGCGCAGTGCGCTGGTGGTTCTGCATCTACTACTGGTTTTGATGACGGCCCTCCAATGGTGACTGGTGCACAAATTGGTGACAGCGGAACCGGTTTGCATTTAGCACTTGGTATTGTTACAGCTCTATACCAACGTACGCACTCTGGCCGTGGTCAGAAAGTATTGGCAGCAATGCAAGATGCAGTCTTGAACCTGTGCCGCGTGAAGTTGCGCGATCAACAGCGTTTAGAGCGCGTTGGTCTGATGCAAGAGTACCCACAATTCCCGAACGGTGAGTTCGGTGACGCTGTACCCCGTGCTGGTAATGCTTCTGGCGGTGGTCAGCCTGGTTGGATTGTGAAGTGTAAGGGCTGGGAAACTGATCCAAATGCTTACATGTATGTGATCGTACAAGCGCCAGTTTGGGAAGCAATTTGCAAAGTAATCGGCCGTGAAGATTGGATTACCGATGTGCGTTTCGCATCGCCAATGGCACGCTTGCCACACCTTATGGAAATCTTCGGTGAGATCGAAAAGTGGACCATGACCATGACGAAGTTTGAAGTCATGGACGTATTGAATAAATATGACATTCCATGCGGTCCAATTCTTTCTATGAAAGAAATTGCTGAAGAGCCTGCATTGCGCGCGACTGGGACAGTTGTTGAGGTTGATCATCCAATTCGTGGCAAGTACCTCACTGTTGGTAACCCAATCAAGATGTCTGATAGCCCAACCGATGTGACTCGTTCACCTTTGCTTGGTGAGCATACTGATGAGATTCTTAGTGAGTTAGGTTACTCAACTGATGAATTGATCGCATTACGTCACGAGAAGGTGATCTAAGATGCGGGTTGCTTTAATTGGGAGTGCGGATTTTGGTAAGGCGGCGCTAGAAGCCTTTTTAGATCGCGGCGATGAAGTGGTTGCCGTTTTCTGCCCACCCGGCAATCCTAAATCAAGCAAACCCGAAGTCTTAAAAGAAGCGGCGTTAGCAAGGGGCTTAACCCCCTTGCAGTTTTCTTCCTTGAAGGGTCCAGAAGCTGCTCAAGCCATGATTGATGCCAACGCAGACATCTGTGTAATGGCTTATGTGCTTCAGTTTGTGCCGCAAGAGCTTTGTAAGATTCCGAAGCACGGCACGATTCAGTACCACCCATCCTTGCTGCCTAAATACCGTGGTCCGAGCGCCATCAATTGGGCAATTGCATTGGGTGAAGAGAAGACTGGTTTAACCATCTTCCGTCCATCCGATGGCTTAGATGAAGGCGAAGTGATTTTGCAAAAAGAAGTAGCCATTGGGCCTAATGACACATTAGGCAAGATCTACTTTGATCATTTATTCCCGATCGGTGTACAAGCCCTCCTAGAGACTGCTGATCTTGTAGTTGTAGGTAAGCATCAAGAAGTTGTTCAAGATGAATCGCAAGCGAACTACGAAGGTTGGTTTGATGCGAATGCCGCACAGATTCATTGGGCGACTCATATCACTCAAATCTATAACCTGATTCGTGCATGCAATCCTGCGCCTGGTGCATGGACTAAGTTTGGCGAACAAAAAGTACAGATCTATGATTGCCACAAACATGTGGCAGCAACGTTTGGTGCCGTTAAAGGTAAGCCAGGTGAAGTGACTCAAATCACGCTAGATTCTTTCTTCATCACCTGCCATGGTGGACAGATTGAGGTCCTGAAGGCTAAAGGGGCTGCGGGTAAAGTGACTGGTGCTGAATTGGCTAAAGAGTTGAATCTAGAGGTAGGACAGTTCTTTACTCTTTAGATTGGTTGGCAAACAGCCCGATGAGTCAATCAACTGCGATGCTCTGCAGTTCCTGCCGCAAGATCATCGTTTACAAATTGCTCTTCCGCTGCTATCTTTTGATGGAATGCTTTTAAGGCTAATTGACTTGAATTAGCTTGTTTAGCTTAGAAGGCGCCATTTGATTTTTACTACAAGGATTTTGTCTATGAAACGCCGATTTTTGCTATTACTGATTTGTGCCCTAAGTCTAGGAATGGTTGCCTGTTCTAAAGGCACTAATTCAAGTGAAATTAAGGTTGCTGTATCGCCTGCATCACCACCGATGCTATTTGATCAGAATGGGCAGATTGTTGGCGTAGATATGGATATTTTTCAGGGCTATTGCAAATCTCGTGGCTGCACCTTAAAAGTCACTCCTTATGATTGGCAGGGAATGCTTGGTGCAGTGTCAAGCGGTCAAGCTGATGTTGCCTTCTCTGGCATCTCGATCACAGATAAGCGCAAAGAGGCGATGGATTTTTCTCAGCCTTATTACGATAACTCTTGGCATTTGGTAAGTCTTAAAAGTAAAAATATCAAGATTACAGATTTAAATCAGCTCAAGAAATATTCCATTGGCTACCCACGTGGCATGGCTTACGATGACTTGATCAGAAATGAGCTGGAGCCAAAAGGCTACTACTCTTTAAGCAAGGTAAAGCTTTATCCCTCATATGCTGAGGTGGTGACAGATCTACAGAATGGCAATATTGATTTGGCATTCATTGAAGAGCCTGTGCTCTTGAACTATGAAAACAAGCTGAAGCTACCATTGGAAAGTGCTTATGTATTTAAGGGTTACGATAAATTGGGATTTGCCTTTGCCAAAGGATCCAAGTTGCGTGATGACTTTGATAAGTATTTAACAGAGCTAGGACCAGAAAAAATTCAAGCGATCTTAGATAAGTGGATGAAGTAATCCTCTAGCAAAAGTTCGTCATGAGTCTTTTAGATATTCTGCTGGAGCTCTGTAAGGGTGTTATCTACACCGTTATCGTGACACTGGTTTGCAGTATGACCGGCCTTGTTGTCAGTCTACTGCTTTCTAGTCTTCATCGACTCTCCATCAGAAGTGTTTCATTTCTTATTGATATCTACACCTACGTCTTTAGGGGAGTGCCGGTACTTGTTCTCCTGTTTATGGTGTACTTTGGCCTTCCCGGAATTGGTATTAAACCTCCGCCTTTAATGGCCATGGCCCTTAGCCTAGGTTTAGTAGCTGGCGCTTATCTCACAGAGGTCTTTCGTGGAGCATTTAATTCTGTCGATCCAGCCGAGATAGTTGCCGCACAGGCAATGGGTATGAGTCGCATCCAGGTGCTTCGTTATATTGAAATTCCGCAGATGCTCCGCTTTTCCATTCCCGGCATGGTGAATGAATTTACCTCCGTTCTGAAATACTCACCTTTTGCCTACACCGTTGGCATTCCAGAGATTACTAAGGAGGCCATGACATTGACAGCTAATACCCTAAAGGGAATTGATGTTTATTTGATGGTTGGAGTCCTCTATTTTGTTATTTATCGGATCTTGTTATTCGGCGTTCAGTTGATTCAAAAACATTATGAGATTCCAGGTATGAAAGAAGCAGCAGTATGACCGTCATCACCATCCGAGACCTCACTAAGGAATTTGAGGGTCAGTTAGTACTCTCCGGGATTAATCTGGATTTACAGCAGGGCGAAGTGAAAGTCCTGATGGGTTCTTCGGGGAGTGGTAAATCTACTCTCTTAAGATGCTTGAATCGCTTAGTAGAGCCTACCTCCGGATCAATTCGTTTTAAGGGCAACGAGATCCTGGGCCCCAATGTAGATGTTCGGCAATTGCGCAAGCAAATTGGTTTTGTATTTCAGCAATTTGCTTTATATAGCCATCTCACTGTCTTAGAAAACGTCACATTAGCATTACGTAAATTAGAGGGTATGGGGCTTAAAGAGGCCAATGAAAAGGCTTTACATGAGTTGTCTCGATTTGAGATGACATCCCATCAAAGCAAGTACCCATCTCAATTATCTGGCGGACAGAAGCAGCGCGTTGCTATTGCACGAGCTTTAGTAATGGACCCAGCCGTGTTGCTGCTTGATGAGCCAACCTCAGCACTGGATCCCATCATGTCTCGTGATGTGGGAGATCTCATAAATCGCCTGCACCACAATGGAATCACCATGATTTGTGTAACTCATGACTTGGGTTTAGCAAGCACCATTTCAGATCGGGTGCTATTTTTGGATAAGGGCGTCATTCGTGCAGACGAGTGCATTGATGTTCTTGCCAACAATCATTCTGATCCAGAGCTGCAAGCTTTTTTTGGTAAGAGAGAGTAGTCATGGCGGGATCTTGGAGCGGTTTTGAGCGTGATCTTCTTGAGCAGATGCCGCTCATATTGGCTGGACTTTCTAATACTCTCCAATTGGCAGTTGTAATTAGCATTACAGGATTTTTATTGGGTGTTGTTGTTTTCTATCTGACGCTCAGTAAGAACCCCTTCATACGCAATGCCGTCAATGGCTATATTTCCTTTTTTATTGGCATGCCCTTAATCGTGCTTTTGTTCTTAATGTATTACGGACTCCCTCAATGGGGGGTCCGACTCAATCCATTTACAGTGGCAGTGATCGGATTTACCTTAAATGTGGCTGCTTACAATGCTGCATATCTAACAACGGCATTTAATGGCCTAGATAAGACCCAGTTGGAAGCTGCTAGAGCACAAGGCTTTGAGCCGTCACAGGTATTTCGTTTAATTACTCTGCCGCAAGTGTTGCGTACTTCAGTGCCAGCACTAACCAACCAGGTAATAGGCAACCTTAAAGACAGCTCGATTACGTTTTTGATTCAGTACACCGAGTTCTTTGCCCGTATGCAAGAGCTGGCTTCCACTAATTTTCAGTTCTTCAAAGCCTACTTACTCACCGCTTTAGTGTATTTACTCTTGGTTTCCGTGATTGTCTTAGTTGCTAGAAGGATTGAGCGGCGGGTGCTAATACCGATTAGCTAAATTCAGCTAAATTTGTTTCACCAGAAATTGGATTTGTATGGAAAGTAATCATAAATTAGAGCGCGGTTTAGGTCAGCGACAAATCGAAATGATCGCTATCGGCGGCTGTATTGGCACCGGCTTATTCATGGGCTCTGGCAAGACCATATCGATTGCTGGCCCCAGCATCATTTTGATCTATGCCGTCATTGGTTGCATCTTATATTTTGTGATGCGGGCTATGGGGGAGTTGCTCCTATCGAACCTCAATTACAAATCCTTTGTTGATTTTTCAGAAGACTTACTGGGGCCGTCAGCAGGATTTTTTATGGGCTGGACGTATTGGTTTGCCTGGATTGTAGCTGCGATTGCTGAGATTATTGCGATTACTGGCTATATTGCTTTCTGGTGGCCCAACTTACCCCCTTGGATATCTGCTCTTTCCATTGTGCTTTTATTACTCACTCTAAATATTCTCAGTGTTAAAGCATTTGGGGAGCTAGAGTTTTGGTTGGCCATTATCAAAGTGGTCGCCATCATTAGTCTGATTGCTCTCGGGATTTACTTATGTATTACCGGCTTTGTTTCTCCGAGTGGGGTTACCGCCCACATTAGTAACCTATGGTCCTACGGAGGACTGTTTCCTAATGGGGTCTCGGGCTTGCTGGGGGGTCTTCAGACTGCCATCTTCGCATTTGCTGGCATGGAAATCATTGGCACCATGATGGCAGAAACAAAGGATCCAGAGCGGATGCTGCCCGATGCAATTCATAAAATACCTTTCCGCATCATGATTTTCTATATTGGCACGGTCATGGTTTTAATGATGGTGACTCCTTGGGTGGATATCTCTCCTAACGAAAGTCCTTTTGTCGGAATGTTTTCGCTGGTGGGTATGGTGAGTGCTGCATCCTTGATTAACGGCGTGGTGATTAGTTCGGCAACGTCTTCGAGCAATAGCGGCATATACGCTACATCACGCATGGTGTATGGCCTAGCAAAGAATCATCATGCACCATCCATCTTTGGAAAGTTGTCTTCTCATAAAATTCCAACTGGTGGCATCTTTTTTGGAACAGGTCTTGTGCTATCGGCATCCCTCATACTGACAACTACACAGTCCATGATGAGTGCATTTGAATTGGTTGGTAGCGTAACGGCCATCCTCTTTATTTACATATGGTCGATGATTTTGTTGGCCTACCTTGCTTATCGCAAGCGTCTACCCCAGGCTCATGATGAGTCGAAGTTTAAGACTCCTCTGGGTAAAACGATGATTTATGTAGCATTTGTATTTTTTGCTATCGTGATCTACGCTCTAGGCCTAAATGAGAACACACGCATTGCGCTGTACTTCTTGCCATTATGGTTTGTGGTGCTTGGATTTTTCTACTGGTTTAAAACTCGTAGAAGTGTGAATCAGAAAGCATTGATTGCAGCCTTTAAGAAAAAAGTCATCGAGCAAAATGTTGCTGCAAAAATATATAGGGCTCGATAGGAATATATGCAAACAGTGAATTCTCTAGTAGAAGATCTCAGTCTTCTCCCGCATCCTGAGGGTGGCTTTTATCGTGAAATGTATCGTTCGCCAACTATGGTTAGTGCTGAAGGCGCAGGACTAAAGAGTGCCTACACCAGTATTTATTATCTGCTATCAGGCGGCGACTTCTCATCATGGCATCGGATTAAATCAGATGAGACTTGGTACTTTCATAGTGGTTGCGATGTCAGTATCTATTTCTTTGATAAGAATAAAGAGCTGCAAACCATTCAATTGGGACTGGATTCGAAATGCTTGCAAGCCACTATTTCAGCCAATACTTGGTTTGCTGCCAAACCCATGCATCAAAACTCGTTTTGCTTAGTGAGCTGTGCTGTAGCGCCCGGTTTCGAGTTTGTAGATTTTGAAATTGGTCAGCGGGAGATCTTGTTAAGAGAGCTTGGCCACTCTGCAGATAACATCAAGGCTATTGAGACTCTTACGAGGGCTTGATCAATATTTTGACTGACCCCAGACTTAAATCTCGAGGTTGTCAATCAGTCTTGTTTTACCGAGCTTAGCTGCCGTCAGAATGACGAGCGGCTCACCAGCTTGTAATTGCTCATTGCTTGCAGGGGCTAAATCACTTTGTTGACGAATGGCGATGTAATCCGGTTGCCAGCCACGTTTAACCAAGCTGGCAACTGCTGCTTTTTCAATCTCAGAGATCGATTGGCTATTGCGATCCTTCAGTTGGATGACGCGTTCCCGAACTTCTTTGAGCGCCTTCATTAACTCTGGTGCTTCAGCACGTTCCTCAACAGAGAGATAACCATTGCGTGATGAGAGGGCAAGCCCATCTTCTGCGCGGATGGTTTCACCGGGAATGATGTCGACTGGCAAAGCAAACTGCTTGGCCATCTGGCGAATAATCATCAGTTGTTGGTAATCTTTTTTGCCAAACACGGCAACCTTGGGTTGCACGCATGAGAAGAGTTTGAGAACAACGGTGCAAACCCCTTTAAAGAATCCCGGGCGGAATTCACCTTCGAGGATGTCACCCAATTGCTGCGGTGGATCCACTCGATATTCTTGTGGCTGCGGATAAAGGTCGCGCTCGGTAGGTGCAAACAGAATGTAAACACCTTCTTTTTCCAGCTTATCAATATCCGCCTGCATGGTGCGTGGGTAGCTATCAAAGTCTTCGTTAGGACCAAACTGCAGGCGGTTCACAAAGATACTGGCCACAACTGGATCGCCATGCTGTCTTGCAAGACGCATCAATGAGAGGTGACCTTCATGAAGGTTACCCATTGTTGGTACAAATGAAGCGCGGTTTTGACCTCTTAAATGGTCACGTAATTCTTGTATGTCGCTAATGATTTTCATGCAACGGGTGTGTAGGCAAGGCGCACATAAATCGGCGCATAGGGCTCAGCTTGGGTAATTTCTACTAAAGCTTCGCGTGAGAGCTCAAGCATCGCAATGAAGTTCACGATAACAACCGGTATGCCTTTGCCGGAATTGATGGCATCTTCAAATAACTCGCTGAACTCAACAAACTTAGTGCTCTGCAAGCGGCGCAAGATGCGGGTCATAAAGTCACGTACCGATAATTCTTCACGGGTAATCGTGTGATGCTGAGTGAGTTTGGCGCGGTGTAAAACATCACGCCAAGCCATTTGCAAGTCTTCTACATTGACATCTGGCCACGCAATTGCGACGGTGGTATCCACATAGCCGTGTGCTACCTGGAAATCACGCCCTTGCTGTGGAATCTGATCAAGCTCTTGTGCAGCAAGCTTCATACGCTCGTACTCTAAGAGACGACGTACTAATTCTGCGCGTGGATCTTCTACTTCTTCTTCGCTATCTGCCTTCTTCATTGGCAGGAGCATGCGGGATTTAATTTCAATCAACATGGCAGCCATGAGTAGATACTCAGCAGCCAGTTCAAGATTGTGATGACGGATTTGATCGACATAGCTCAGGTACTGTTGAGTAACCTGTGCCATTGGAATATCGAGAACGTTGAAGTTCTGTTTGCGAATCAAATACAGCAATAGATCTAATGGACCTTCGAATGCCTCTAGAAAAACTTCTAGTGCATCTGGTGGAATGTAAAGATCAGTAGGGAGCTTAAAAAGCGGTTCGCCATATAGTTTGGCGAAAGCGGCCGACATGCCATCGGTAACCGATGGAGTGCTATCGAGTAAATCCGACATTGGCTGAGCGCTAGGCTCATTGCCTTGATTAGTCATTCGAGTACACGTAGGCGCGTTGCTTGAGTTTTGCAGCTTTGGCACGGCGCTGATCTTCAACGCTCAATGGCTCTTTGTCCCACAGGAGGGCGCGACCAGCCTGTTGTTCAGCTTCGAGCTGTGGATGCTCGGTTTTGAGTTCAGTTAAGAACTGGGTGATTTCAGATTGATATCTTGCCATGGCATTTCCTAAAATACTCAATAAATTCAATAACTTATGAAATCAATTCGAAAAGTTATCTAGGGACTACAACCGCCATTATAGGTGCTTTTTAGGGCTATTTTTACAAGTTTGCAGCCAGCAAAGCCTCAATTTGAGGGGCTTCCACCCGGGTCATGAGGTGTTTATAGGGCTTAATAGGGTTCTTGCTGGAGAGCGGGGTATTAATGTCTGACCATGAAAGGGGTGGCAAGGAGAAGAATTCTTCAACGCCAACTGCAACTTGAGGAATTACTGGCTTGAGGTACAGACTCATCATCCGGAATGCTTCCAGGGTAATGCTGCAAACTCGCTGTAAATCTGCTTCACGTTCTGGATCTTTAGCGATTTCCCATGGCTTGTTCTCATCTACAAAGCCGTTAACTTTGTCAGCTAACTCCATCACGGTACGCAATGCTTTTGCATATTCGCGTCCCTCATAGAGTTCAGCAATTTTTTCGCTAGCAGCAGCAATCTCTTTGAGCAGTGGATTACTCATCGCTTCATCAGAAACCACGCCACCAAATCGCTTCACTAAGAAGCCTGCGCTACGACTAGCAATATTGATGTACTTACCGAGTAGGTCACTATTCACGCGCGCAACAAAGTCTTGAAGATTTAAATCTAAATCTTCCATGCTGTCATTAAGCTTAGTCGCAAAGTAATAGCGGAACCACTCAGGATTAAAGCCGCACTCAATCACGCTGTTTGCAGAAATTAAAGTGCCGCGTGACTTACTCATCTTCTCGCCATCTACGGTTAAGAAGCCATGAGCAAATACGTTGGTTGGTGTGCGATAGCCGGCAAACTTCAAAGTAGCAGGCCAGAATAAAGTGTGGAAATACAGAATATCTTTGCCGATGAAGTGGTATTGCTCGGTAGTGGTATCTGGCTTAACCCACTCATCAAAATTAAGGCCTTTAGCTTGGCAGTAATTGAGGAAGCTGGCATAGTAGCCGATCGGGGCATCAAGCCACACATAGAAGTATTTACCTGGTGCATCAGGGATCTCGAACCCGAAATATGGGGCATCGCGGGAGATGTCCCAATCGCCCAGTTTGCTTTCGCCGGGCTGGCCAACCCATTCTTTCATCTTATTGCGAGCTTCAGGCTGCAATGGAGTTTTGACTTGAGTCCAGTCACGTAAAAACTCTTCGCAACGTGGATCAGATAACTTAAAGAAATAGTGATCAGAAATCTTTTTGATAGGGGTTGCACCGCTGACTACTGAAAAAGGATTCTTCAGGTCTGTAGGTGAATACGTTGCGCCACACTTTTCACAGTTGTCACCATACTGATCTTTAGCGCGGCACTTAGGGCACTCGCCCTTGATGAAGCGATCCGGTAAGAACATTTCTTTAACAGGATCGTAAGCTTGCTCAATCGCACGCTTTTCAATCAAGCCAGCATCACGCAGCTTGAGATAAATACTTTGCGCTAACTTCTCATTCTCAGGGCTATCTGTGGTGTAGTAGTTATCAAATGAGATGAGGAAGTTATCAAAGTCCCGCTTATGTTCTTTCCAAACATTAGCAATGAGTTCTTTAGGGGTGATGCCTTCTTTTTCAGCGCGCAACATGATAGGGGTGCCATGCGTGTCATCAGCACCAACATAGTGAACCTCATGACCACGCATTCTCTGAAAGCGAACCCAAATATCAGTCTGAACGTATTCCACCAAATGGCCGATATGGATCTGACCATTGGCATACGGTAAGGCGGAGGTGACAAGAAGGCGGCGTTGAGAACTGCTCATGTAGTGCGGACTTAAATAAGAATGTAAGAAGGTTAAATAGGGTGCAGCGCTCAATTATGCTGGCTAATGCAGTGATTTTAGTCTGCGGTTAAAGTAAGGCTCCTCGGAGTGTTCCTAAACCCCGATAAAATTGAGTTCAGCCCGACCTTAGAGAGTATTTTATGGCAGCAAAACCAACCATTCAGATGTCTTGTGCCTCAGTGCCTTTGGTGCATGAGGTCGAGGTTATGGATGAGCTGGGTCGCCTTAAAACTACCCATATTCCGGGGGAGCGCCCTTTAACCATTTATTTGGATAAGCGTGAAGTGGTGACGCTGATGACCTTGGGAAGTGCTCCAGAACCCCTGGTCTTGGGCTATTTACGTAACCAGCGCCTCGTGGAGTCTCCTGATGACATCGAAAGCATTCAGGTTGACTGGGAGACCGATTCGGCTGCTGTTAAAACCCGCCGGAGTACGGTGGATATTGATGCCCTAACCAGCAAGCGGGTAGTAACGACTGGTTGCGGTCAGGGAACCATGTTTGGTGGCTTAATCGAGGAGATGGATGCGATTCAGCTTCCCGAGGGACCGCTACTCTCTCAAGAGGCAATAGTTGCCTTGATTGACTCCATTCGAATCCATGACACCATTTATAAGAAGTCTGGTTCGGTTCATGCCTGCGCAGTCTATGAGCGGGACGGGCAGGATGGGGTGCGACTGCTGCACTTTATTGAAGATGTTGGTCGCCATAATGCGGTCGACTCGATTTCTGGCTTGATGTGGCTAGTGAATAAACCGGGCAAGGATTTGATTTTCTTTACTACTGGGCGCCTGACCTCAGAGATGGTGATCAAGGGGGCTCAGATGGGCATCCCTTTCCTTCTGACCCGCTCTGGCGTGACCTTGATGGGTCTGGAGCTGGCGCGCAAGACTAACCTCACCATCCTCTCCCGTTGCTCCGGCAAACACTTTGAGATCTATAACGCCCCGGAGAGGGTCGTTTTTAGCCAAAAACCCCAATAAATTCGTCAGCAGGTAAGGGTGAAGGTTTTACAATTCGGTCATGACTATTAAATCAGACCACTGGATCCGCCGCATGGGCGAGCAAGGCATGATCAGCCCATTCGAACCTGGGCAAGTTCGCCAAGATGCCGCCGGCAACAAAATCGTAAGTTATGGCACTTCAAGCTATGGCTATGACATTCGTTGCGCAGACGAATTCAAAATCTTTACGAATATCAATACCACCATCGTTGATCCGAAGAATTTCGATGAGCAATCATTCGTCGATTTCAAGGGTGATGTTTGCATCATTCCACCAAACTCTTTTGCATTGGCAAGAACGGTTGAGTACTTTAAGATTCCACGTAGCGTATTAACCGTCTGCGTTGGTAAGAGTACTTATGCTCGCTGCGGCATTATTGTGAACGTCACGCCATTTGAGCCTGAGTGGGAAGGTTATGTCACTTTAGAGTTTTCAAATACTACACCATTGCCTGCAAAGATTTATGCGGGTGAAGGTTGTGCGCAAGTACTCTTCTTTGAGAGTGATGAAGTGTGTGGAACATCATATAAAGATCGCGGTGGTAAGTATCAAGGTCAGCGGGGCGTAACCCTGCCTAAGACCTAAGCCATTACGGCAGTGCGTAAATTTCTATTTAATCGCCGTCCATCACGGATTAATCTAGAAGAATATCGCGCCACACTCTCGCGCTCAGAAATGGCGCGTCCAGAGAATAATTTCTACCATTGGCTGCTAGGTACCACCTGGACTAGCTTTATGTTGCTAGTCGTTTTTGTATATCTCGGTACAAATCTTATATTTGCTTTTGCTTATATCGCATGTGGAGACGGGGCCATTACCAATGCCCGACCAGGCTCTTTGTTGGATGTCTTTTTCTTTAGTGTGCAAACGATGGCAACCATTGGATATGGCCGAATGACTCCGGTTGGTAGTTGGCCAAATGCGATTGTGACGTTTGAGGCGTTCTTTGGAATTGTTTACTCCGCATTAACTACGGGTCTGGCCTTTGCGCGCTTTACTAGGCCTACCGCAGGCATACGTTTTTCTAAAGTAGCTGTAGTGGGCAACCATGACGGCATCAAAACATTGAAGTTCCGAGTAGCCAATGATCGCAGCTCCCATATTGTGGAGGCGCAGTTACGCTTATGGCTCATTGCAGAAAGCATGACAAGCGAGGGTGAGCGCTATCGTCGATCTGTTGAATTGCAGCTGCATCGCTCCGAGAGCCCAGTCTTTTCCTTGACCTGGACGGCGATGCATAGCGTGGATGAGGCAAGTCCACTAAAAGATTTCTTGGGTAAAGCAGAATTGAATGGTCATTGGCATCTTTTAATTACCTTTACGGGGTATCACGAGAGCCTGGCCAATCAAGTCTATGCTCGCCATGTTTACTTACCAAGAGATGTGCAGCAAAATGCGACTTTTGTCGATATAGTCACGGTTTCGCCAGATGGCGGCCGGATAATAGATTTAGCCAACTTTGAGAAGTGGGTTCCGAATGTCTCGGATAAATTAGCAGGGGAGTTTTTATGAAATTTCGTTTTCCAATCATCATTATTGATGAAGACTTCCGCTCCGAAAATATTTCGGGTTCGGGAATTCGTGACCTCGCCGAGGCGATTGAGAATGAAGGCATGGAGGTTATTGGCTTAACGAGCTATGGTGACCTGACTTCGTTTGCTCAGCAAGCTTCTCGTGCATCGTCATTCATCGTCTCGATTGATGATGAGGAGTTTGACTCTGACTCAGAAGATAATGATCTTCCAGCCTTAAATAACTTGCGTGCTTTTATTACCGAAGTACGTAAACGTAATGAAGATATCCCTATCTTCTTATATGGTGAGACACGTACCTCACGTCATATGCCTAATGACATCTTGCGCGAGTTGCATGGCTTCATTCATATGAATGAAGACACCCCAGAATTCGTGGCACGTCACATTATTCGTGAAGCCAAAGTGTATTTAGATTCATTAGCGCCGCCATTCTTCCGCGCTTTAACTAACTACGCTTCTGAAGGTTCATATTCTTGGCATTGCCCAGGTCACTCCGGTGGCGTTGCTTTCTTAAAAAGCCCAGTAGGAAGAATGTTCCATCAATTCTTTGGTGAAAACATGTTGCGCGCTGACGTTTGTAACGCAGTGGAGGAGTTGGGCCAGCTCCTAGACCATACAGGTCCAGTGCTGCAGAGTGAACGCAATGCAGCGCGCATCTTTAATGCAGACCATTTATTCTTTGTAACCAATGGCACATCGACTTCCAACAAGATTGTTTGGCACTCTACGGTTGCACCTGGCGACGTGGTCTTGGTTGACCGTAACTGTCATAAGTCAGTCATTCATTCCATCACCATGATGGGCGCGATTCCCATCTTCTTGATGCCTACGCGTAATCACTTGGGCATTATTGGACCCATTCCGAAGGAAGAGTTCGAATGGAAAAACATCAAGAAGAAAATTGATGCCAATCCGTTTATCAAAGATAAGAATGTTGTACCTCGTGTAATGACGCTGACGCAAAGCACTTACGATGGCATCGTTTACAACGTTGAAATGATTAAAGAGATGCTTGATGGCAAAGTAGATTCATTGCATTTTGATGAAGCTTGGTTGCCACATGCCGCATTCCATCCTTTCTATAAAGACATGCATGCGATTGGTTCAGATCGTAAGCGCACTAAGAAGAGTTTGATGTTTGCAACGCAGTCTACCCATAAGTTGCTGGCTGGTTTATCCCAGGCATCACAGGTGTTGGTTCAAGATGCAGAAGATACCAAGCTTGATCGTGATTGCTTTAATGAAGCCTATTTGATGCACACCTCTACTAGTCCTCAGTACGCAATCATTGCTTCATGCGATGTTTCTGCGGCCATGATGGAGTCTCCTGGCGGCACGACGCTCGTTGAGGAGTCTATTGCTGAAGCAATGGACTTCCGCCGCGCTATGCGTGAGGTAGATGATAAGTTTGGCGCAGACTGGTGGTTCAAGGTCTGGGGCCCAGATCATTTGGCGGAAGAGGGTATTGGCGAGCGCTCAGATTGGGTCTTGGAGCCATCAGCAGCTTGGCATGATTTTGGCAAATTGGCCAAAGACTTCAATATGCTCGATCCCATTAAGGCGACGGTTGTTACGCCTGGATTGGATATTGAGGGCAACTTTGGCTCTATGGGCATTCCAGCGAGCATCGTGACCAAGTATCTTGCTGAGCATGGCGTGATCGTGGAGAAGTGCGGTCTCTACTCATTCTTCATCATGTTCACGATCGGTATTACCAAAGGTCGTTGGAACACGCTCGTAACAGAGTTGCAGCAATTCAAGGATCACTTTGATAAGAATGCGCCACTCTGGAAAGTATTGCCTGAGTTTGTCGCTAAACATCCACGATATGAGCGCGTTGGCTTAAAAGATATTTGTCAGCAAATTCATGAGTTCTATAAGAGCCGCAATGTAGCGCGCATGACTACTGAGATGTACACATCCGATATGGTGCCGGCCATGATGCCTTCAGAGGCATGGGCGAAGATGGCACATAAAGAAGTAGATCGTGTGCCGCTGGATCAATTAGAGGGGCGCGTAACAGCCATGTTAGTTACTCCCTATCCTCCAGGCATTCCATTGTTGATTCCAGGCGAGCGTTTTAACAAACGCATCATTGACTACCTCTACTTCGCTAGAGACTTTAATGAGAAATTCCCTGGATTTGAGACGGATATTCATGGGCTCGTTAAAGCCAGTATCGATGGTAAGAGTGAGTATTACGTCGATTGTGTCAGGCAAGGGCGGGACATCACCCTTTAATCTCACCTCTTAGTTGAGCTAATGCCCTGAAAATTTCAGGGCATTTTTTTATTTGCCGATCTAAAAACGGTACTGTATCTTGCTTAATAATTATTTTGAAAGAGTGAGATTTTAATGGGCAAGAAACGCGTACCAAAATTTTTATTAGGCCATCCTCTAAACTCTACGCATGCTGATAAGGGTATGACGGAGACCTTAAATCTATTGAGGTGGCCAGCAAATGCTAGGCATCTTAGCTTATCCATTGCCCAATATTTAAATGGCAAGAAAAAGAAATATTGACGCGATTAGTTTTTATTTAATCGGTTTATCTAACTGAAATGTTACAGGAGTATCCTCATCCGTCTTCGTTGATGGTGCTTCTGGCTTACCCTCTTCGCCCCCTGTGAAATTAAAGTCTTTGCTCTCGATCACAGCAGCAGGCTTATCTAAGAGTGTTGTTACCAGCGCGGGGAAGGCCATCACCAGCACGACCATCACTAGCTGCAGACCTACCCAGGGGAGTGCGCCCCAGTAGATATCACTACTCTTCACCTCTTTGGGCGCTACGCCTCTCAGGTAGAAGAGGGCAAAGCCAAAAGGGGGATGCATAAAAGAAGTCTGCATATTCACACAAAGCATGACCCCAAACCACACTAGTGCTGCACTGGCTGCTGCTTGAGGATTGCCATTCATGGAATCGAGTAATACCGGTGAGAGTAATTTCACTGCTACTGGTGCCAACATTGGCACAACAATGAAGGCGATTTCGAAGAAGTCTAAGAAAAAGGCCAAAAAGAAAACAAACAAATTCACAACGATTAAGAATCCAATCCAACCACCAGGAAGATTAGAGAAAAGCTCTTCTACCCAGAAGCCACCATCTACTCCTTGAAACACAACAGAAAAGCAAGTAGATCCAATCAGAATAAAAACCACCATGGCAGTAATACGCATCGTGTTTTGATAGGCCTCTTGAATCAGTCCTTTGAGATTCGGAATGCTTGCGCGGCGCAGCCAAGCGAGAAGAAGTGCACCCATTGCACCCATGGCACCAGATTCTGTGGGCGTGGCAATGCCAGTCATGATGGTACCCAGAACCAGGAAGATCAGGACCGCTGATGGGATGATCCCCATGAGACATTTTTTCCAAAGTGCCCAGCCTTTGAGCGTGAGATCGCTTTCAGGTACGGGCGGTAGATAGTCGGGGCGAACACGACTCAGGGAGAAGGTATATAGGGCAAAGAGGGCGATCTGCAAAAGCGATGGACCCCATGCACCGAGATACATGCTGCCCACATCCGCACTGCCGCTTTGTGTTTTAAGTTGGTCTGCCAACACAATCAATACTAATGATGGGGGCACTAACTGTGTAATGGTCCCAGAGGCTGCTAAAACGCCCGTAGCGTAGCGCATGTTGTAGCCGTAACGCATCATCACCGGCAAGGAAATCATCGCCATAGCGATCACCTGAGCGGCGACAGTACCAGTGATAGCGCCCAAGATAAACCCAACGATGATGACGGAGTAACCAAGACCGCCACGTACGCGCCCAAATAGTTGGCCCATCGAGTCGAGCATTTCTTCTGCGAGGCCGCAGCGCTCTAAGATGGCGCCCATAAAAGTGAAGAAGGGAATGGCTAGCAGTAGATCATTGGCGAGCACGCTACCAAAGATGCGCTGCGGAATAGCTTGCAAAAATGGGATGCCAAAGAAACCCTCGCTAATCGCAATGGCTGAGAAAAATAATCCTGCAGCCATTAAAGAGAATGCAACCGGAAAGCCGATCAACATAAAGACGATCAGCCCACCAAACATCAAGGGCGGCATCCACTCTAATGGAATCATTGCATCGGCTTTTCGTAATGGAGGTCTTCGGCGGGGAGGGTTGTTTTGCCCTGCAAAGCGCCGATACGTTTAATGATTTCTGAAACGCCTTGCAGGCTCAGCATCAAAAATCCAAAGGGCACTACAAACTTAATGGGATAGCGCGCTAAGCCGCCAGAGTTCAGTGAATGCTCCATGACCAGCCATGATGGGTAAAAGAGCGTTGTCCAGGAGAGCCAAGCAAATAAGAGGCAGGCTGGCATTAAAAAGAACACCAAGCCAAAAAGATCAACCCACAAGCGCCCGCGATCAGAAAGCTGTGAGTAAATTAAATCCACCCTGACATGTTCATTACGTTTGAGTGTGTAAGATGTGCCGAGCATAACGGCTGCAGCAAATAGATACCATTGAAGCTCTAATGGCCAGTTGTTGCTGACGTCGAATCCATAGCGCAGCAGGGCATTGAGTGCTGACACGACACAAGACAGCAAAATCATAATGCTGGCTGCCTTGCCCAGAAGCTGGTTTACGTAGTCAATCCCTGCAGAGAGTTTGGACCAAAACCCCATGTACTTTAGAGGTCTGCGCGACCCCGTTTAATAGCAGCGAGAACCTGCTCTGGGGCGGTGCCACCAGCATGTTGGCGTGATTGCACTGAGCCATCAACGGTGAGTAATGCAAACACATCATCGCTAATCAGTTCAGGACGATTATCAAGACCGCATGCAAATCGAAGTTCTGAGAGACTTAAATCTGTCAGCATGCAGTTTCTGCCAACGCAAGCCTTAACAGCGTGTGCAACTGCTTCATGGGCATCGCGGAAAGCCAAACCTTTTTTAACTAAGTAGTCAGCCAAGTCGGTTGCTGTTGCAAAACCTTCTTCAGCAGCCTTCTTCATCACTTCTGCTTTCACTTCAATATGCGGAACCATGTCAGCAAAAATGCGCAAGGTATCTTGAACAGTATCTACTGCATCAAATAAAGGCTCTTTATCTTCTTGATTATCTTTGTTGTAAGCCAGTGGCTGACCCTTCATGAGAGTCAATAAAGAGATCAGATCGCCATATACACGGCCAGTCTTACCACGAGCTAATTCTGGAACATCTGGGTTCTTCTTTTGCGGCATGATCGAGCTACCAGTGCAGAAGCGATCTGGTAAATCAATGAAGCCAAAGCGGGGGCTCAGCCACAAGATTAGCTCTTCAGATAGGCGTGACACGTGCATCATCAAAATCGATGAGAAGGCACAAAACTCAATTGCAAAGTCGCGATCGGATACAGCATCTAATGAGTTATTGCAGATACCATCAAATCCTAAGGCCTTAGCTACTTGTTCGCGATCGATCGGATAGGTGGTTCCGGCTAATGCGGCCGCACCTAAAGGCAGGCGATTGAAACGAGCACGCAAATCTACTAATCGACTGGCATCACGGCTAAACATTTCAAAATAGGCCATCAAGTGGTGACCAAATGTAATCGGTTGCGCAACTTGCAAATGCGTGTGGCCAGGCATGATGGTGGCAGCATGCTTTTCAGCTAAATCCAATAGTGCAAGACGTAAAGACTTCAGGGTGACTGCAATGTCATCAACGTTGCTACGCAACCATAGGCGCAAATCCGTTGCTACTTGGTCATTACGTGAACGACCGGTATGCAAACGCTTGCCAGCATCGCCTACTAATGCGGTTAAGCGTGCTTCGATGTTCAGGTGTACATCTTCTAGCGCCAACTGCCAATTAAATTGTCCGGACTCGATTTCACTCTTAATTTGAGCCATACCCTTTTGAATATCGGCCAAATCTTGGCTGCTAATGATCTTTTGGGTAGCCAGCATTTCAGCATGGGCTAGGGAGCCGGCAATATCGACCATGGCAAAGCGTTGATCAAAGCCAATAGAGGCGGTATAACGCTGAACGAGTTCGTCGACAGGTTCTGCAAAACGGGCCGACCAAGCTTGGGCTTTGTTGGCTAAGGAATTATTTGATGAGCTCATAAACACAGTATATTGGTGTAGGTCTTTGATTATTTTAAATGTTATGTCGCCAACCCTGAATTCTTCCCCATCTGACGCTCCAAAGCGCCTCGTAATCGCTTCCCGTGAAAGTCGCCTAGCCATGTGGCAGGCTGAGCATGTCCAGGATTGCCTTAAAAAGCTCTATCCAGGCTGCGATGTCCAGATTTTGGGCATTACTACCCGTGGGGATCAGATTTTGGACAGAGCCCTCTCTAAAGTGGGTGGTAAGGGCCTTTTTGTGAAAGAGCTGGAAACCGCATTAGAGGATGGGCGTGCCGATCTAGCGGTGCATTCCTTAAAAGATGTCCCAATGGTGATGCCTGAGGGATTCGATCTTTCTTGCGTCATGGCCAGGGAAGATGCGCGTGATGCCTTTGTTTCTAATGATTACGCCAGTCTTGAGGATCTTCCTCATGGGGCTATTGTGGGCACATCGAGTTTGCGACGTGAGTCAGTACTGCGCGCAAAGTTTCCACATTTGGTCATACAGCCATTACGCGGCAACTTAGATACTCGCATGAGCAAATTAGATCGAGGTGAATATCAAGCTATTATTTTGGCTGCTGCTGGCTTAAAGCGTTTGGGTTTAGAGTCCCGCATTCGTGCTTTTTTGCCATATGATCCCTACACTCCCGCTGCAGGCCAGGGTGCCTTAGGTATCGAAACTTTAAGCAAACATCCCAATATCAAACAGTGGCTTACTCCACTCAATGATTTGCCGACTTTGTTTGCTGTTTCTGCTGAACGTATGGTGTCTCGCCAATTAGGCGGGTCATGTGAAGTGCCGCTGGCTGCACACGCAGTATGGGATCAGAACCAAATGAACATTCGCTCTTTTGTAGCGAGTGTTGATGGCCAAGCAATTTGCCTGGCTAATGGTAGTGCTCAAGTGAAATCAGTTGAAGATGCCGAGGCCTTGGGCCTTGCAGTGGCAAAAGACTTGCTGTCACAGGGCGCGGCTGATTTAATTCCAGCACTTCCTAAGTAATACAAAGCGCAATCTTCGTCAGCATGAGCACCAAAACAATCATTGTTACTCGGCCTGCTGGTCAAGCGCGTCAATTGATTGAAGTGCTCACCAGGGCAATCGAGGCAAGCGGTGTAGGAAAGCGTAGTCTTCCAGAAATACTCTCTCTGCCTTTGCTAACGATTGTTCCAAAGTCGGATGGGCATTTAGCTGACCATATCGCTAGCACCCTGAGCGACGCAGATCTTGCCATCTTTGTAAGTCCTAATGCCATCGAGAGTGTGATGCGTTTATTGGAGCGAGATTGGCAAGATTTTTCTAAGAAGATTATTCCGATTGGTGTGATGGGTGGCAGCAGTCATCTTGCCCTGAGAAATCATGGCGTCGGATCGGAAGACAATCCCACTCCCATCATCATTCCAGGAAATAACGAAAACTGGGACTCTGAAGGTTTGTGGAAAGAGCTTCAATCCCTGAAATGGAATTGGCAGGGCAAAAAAGTAGTGATCTTTAAAGGTGAGGGTGGCCGTGATTGGCTGGCTGACACTTTGAAAAAGGCAGGGGCAACTGTGGAGGCTATTTCAACCTACACGCGCGTACCTTTGGATATTGATAACCCTGCTTGGCAACTTGTACGAGAAATGGATTTGAGTAAATCACTTTGGTTGCTCACTTCTTCTGAGGCGGTGCGTTATCTCGGCGAAGTTATGAAAGACCAATTTACGCAAAACCTCAATGTCGCCAGCGCACTATGTCCACATCACAATATTGCGGATGCGGCCGAAATGATTGGGTTTGGTGAAGTCTTTACGAGTGAGCCAGGCGATGAAGCTTTGATCAAGTCAACCTTAGCTTGGCTGACAATCTAAAAATAGAAGTTAAGCTTTGGTAGCTATCAGTAAGCTAGGTAAGAAAATCTCATTTACCAAGATGGGATGACCCTTTAAGCGATAGAGGGTGCGTCTTGCCCATAAGGGTGAGTCCAAGCCAGCAAAGTGCTTAGAGCACTTTTTCCACAATTCACTGCTTTTATCTAGACGTGCAATATCGCGCGGTGGCTTGGCCTTGGAGTGTTTGCGAGTTTTGCTAAACAAGACTGCGCCCAAGGGCTTAGTGCCTAAGCGCAAGACCTGATGATTACTGCCACTGGAGCTGAGTGTTGGAATAACGCTGTGTGCCATCACTAAAGGAATGCCATTTGAGCAGAGCAGTACTTCACGTACTCTGCAGCGTCTGAGCTTTAAATGAAAATAGCGACTTTCGTCGCTATTAAGTGATTGAGGACAGTCGCGCAAAACCTGAACTTCTAGCTTTTGCCCAATTGCCTTCTCAATTTTTTGGGTGAGAGACCCTATATCGCTTAGCCAAGGTTGCCACTCGCGTGGCGCCCGATGGATTTCACCGGAACCGACCCGATTCCATGCAGAACGGAGACGATTTTGGTGAATCATTTTTAGCTACCGCTAAAGCTGCGACGTTGACCGCCGGCCTTTGGTTTAGCAAAACGCGGGCCGCCTGCTGGACGTGAGTCACCAGAGCGTGCCGGACGTGAGTCAGCAGAACGCGCAGGACGTGAGTCAGCAGAGCGAGCTGGACGTGAATCGCCTGAACGACCACCACCAGCATTACCACCACCGAAGCCACCGCCAGAACGAGACTCTGAGCGAGCGCCTGAGCCATAACGACCACCACCACCGCCAGAGCGATTGCCACCGCCGAAGCCACCACCAGAACGACCGCCACCAGAGCGATTGCCACCACCGCCACCACCAAAGCTTGGCTTGGCTTGTGGCTCAAGACCAGCGATGACTGAAGCAACGATATCTTGCTGTGTGAAGCGTTCGATATTGCGGATCTTCGCGCGATCACGATGTTCAACCAAAGTGATAGCAACACCATTGCGACCTGCACGACCTGTACGACCGATGCGATGCGTATAGTCTTCTGGTTTCATTGGCAAGCCAAAGTTAATCACGTGACTAATACGTGGCACATCGATACCACGAGCTGCTACGTCAGTCGCAACCAAAATCTTGGTGTGACCCTTACGTAAGGACTCGAGACGACGCATACGTACAGCTTGAGGCATTGCACCGTGTAGGGCAGTAGCTTCATAGCCATTGGCACGCAATGTGTCAGCAATTTTTTCGCTCTCAACCTGAGTGCTTGCAAACACAACCGCTTGATCCAAATCAGCATCAGCCAAAATGTGCTCGAGCAATTTATGCTTGTGTGACATGCTGTCAGCCCAATGTAACTTCTGTTCAATGTTGGCGTGCTTTTCACCTGCGTGAGCAAGTTCAATACGCTTGGCATCTGTAGTCAACTCGTTTGCTAAAGACATGATCTTTGGCGCAAAAGTTGCAGAGAACATTAAAGTTTGATTACGGCCTGCGCAACGCTTATCAATTGCCTCAAGGTCATCAGCAAATCCCATGTCAAGCATGCGGTCTGCTTCATCGATAACGAGTTGTTTAACATCATCTAAGCGAATTGCTTTGCTATCGCACAAGTCGAGCAAACGACCTGGAGTTGCAACAACTAACAACGCACCTTTCAATGCCTGGATCTGCTTGCCGTAAGGCATGCCACCCATCACAGTTGCAATACGGATACCTTTCATGCCACGAACTAAGTTCACTGCATCAGCGGCAACCTGTTGAGCCAATTCACGAGTAGGGCAGAGCACTAACACTTTAGGTTGTGCGCGACCTGGTACAGGTGAGTTGTTCGGGTTGTCTTCAATGAGTTGATTAATCAAAGGCAATAAAAAGGCTGCGGTTTTACCGCTACCGGTTTGGCTGCTGACCAATAAGTCACCACCAGCTAAAGCCGCAGGAATCACCTGAGCTTGCACGGATGTGGCTTGGGTATAACCCAGTTCAGCAACGTTTTTAAGGAGTGATGCCGCTAGGGCAAAATTCTGGAACTCAGTTCCAGTGCTCTTTGAGTCTTTCGACTCGTGATTAGTTTCTTTAGAAAAAGTCATGCTATTACACATCCCCTTTAAGGGATGTCTCCGTATGTTGCACCCATTGTTTTTTATAGGGTGCGATGGTCAAAGGCATCGACCATCAGACAAGCGGCAGCGTTGTTGTGTTTATGACTTCTAAACTAATCGCTGAAATAGAGCTGGGGGGCGATGAATCAAATTGCTTTAAAAAGCCTCCTATTATGGCATTTTCAGCACTCGATTACAAGGGTTTTCCCGACTTAATTCAGAAATAGAGGCTTAAAGCTTCATCTTCTGAGCTTAGTAATAGAAGTATCGCTTGTTTATCTCTTTATTTGAGATAACGCAAAAGCCACTTAGTCATCTTTCCATATGGAGGGCGCGCAGTTTTAGTTCCCTTGAAAAGGTTTAAACCAAAGAAGCCGCGCACTTCCAGAATCGACTTTTGATGACTAAAGGTGTTAAAGCCTGCTTTGCCGTGATAACTTCCCATGCCACTCACACCCACTCCACCAAAAGGAAGGTCTTCAATGGTGATATGTAGGAGCGTGTCATTAATGGTGACGCCACCAGAACACGTTTCATTTAAAACCCGCTTCATATTCTTTTTATCTTTGCCAAACCAATATAGAGCCAAGGGATTGGGTTTGTTGTTGACATAAGTAATCGCTGCCGAGGTATCTGCAACAGTTACGATCGGCAGAATGGGCCCAAAGATTTCTTCATGAAGAATTCGGGCTTCCGGCGGAACATTGACCAATGCAATGGGCTCGAATGGTCTTGCACCAGCACCAGGGTTATTGAGCAAAGGAATCACTTTTGCACCACGGTCTAGAGCGTCGCTGACTAGATGCTGCCAGTATTCCAGTTGTCGCTCATCAATAGGGCCTGTCAGTTCTTCAGGGTTGCTAAATTGGGTTTGAGCAGCAGTTTGTAATTCTTGAATAAATTCTGCTTGAATGCCTTGCTCTAGCAAAACATAGTCAGGGGCAATGCAGGTTTGACCGCCGTTCAGTAATTTGCCGTAAGCAATAGAGGCTGCAGCATCTTTGAGTTTGGCGCTCTTATCAATGATGACGGGTGTTGTACCGCCAAGTTCCAAAGTGACTGGCGTCAGATTTTCTGCGGCAGCACGCATCACTTTTTTACCAATAGTGCCTGAGCCAGTGAAGAAAAGATGATTAAAAGGCAGTGCTGAAAATTGCTCGGCTACTTCTGGGCCACCAGTGGTGACGCAGAACTCGCTAGGGTGGAAATACTCTTGAATTAAGCTAGCAATAAATCCAGAGGTGCGTGAGCTTCGTTCAGATGGCTTGAGCCAAGCGCGATTACCAGCAGCAAAAGCGGCGATTGCTGGAATAAGCGCTAATTGAACCGGATAGTTCCAGGGACTCAGAATGCCAACTACGCCTAGTGATTGACTTTGAACCCAAGCCTGCGAGGCGCCCATATGGGATGGAACTTCTCTTTGCTCAGGCTTCATCCATTCTTTGAGATGCTTGCGGGTGTGCTTGCAGGCCTGATAAATCATCTGGCATTCAGCAAGTCTCGTTTCTACTGGGTGGCGCACCCCGAAGTCAGCCTCGAGGGCTTTGCAGATTTTTTCTTCATTTGCCTCAATCATTTTTTCAATGCGAGCAATTCGATCCAGTCTCACTTCGAGGGTAGGGTTTGGTTCTGCAGCGTAGGCTGCTTTCATTTCATCGAGCTGGATAGTGAAGCGATTCATAGTCTATTAATAGTTGGCAGGTATTGGAATAAGGCATTAGGATAAAGCCATGGAAACAAATTTAGATAAAAAAGAACCGCTTTTAGAGCGTGCCACCTTAGGTGGGGGCTGTTTTTGGTGTTTGGAAGCGGTTTACCAGCAAATTTCTGGGGTTCGGTCTGTCGTTTCTGGCTACGCCGGTGGCGCTAGACCTAATCCAACTTATGAGGCTGTTTGCACGGGTGTATCAGGCCATGCTGAAATTGTCGACATCTTGTTTGACCCACAAATTGTTTCATTTAGGGATTTATTAGAAATCCTTTTCGTGATTCATGATCCGACTACCTTGAACTATCAAGGCAATGATCATGGCACGCAATATCGCTCGGTGATTTTTACGCACAGTGAAGCGCAGTCCAAGATTGCGCACGAGGTAGTGCAAGAGCTTGAGGAATCAAAAATCTATGCCAATCCAGTGGTGACGCAGATCGATGCTGCGCCAACCATTTATCCCGCAGAAGACTATCACCAGAATTATTTTCAGCAGCATCCTAACCAAGGATATTGCATGGCGGTAGTCGCGCCTAAGCTGGCTAAATTTAGAGCGAAATTTAAATCGCTCATAGCGCCACAATATTCCTGAGGGTTAACAGTTTCTAGGGTGCTAGGCGATTCACTCGCCAGTCGGCACCTTCTAGTTTGTAGTGCATGCGATCATGCAATCTAGATGGACGCCCCTGCCAGAATTCAATTTCAGTAGGGCGTAAGCGGTAACCACCCCAATGCTCTGGGCGTGGAGGTGTGTCACCAAACTCTGCCTTAAAACGTTTTTCCGCTTCTTCTAAGAATTCACGGTTTGGGATAGCAGTGCTTTGAGGCGAGGCCCAGGCACCAATTCTGGAGGCGGCTGGGCGAGAATGGAAGTACTCATCACTTTCGGCTGTACTAACCCGTTCAACAATACCCTGAATACGTACCTGGCGCTCTAATTCATGCCAATGGAAGAGGAGGGCTGCTTGAGGGCGGATGGCCAAGTCTTTGCCTTTTTGACTCTCGTAGTTAGTAAAAAAGGTAAAGCCATTTTGGTCTGCGCCTTTTAGTAAGACAATACGGGCTGATGGATTGCCAGCTTGGTTAGCTGTTGCCAAGGTCATTGAGTTGGGTTCAGGACATTCTGCTTTCACAGCTTGATCAAACCAAAGCTTGAAAAGCGGGAGCGGGTCTTGGGGGACCTCGGTCTCTGAGAGCTGACCAAAGGTATAGTTTTTGCGAAGTTGTGCAATGGAGTCCATTTATTCAGTATAAAGAGAAGCTATGGCAGAAGACAAGGTAGAAAGTAGCTTAGAAAATCGTCGTTTTGGCGGGGTCTCACGACTCTATGGGCCAGAACTGCGCGAGCGCTTTCTGAATGCAACGGTAGTGGTGGCTGGTCTAGGGGGTGTTGGGTCCTGGGCGGCAGAGGCCTTAGCTCGCACGGGTATTGGACACCTTGTCATTATTGATTTTGATCATATCTCCGAAAGCAATACCAATCGACAGCTGCACGCCATAGAAGGGCAGTTCGGCAAAGCAAAAGTCGAGGCGATGAAGGAGCGCATTCTGCAAATTAATCCAGAGATCAATTTGACTGCTTGCGATGAATTCTTGGAGCCAGAAAACTTAGATCGACTTATTCCAGCAAATGCATTGATATTAGACGCGACCGATTCAGTACAAACCAAAATTGCTTTATCAGTGTGGGCCGTGAAAAATAATCGTGCTTTAGTCATGTGTGGTGCTGCTGGTGGTAAGTCAGATCCCACATCGGTGCGCTGCGAAGATCTTTCTCGTACCGAACAAGATGCTTTATTGGCTAAGGTTCGCCAGGGACTCAGACAAGATCATGGGTTCTCCAGAAATCTGAAGAAAAAAATTGGCATTCGTGCAATTTATTCGCATGAACCACGAGCGGGAGCTTCCAGCGGAGGTCTGGCCTGCTCGGGCTATGGCTCCACCGTGATGGTAACGGCTGCTTGTGGGCTTGCAGCTGCCGCAGAAATTCTGAATCTCATCGCTGCACAGTAATTTTTTCTCAAAAATTACTGTAAATCCTTAAGGGGATTCCCTGTAGGAAATTACTGATTCTGTTGCAATCAGAAATAATTTATTTCAAACTCGGCGTTGATTTCAAAGACATTTCAATATTTTCCTAAATAGATTTATTTAATTAATCACTTTAGTAATTTTTCTCCCCTAGTGCTGATCACCAGTCCTCCCTAGACTTTGCTCCGTTGGCAAGTTGCCAATGACAAATCGAAAGGAGGTCTCCCTTGCAGACTGAACACTCTGGCTTAAAACGTCACCTCAAAGTGCGGCATATTCGTTTGATGGCCTTAGGCTCAACGATCGGCGTTGGATTATTTTTAGGGTCGGCAAGCGCAATTCAAATAGCAGGCCCATCCATTCTTCTAGGTTATTTGCTGGCAGGCATTGTTGCTTTCATTGTTCTGCGGACACTTGGTGAGATGGCGGTGCATGAACCTGTAGCCGGTTCTTTCGCAGCCTACGCCAATACCTATTTGGGTCCGCTGGCGGGGTATATGGTGGGCTGGGGATACTGGACTTATTGGATTGTGGTTGGAATTGCTGAAGTTACTGCGGTTGGCATCTATATGGGCATTTGGTTTCCCGAGACCCCGCAGTGGATTTGGGCACTTTCTTCTATTGTGATGATGGGCTTAATCAATCTGATTGCAGTAAAGGTATTTGGAGAATTTGAGTTTTGGTTTGCTCTGATCAAAGTGGTAGCGATTGTCGCCATGATTGCACTTGGAGGTTCGGTCATCTTGTTTGGCTTTACCAATGATTGGCAGCCCATTGGCCTGAATAATTTATGGCAACACGGCGGCTTCTTTCCAAATGGCATCAGCGGAATGTTGTTGTCATTGCAAATGGTCTTGTTTGCTTATGTTGGTATAGAAATGATTGGTCTCTCTGCAGGCGAGGCTGAGAGCCCACAAAAAACCATTCCGATGGCCATTGATTCATTGGCTTGGCGGATTCTCATTTTCTACATGGGTGCCATCCTGGTTATTTTGGCAATTTTTCCTTGGAATCAAGTTGGGCAGCAAGGCAGTCCATTCGTAGTAATGTTTGAAAGGCTGGGTTTGCGAGGAGCAGCGGGCTTAATTAACTTTGTCGTGATCACTGCAGCACTCTCTTCATGTAATGCAGGCATCTTTAGTGGTGGACGCTTGCTCTACTCCTTATCGTCTAACGGCTACGCTCCTAGATCTTTTTCAAAGCTTTCAAAGTATGGCGTTCCTCATCGAGCGGTGATGACTACAGTCGGGGTCTGTATGTCAGGTGTAGTGCTGAACTACTTTGTACCTGACAAAGCCTTTCAATACATGATGGCTGCAGTGACCTTTATTGGCTTAATGGTTTGGATCGCGATCTTGATTACACAGATCAAATTCCGTCGCTCGCTATCCAAATCCCAAGTGGCGGAGTTAGGGTATCGCGCTCCTTGGTGGCCCTATTCCTCATGGTTCGCTCTGGCATTCATCGGATTAGTGGTGGTGTTGATGGGCTTTCATGAGGATGCACGGATCGCACTCATAGTGGGGCCGTGTTTATTGGGCGTGTATCTCGCAATGTTTTATGTCGTGGGCTTACATCGCAAAACAGCAATCCAACGTGACTTTAAATAATAGGAGAAGGCAATGATTATTGGCGTACCTCAAGAGGTAAAAAATAATGAGTTCCGGGTGGGATTAACCCCGGGTAATGTCAGCGGACTTTGTAAGCAGGGACATTCTGTCTTGATCCAGCGAGGTGCTGGCGAGCAAATCGGCTTAACGGATGAGTCTTATCGACTTGCTGGTGCTAGCCTTGTCAATAGTGCAGCAGAAGTGTTTCAAAGGGCGGAGATGATTGTGAAAGTCAAAGAGCCTCAGGCGCAAGAATGCGCCATGCTGCGCGAGGATCAAATTTTATTTACCTATTTACACTTAGCGCCAGATCCGAGGCAGACAAAAGCTTTGTTGCAATCAGGTGCTACCTGCATTGCCTATGAAACAGTGACTGCTATGAATGGCGCTCTCCCTCTTTTGGCGCCCATGAGTGAAGTAGCGGGTCGCATGTCCATCCAGGCAGCTGCATCGCATTTAGAAAAAACCAATGGTGGCTTAGGTGTGTTGATGGCGGGTGTACCTGGCGTATCACCGGCCAAGATTGTCATTCTGGGCGGTGGCGTCGTGGGCCGTAACGCTTTGCAAATGGCAGTCGGCATGGGGGCTGATGTTTGTATCTTTGATCGTGATATTGATCGCTTGCGTCAGATCGATATGTTCTATGGCAATCGCGTCAGAACTTTTTATTCTGACAGCTTGTTGATTGAGCAAGAAGTGTGTGAAGCGGATGTCGTGATTGGAGCAGTTTTGCTACCTGGGGCAGCAGCTCCCAAATTGGTGACGCGTGAAATGATTAAAACAATGAAGCCTGGTTCGGTTGCGGTGGATGTTGCCATTGATCAAGGCGGCTGTTTTGAAACATCCAAACCTACTACGCATGCTGATCCAACCTTTTTAGTGGATGGTGTACTGCATTATTGCGTAGCCAATATGCCCGGAGCAGTTGCTAGAACATCTACCTTTGCTTTAACCAATGCGACTTATCCGTTTGTTGAGGCTTTGGCAAACCGGGGGGTGATGAAAGCGCTCTCAATTGATCATCACTTGCGCAATGGTTTGAGTGTGCATAAAGGGATGTTGACATCAAAGCCAGTTGCAATGGCTCAGGGCCTAGACTATGCAATGGCCGAGGAGCTTTTAGTAGCGTAGCAATATATATCCAAAATGAGTGGGTCTAGTGAGCGCTAGGATTTAAACTATCCCTGACACGCAAAACTTACTGGACCTACTTCATTTATGGATTTTTCAGCCTTAACCCTCTCTGCTGGGGTAGTTGCTCTGGCGGAGATGGGGGATAAAACCCAATTACTCTCATTGATGCTGGCGGCTCGCTATCCCAAGCAGGCGTTAGCCATCATTGCAGGCATCTTTATTGCCACAATCGCAAATCATGCTTGCGCTGCCTTATTGGGTCATTGGCTAACCACCCTGGTATCACCTGATGTAATGCGTTGGATTTTAGGATTGAGCTTTTTAGGAATCGGCCTGTGGTTACTGGTGCCAGATCATATTGATGATGCAGCCGGCTCTAAGGTAGCTGATAGGGCTCTCCAAGTATTTTTGCTCACGGTAGGCTTATTCTTTTTAGCCGAGATGGGTGATAAGACGCAAATAGCGACCATTGCCTTAGGCGCTCGTTACGAGGATGTATTCTCCGTAACGGTTGGCACCACATTGGGGATGATGCTGGCAAATGCCCCTGCCGTCTGGATTGGTCAGAAATTCACGAAACGCATGCCAATTAAGTGGGTGCACGCGGTTGCAGCCGTTACCTTTATTGCTATTGGCTTGGCTACCCTGATATGGGCCTGAGATAGCGAACTAACCCGTCTGCCAGCCAAGACTTAAAATAGGCTCATGAAAACTGATCTCCCCCAGAGCTTTCGTAGGCTCGAATACCTCCCGCCTGCATACACCTTCGATCATGTCGAACTCGACATCGCTCTGGATCCAGCGCGAACCATTGTGAAAAGTTGCATTGAGGTTTTGCCAGGCAAAAGTTTTAAGGCAGGAGCCCCCTTGGTTTTGGTCGGGCAAGAGCTCGAGTTTGTTAGTTTGCGCATCAATGGTGAAGCCCATCGTCATTTTGAATTAACACCAGAAACACTGACGATTCATTCGCTGCCAAATGAAGGTAAAGAAAAGTTTGTCGTAGAAATTATTTGCGTTTGCGTCCCCGAGAAAAATACTACTCTGATGGGCTTGTATGTTTCCAACGGGAACTTTTTTACTCAATGTGAAGCAGAGGGTTTTGGAAAGATTACTTACTTCTTGGATCGCCCGGATGTGATGGCGCGTTATCGCGTGACATTGCGTGCGCGCGAAGCAGAGTGTCCGGTGCTGTTATCCAACGGCAACTTACTGACTACAGAAAAACTACCTAATGGGTGGCATAGTGCTACTTGGGAAGATCCGTTTCCTAAGCCATCCTATTTGTTTGCCTTGGTTGCTGGTAAGTTGGAATGCATTGAAGAAACTATTACCACTAGTAGCGGTGCTAAGAAGTTACTGCAGATCTGGGTTGAGCCGCATGACCTCAAGAAGACTCGACATGCAATGGACTCCCTGATTGCCTCTATTCATTGGGATGAAAAGCGTTTTGGATTGGAGTTGGATTTAGAGCGTTTTATGATTGTGGCCGTAAGTGACTTCAATATGGGTGCAATGGAAAACAAGGGTTTGAATATTTTCAATACCAAGTTTGTTCTTGCCCAGCCAGAAACTGCGACAGATGCAGACTTTGCCAATATTGAGAGTGTTGTTGCTCATGAGTACTTCCATAACTGGACAGGTAACCGCGTTACTTGCCAGGATTGGTTTCAGTTATCCCTGAAAGAGGGTTTGACTGTATTTAGAGATCAAGAGTTTTCTGCTGATCAAATGGGTAGTGAATCCGGCAGGGCAGTAAAGCGGATTGAAGATGTTCGCTTGCTTCGTCAATTGCAATTTCCTGAGGATGCAGGCCCAATGGCGCATCCGATTCGCCCGGATGAGTATCAAGAAATCAATAATTTCTATACCGTTACTGTCTATGAGAAGGGTTCAGAAGTTGTTAGGATGTATCAAACTCTTTTGGGTAAAGACGGCTTCCGCAAAGGAATGGATCTCTACTTTAAGCGCCATGATGGTCAGGCGGTTACCTGCGATGATTTCTTGGCTGCGATGGCAGACGCCAATGGTAAGGACCTGACTAAGTTTAAGAATTGGTATAGCCAGGCAGGCACCCCAAGGGTTAAGGTGCAAGAGCACTATGACTCCACCAAAAAACAGTACCAACTGACGCTGACGCAAAGTTGTGCACCTAGTCCGGGTCAGCCGGAGAAGAAGCCCTTTCATATTCCATTGAAGATGCGCTTAATTACAAAGGCGAATGACCAAGCAGAGCAGTTATTGGAATTAACACAAGAAACTCAAACTTGGACTTTTGACAATATCGAAGAACGTCCAGTTCTCTCGATTAATCGCAACTTCTCAGCGCCAATTAATTTAGATTTTGAGCAATCCGAGGCAGATCTATTAACACTTTTCTCAAGCGATGATGATGCATTTAATCGTTGGGAGGCTGGTCAGAAGTTGGCGATGCAAATGATTTTAAATAATCGTTTGCCTGATGAAAAACTGATTGAGGCGTATCGCAATATCTTGCTAGACCCTAATTTAGATCCCGCCTTTAAGGATCTGGCTTTAACGCTGCCTGCAGAGTCTTATTTGTATGAGCAATGCACGAGCGTTGATCCTCAGAAGATATTTACTGCGCGACGCGCTTTCCGTAAAGAAATTGCGAAACAGTTGCAACTTGAGTGGGCCGCCTTGTATCAGCAGATGCAAACCCCTGGACCATTTAAGTCTGATGGGGTTGATGCTGGTAAGCGTGCCCTGAAAAATCTAGCATTGAGCATGTTGCTAGAGGCGGCACCAGCAGTATGGGCACCAATGGCAGCCAATCAATATCAAATTGCTGACAATATGACTGACCGTTATGCAGCCTTATCTGCATTAGTGGTACACGGCGCAAAACAAGCTAAAGATTGCTTAATTGATTTTTACAATCGATTTGCGAATGATGCTTTGGTAATCGATAAGTGGTTTGGCTTGCAATCTAGTCGTCCCCCTGTTGACGGTCTTGACTCCACTCTCACCGAGGTGAAGAAGCTCCGCGAGCATCCTGCATTCAAGTTAAACAATCCAAACCGAGTTCGCAGCGTGATTCATTCGTTCTGCGCTAACAATCCAGCTAGCTTTCATCAGGCGGATGGCAGTGGTTATGAGTTCTGGGCCGATAGCGTATTAGCTCTTGATCCCATCAATCCTCAGGTAGCGGCTCGTCTTGCAAGAGCGCTGGACCGCTGGCGTTTATTTGCCCAACCCTATCAAGATCATATGAAAGCGGCTCTAGAGCGTGTTTCTGCATGCCCAACACTCTCTCCCGATGTAAGGGAAGTGATTGGAAAGGCGCTGGGTAACTAAGAAGTTAATGGAGCTTATTGCTGTACGAAATACCCAATCGAATTGCAAGCTTTTCCAGGTTCTTATCCAGAGTCCAAAGCTGGGCATTTTCTGAAAGCAGAGTTGATGTAAGGAGTGATACATCAATTGCCCCACATCCAGATTCTTGGAGTTGATGCTTTTCAATAAACTCCAATATTTCATAAGGGGTGGCTATAGTTGCTTGTCGTAATTTTTTAATATAGCCCAAGGTTTTAGAGCGTGGCGATGGGGGTGATCCGCAGGCTAATTCTATTTGGATTAGGGGATGACACAGTATTTGGTCATTTAGTAGTAGAGCTTCGAAAGATACATTTGACTTTCTAAAGTGAGCTACCCAGACTGATGTGTCAACTAAAACCATGGTCATGATTACTGGCCATCCTTCGGTTTGCGGCGAGGAATAGTCTTCATCTGAGGTGATTTACCACCCAATGCTACCAACCTCTTAGCAACTTGAACTCTTATGAATACGTTAATGGCCTCCCTAAAGAGATCAGCTTTATCCATATCAGGGTCAGCAAGATCCAAACCTCTTTGATATAGATCGTCGTCAATCGTGACAGTAGTTCTCATATATATCCCTCATCATTATTGATGCATTATAACATCTAAAATAACATCAAAATTAGAGTGGTTTATTGCCCAAATGATCATTTAGATGGGAAATATCAATATTTTGAGGTTGGCATTCGGAACAAGGCAAAATAGACCTTAATTTCAATAGAGCTTTGGAGAAATACCTTTGTCCTCAAGTACCCATATCAATTTCAAGCAATATTTAGCCTCCACAAAGCCGGCTGGCGATGCTATTCCGGCTGGATTGCAAGATTTGCTGACCGCGGTTGTTAACACCTGCTCAACTCTCAGTCATGAAGTAGCGCAGGGCGCCTTGATTGGCTTGTTGGGTTCCGCAGGCACTGGCAACGTGCAGGGTGAAGTTCAGCAAAAACTTGACATCATTGCAAACGATTTGCTGATCGACGGCGTAAAGGGTTGTAAATCACTCGCAGGTTTAGCCTCAGAAGAAATGGAGCTTCCAGTTCCAGTTCAAGGTACAGGTGATTACCTGCTGTTATTTGACCCACTCGATGGCTCATCCAATATTGATGTGAACGTATCGATTGGAACTATTTTTTCAGTTCTCAAGAAACAAGATCCGAATGCACCTTTGCAGACCTCTGACTTTTTGTTGTCAGGGCGTCATCAAGTTGCTGCGGGTTATGTAGTGTATGGACCTCAAACCACGATGGCCTTGACCTTGGGTGATGGTGTGGTGATGTTTACCTTGAATAAAGTGACTGGTGAGTTTTTGCTCATTAAGGATGCGGTAAAGATTTCTCATTCAACCAAAGAGTTTGCAATCAATATGTCCAATATGCGCCACTGGGCTGGCCCAGTACGTCGTTATGTTGAGGAGTGCTTAGCTGGCGTCAGTGGCACCCGTGACAAGGATTTCAATATGCGTTGGATCGCTTCGATGGTGGCGGATGTGCACCGTGTTTTATCTCGTGGCGGGGTATTTATGTACCCATGGGATCAGCGTGAACCGCACAAGCCAGGTAAGTTACGCCTGATGTACGAAGCCAATCCAATGAGTTTCCTGGTAGAGCAGGCGGGTGGTGCCTCTACCAATGGAACGGATCTCATTATGGATTTGCAGCCAACAGATCTGCATGAGCGTGTTTCTGTGATGCTAGGCTCTAAAGAAGAGATTGATCGCATTCAGAGCTATCACTCATAAGTGCACTATTGCTTCACTAATAAAAAACCCAATCAAGCGATTGGGTTTTTTAATGACCATACAGTTGTGATTAAGGTCTCACCTGTTGTTTAAGGTAGGCAAGAGACTCTTCCACTTGGTCAATCAGAATCAAGCAAATATCGCCTGCAGCGAGATCATTTAGAGCTGTATCAATAGCCTTAAATTCACCATGAATCTCTTTGACTTGTTTGGCCTTAGTGGCGCCAACTAAGCCTTCTTGCAATAGCTTTAATACTTCGCCATCTTCACGGCCACGTTGGCAGGCATCTTGATAAAGAATGACGTTGTCAAATGAGTTACCCAAGATACGGGTTAGATCACGGATATCTTCGTCACGACGATCGCCTGCACCGCTAATAACCACGTGGCTCTTCTTGGGTTTCATGGCCTCAACGGCGCTAGTAAGGGCGCGCATAGCATCGGGGTTGTGACCATAATCAGCAATGACGGTGGCGCCATTATGTTGAAATTGATTAAAGCGTCCCGGTACGGAATTCGGATCGCTTTCAAAGCTATGTAAACCGCGAGCAATCTTTTCGGCATCAAGACCAAGAGCCCAGGCTGCGCCAATCGCAGCCATGGCATTTTCAATTTGGAAGCCTAGTACGCCATTTTGGGTCAGGGGAATTTCGCTAACGGGGAAGCGATACATCACACGCGATCCCTTGGAGGCAACAATGTAGGTGCCATCAAAATAAATGACTTTTTTATTCTTAGCGCGATGAGCGGCAATGACTGGGTGATGTTGATTTTGGGCAAAGAAAATCACTCGACCAGAACACTTGTCACCCATCTTCACAACCATTGGGTCTGCCGCATTGAGTACTGCGGCACCGGTTGGGGCAACGTTTTGCACAATCACGCGCTTGAGAATGGCTAAATCTTCAACGCTAGTAATGTAATTAAGGCCTAAGTGATCACCTTCGCCAATATTGGTTACCACCGCAACTTCGCAGCGATCAAAGCCAAGACCTTCGCGGAGCATTCCACCGCGAGCAGTTTCAAGTACGGCAGCATCTACATCGGGATGCATTAATACATTGCGAGCACTTTTAGGACCACTGCAATCGCCGGTATCGATGAGGCGATGATTGATGTAAACGCCATCAGTTCCTGTCATGCCAACGCGTAGGCCAGTTTCATTTAACAGGTGAGCAATAAGGCGCACCGTAGTAGTTTTACCGTTCGTGCCGGTAACCGCTACCACTGGAATGCGACCATCTTCACCTAGTGGGAACATCATATTGATGATGTCTTCGCCAACGGGGCGTCCTTTGCCATATGAAGGCTTGAGGTGCATACGTAAACCGGGCGCGGCATTGACTTCAACGATACCGCCACCTTGTTGTTCTAGTGGCTTATAAATGTTTTCACAAAGGATATCCACGCCAGCAATATCAAGACCAATCATCTGAGCTGCAGCTACTGCACTTGCCGCAACATCCGGATGAACATCGTCAGTAACATCAGTAGCGGTACCACCAGTGCTGAGGTTGGCATTGTTACGAAGAAGAACGCGTTCGCCAGTCTTTGGCACGTATTGTGGGGTAAGACCTGAGCTTGCGAGATGCGCCATGGCAATGTCATCAAAGCGAATTTTGGTAAGCGCTGTTGCATGTCCGTCGCCACGCAATGGATTTTTATTCTCGATTTCAACTAGCTCTGCAACGGAGTGACTGCCATCGCCAACTACTTGTGCTGGCTCACGGCGAGCAGCGGCCGAGAGGCGGTTGCCAACGACGAGCAAGCGGTAGTCTGCACCAGGGAGGTAGCGCTCAACAATGGTTTCCCGACCAAAGGCTTGGGTCACAATAAAGCCAGCGCGGACCTCTTCTTCGGTTTGAATGTTGGCAACAACGCCTTTGCCTTGGTTACCATCTTTCGGCTTTAAAACAATCGGACCGCCAATTTTTTGAGCAGCACGCCAAGCATCATCAGCAGTGGTAACTACTTCGCCAATAGGAACGGATACGCCAGCAGCAGCAAGTAAGTTCTTGGTGAGTTCTTTATCTTGGGCAATCGCTTCAGCAATCGCGCTGGTATCGCTAGTCTCTGCAGCTTGAATGCGTTTCTGTTTGCTACCCCAACCAAACTGCACCATGCTGCCTTCGGTCATCCGGCGGTAGGGGATGTTGCGCTGTACTGCTGCATCAACAATGGATCCAGTGCTTGGTCCAAGGCGAACGTCTTCGTAAAGAGCTTCTAACTCTGAGAGGGCGGCAGCGAGATCAAACGGTGCATCGTTGAGGGTGGCTTGAATCAAAGCAAAACCAAAGTCGAAAGCCATGCGACCCACGACTTCTTCGGTGTATTCCACTACCACTTGATAAACACCAACATCGACTGTTTGCACTGTGCGACTAAAGGTAACGGGGCAACCTGCTTGAGCTTGAAGGCCAAGCGCTGCATGCTCAAGAGCATGAGCTAAAGAAAGCACTTCATTATGGCCACCGCGACGCATGCTGCCTAATTGAGGAAAGCGCTCACGAATCTTGGTTTCAAATTGAGGGATAGAATCGATTGAGCGTTCAGACTCATCACAAGAAACAATCGCTTCTAAAGCGGTGTGGCGGCTCCATAAATTTGGGCCGCGCAACATGCGAATACGAGTAATTTCCAATTAAGCCCCTGTAGCAGTAGTGGCATCAGGCACGAATGTTTCTGCGCCTGCTTCGATAACGTTGAATGGAATTTCAAGAGCCCAGGCTGCTGCTATAGCTGCACCTAAATTCATGGTCTTCCAAGGAGTAGAGTGGTTGGCTTCAGAGTGACGTGGCACAGGAATGGATTTCTGATCCAGCTTTCCAGACTTCAGGGTAATTTGCTGTTTGCCAATGACAACTGCACGACCACCGTTTGCTAAGTGGGATTTGACAATCTCAGAGTCTGAATTCTCGCTAAAGAAGATCACCTGACCATCACAAAGCTCGGCCATTTGTACGCACATTGGATCATCAGCATTGAGTACGGCAACACCGGTTGGAAGAACGACATCAACCTGGGTGCGTACAACGCTGAAGACTTGGTCTTCATCATAAATTGCGTATTGCGGGAAGTTTGCCTTTGGATCAACATTGAGTACGACGCCAACTTGACAGCGATCGTAGGCCAATCCTTCTATCAACATTGACAGATGATTGTTTTCAATTACAACTGCCTCTACTGCGCGATTAAGTAGGGTGCGTCGGGCATTCTCCCAATTTGATGCATTGGAGTTTGGAATCGCGCGGTTACCAAAGAACAAGCCTTTGCTGCAAGAAAGGCCAACATAGACATTCGTTAGGCGTAAGAAATGGGCAATCATCTCGGCGACAGGGGTTTTGCCGTGTTCACCGCAGACACCAACTACCGGAATACGGAAATCTACCCCAGGTGGAAAGAGGTGATTCGCAATTTCTTTGCCAACAGGCTGAGGTTTACCGCTTGCGGGTTTGAGATGCATCAGTAGGCCGGGGCCTGCATTGACTTCAACAATGGCAGCATTTTGATCTGCCAATGGTTTGCTAATGTCCTGCGCTACTAAATCAACACCGGCAATTTCAAGGCCAACAACACGGGCAGCTAAGGCTACTTGGCTAGCAACATCAGGATGAATTAAATCAGTAACATCAAACGCAACGTTGCCGTTGCTTTGAATGAGTACTTTGTGATCTATTGCAGGAACACTGTCACCTTTTAGTTGCTGACGTGCCAGTTCAAGTTCTACTGCAGAATCAATGCGAACAGGATTGAGAGGGTGCTCTTCTGCGGTGCCGCGACGGGGATCAGAATTAATCTGTATTTGAATCAGTTCATGAACAGTATGTTTCCCATCACCAGTGACCCATACGGTTTCACCTTTTGCCGCAGCAACTACCTTATTGCCTACAACTAACAAGCGGTGCTCATCACCAACAATGTGGCGCTCAACTAAAACTTCGCTACCTTCATCAATGGCAACGGCATATGCAGCTTCAATTTCTTGTTGGGTATAGAGGTTGATAAATACACCGCGGCCATGATTGCCATCGATCGGCTTAACCACTACAGGTAAGCCAATGTCTTGCGCGGCTTCCCAAGCATCATCAGGGCTGGTAACGGTTCTACCCTCGGGTGTTGGAACTCCGGCGCTACGTAGCAAGCTCTTAGTTAAATCTTTATCGCGAGAAATGGTTTCCGCAATTGCGCTTGTTTGATCGGTCTCTGCTGTCCAGATGCGGCGTTGTTTAGCGCCGTAACCCAGTTGAACCAGGTTGCCTTCAGATAAACGAATCGATGGAATGCCACGCTCTTCAGCTGCATTCACAATACATGCTGTACTTGGACCCAGCAAAAGATCGTCGCCAAGATCACGTAAATTTTCGATGATGGTTTGCACAAGAGCAACGCAGTCAGCATTGTCTTGCGCTAGAGCTAAATAAAGATCACGCGCATATTTGAGAGCGGTGAGTGTGACCTCCTCATTGATTGCGCTAACCATCACTTTGTAAACACCACGCCTATCGCCGTCACGTGCCTTACCAAAACCGCCAGGGATACCGGCTAAGTTTTGTAACTCAAGAGTTAAGTGTTCGAGAATGTGAGCAGGCCAGGTGCCTTCTTCAACGCGCTTTAAAAATCCGCCAGTTTCACCATAGCTACAGCGATGTTCAACGAGGCTTGGGAGGGCTTTAACTAAGCGTTCATAAAAGCCAGGAATGACGTTAGAGGGGTAGTCCTCTAAATCGCCAATATCGAGCCAAACCTCAATCACGGGATGGTAAGTCCACATATTGGGACCACGGAGATGCTTAACGCTCAGAATCTCGATGGATTTATCTAGTAATTGGGGCATATGCAGTATTGCGATGGTCAGCGCCAGCTTTTGGCGTTGACGCGTCAGACAGTCTCTCTGTTTCTAATAGTTATTTGAAAAACTCACAAAATTGGCAAAAATACATAAAAGGGCCTACTTAGACAATTTAACGGCTTTTGACCCCCTAAAGTTGACAGGAGCAATAAATCTAAAAAATTCAGCTCCACTATACTTTTAAGGTCAATGAAGCCACAAATCCTACCTTTTGCCCCCGTACTACCGAGTTATTGGTTGGCTGTTTTGGAGGCTGAAACTTCCCCAGTAAAGAGCCCTGAAGCCCTACTAGCTTGGGTTGAGCTCGATTTGGGCGCCGATTTACGCTTTGAAAAAAGCCTGCTTTTGCTCAACGAAAAAGGTCTATTTTGGACGGACGGCAAGGTATTTGAGTCCTGGAAGTTGGAGACGGACACCCATTTAATTCACGGTGATCATGCTGGAGTAGGGCATCTCCGCCTAGAAACCCCCGATAAATTGTTGAGAGCCTGGAATTTCACCCTGGCGGTAAATCCCCAAGTGCTTCGCCTGCAATCTAGTTTTAAGCAATTAACTCGTGGCGAGGAAATGAGCAATGGTGAGGTCAGCGAGTATGACAAGCAGGTCTGCCAGGTTTGCTTAAGTCCTAAGCCCGCTAATTCTGATTCTTGTCCGACTTGTGATCCTGAGGATGATGCACCGCCATCTACTTGGACGCTCTTCAAGCTTTGGCGTTTTGCACGCCCTTACAAGAAACAATTGTTGTTGGGTTTTGTGTTGACTCTGTTATCTACAGGCGCGACTTTAATTCCGCCGTATCTCACTATGCCCTTAATGGATCATGTGTTGATTCCATATGAGCGCGGCAATCCAATTGATTTTCATTTGGCCAGCATGTATCTGTTGGCATTGTTTGGCGCTGCAATTGTTGCTTGGGGTCTGGGTTGGTGGAAGACCTATTTACTTGCATTGGTGAGCGAGCGCATTGGTGCTGATTTACGCAATACTACTTTCGAACATCTACTTAAACTTTCGCTGGAATACTTTGGCGGCAAGAGAACAGGTGACTTGATTGCCCGCATTGGCGCTGAGACCGATCGTATTTGCGTTTTCCTCTCCTTATACGCGCTGGACTTTGCTACCGATGTGTTGATGATCACCATGACCGCGGCCATCCTGGTATCTATTGATCCTTTGCTGGCCTTGGTTACCTTGGCACCATTGCCATTCATTGTTTGGATGATTCATGTAGTGCGTGATCGTTTACGTTTTGGGTTTGAAAAGATTGACCGCATCTGGTCTGAAGTAACTAATATTTTGGCGGACACTATTCCAGGCATTCGAGTAGTTAAAGCATTTGCACAAGAAGATCGCGAACTTAAGCGCTTCGTGGATTCTAATAAGCACAATCTACAAATCAATGATCGCGTGAATCGCGTGTGGGGATTGTTTTCTCCCACGGTAACTTTGCTTACTGAAACCGGTTTGCTAGTGGTGTGGGGTTTTGGTATCTGGCAAGTTGCGCACCAGAAAATTTCTGTTGGCGTCTTGATTGCATTCTTGGCCTATATCGGGCGTTTTTATATTCGCTTAGATTCTATGAGCCGGATCGTTTCTCATACCCAGAAAGCAGCCGCTGGCGCTAAACGTATTTTTGATATTTTGGATCACGTCTCTAGCGTTCCTGAGCCTATCAATCCAGTGCCTTTGGGTGAAGTCAAAGGCCGCATCTCCCTGCGTGGCGTAGGCTTCCGTTACGGTAATCGTGCTGTTTCTAAAGGTATTGACTTAGATATCGCGCCAGGCGAAATGATTGGCCTAGTAGGTCATAGTGGTTCTGGTAAGAGCACTTTGGTGAACTTGATCTGCCGCTTCTACGATGTGAGTGCAGGATCGATTTCTTTGGATGGTCGGGATATTCGCAGCATCAGAATTGCTGACTATCGCAAGCGTATTGGTTTGGTATTGCAAGAGCCATTTTTATTCTTTGGCACGATTGCAGAGAATATTGCTTACGGTAAACCTGATGCGACTCGCGAAGAAATTATTGAGGCAGCACGCGCCGCTCATGCCCATGAATTTATTCTGCGCCTCCCTCTAGGTTATGACTCCTTAGTAGGAGAGCGTGGTCAATCACTCTCTGGCGGTGAACGTCAACGCATATCAATTGCACGTGCACTGCTTATTAATCCAAGCATTTTGATCCTGGATGAAGCAACATCATCGGTTGACACCACTACTGAAAAAGAAATTCAGCGTGCTTTGGATAACCTGGTTAAGGGCCGCACTACGATTGCAATCGCCCATCGCCTCTCCACCTTAAGAAAAGCAGATCGCTTAGTGGTTCTAGATAAAGGTGAGATTGTGGAAATAGGCTCTCACGATCAGCTGATGGAAGCCCGGGGCGCGTATTACACCCTGTATCAAGCCCAGCTGCGTCATGCTGCAGAGCTCGTTGAAGGCGGTGCTATTGGTGAAAGTCTGGAAGAAGAGCAAGAAGAAAAACTGGAAGAAGTAGCTAAGCACATTGGGGGTGGAGTATGAGTCAGACTCATCAGTTAGAGCGTGATGCGCTAGGCCGTCTAGTCTTTATCGACAACAAAGGTGAGCGACACATTGGCGTTCATCCTGTCAGAGCTTTTCCAATTACTGCACCTGCTGCTGGTATTAGCATCATGAATCAATCTGGAAAAGAGCTTTACTGGTTTTCGGATATCACCGCTATTTCTGAAGCGGAACTTGGATTGATCGAGGAAGAATTGGCTGAACGCGAGTTCATGCCCGTTATTGAGAAGATCACTAAGGTTTCTACGTTCGCTACCCCTAGTATTTGGGATATCGAAACGGATCGAGGCCCAACTCGAATTCGCCTCAAGGGCGAAGAAGACATTCGTCGAATTGCCGGGAATACATTGCTGATTGCCGATTCCAACGGACTACAATTTATCATCAAAGACTCTACGCAATTGGATAAAGTCAGCAAAAAACTGCTAGATCGGTTCCGCTAAAAAAGATTTACCCTGCCAATCCCAGTTCGGCAGGCGCCACCAGGGCATCCCCCCCCAATTGAGTGAATTCTCTGTCAAAACAGAGGGTTACGACTTGCGCATCCGTGTTTTAGGCCTGCTGCACTGCATTAGTATTAGGGTTATAATCTAGGTACTAACCCTTAAGGAGATTCAAATGACTGTTTTATTGAATATGATCAACCAGCTTTTTTCTGAAAGCAAGCCAAGCCAAGACAAGCCAGCTCGTCACTATGATTTTGACGGCGCTTACCGCGGCATGTAATTTAAAAATTACAGCAATTCAAAAGCCACCTTC
>NZ_LZFI01000007.1:0-137617 GCF_001889925.1 Polynucleobacter sp. MWH-Adler-W8 | reverse complement strand
TAACACTTTAGGAATGTCGGGTTGACGGGGGATACTACAGAACCAGATATTCAAAAAGAAATTGATCAGGCGGCTGGCTATGCAGTCTTTACGACTACCAATGTCAATATTGTTTTGCTGGTAGTAGCCCGTGGCGAGGGTGTCCTGTTTGATAAGCGTCGCAAAGAACCTGTTTTTATGCAAGCGCTCAAAACAGGTGAAGGTTTGGGGGCTGGCTATCAAGATCAATATCAAGTGGCGATCTTTAAGACCCCGGGCGCTATCGATCAGTTTTTGTTGACCTCGATTGATGGTCGTCGTGGTGGCATCGATGTAGATGCAAATTTTTCTGCTGGTTCGGGCGGTACGATTCGCTCCTTTAATCCTGAAATTACCTTCTATACAGTGGGGCTCTCGGGATACGATTTACAGGCCAACTATGGCGGCACGCTCTATTTGGTAGATCAACAGCTTAATAGTGCTGAGACTCTGAACAGTCTTCCAAAGAAGAAGTCCGACTCAAAGTAAGAAATAGAGTGTATTGATCTCTGGATGCTGATGGAGCCCCAGCTGGTAATAGCTGGGGCTTTTCTTTTGCCTGTATCGGGTAGATCTACTGGTATTTCTCTATAGAAACCCGCCTGAACGAGAGTAGATTGGTGTCTGACATTTCCCCATCTGAAAGGCTGATATGAGCAAGAAATCACTTGATATGAATGCACTGCCAGGACAACAAAGAGCTATTGATGCGACCAAGGCAGCTGGACGCGTGGCGATTGAAAGTGCCCAGGCAATCGCACAGATTAATCAGCAGGCGACACAGGAATTGGCCGGTATGATTCAGAAGAGAGTATCTGAGCTAATGAAAACCCAGGACCCTCGATCTGCATTTGAGTATGTTCATGCAGAGGTATTGCAGGATGCTGCCAAAGAGATCTCCCAATATCACAACCAATTACTTCAGGTGCTTAAAAGCGGTAATCAAGAGCTCGCCGATATTGCTGAAACCATGATTCAAGAATCTAAGGCAGATTTAATTCACTTTGTAAATGATGCAACGGACAATGCGCCTCTTGGTAGCGAGGCTTATGTCTCTGTATTCAAAACCTCATTTAACAACGCATTGCAAAATTTTGAATTGATTCGTGCCGCAATGGCAGACTCATTTACGAATTTTGAGAAGAGCGTTGAGAATGTCAGTAATCTCGCTAGCCCAAAAAGCGCCTCAAAAAAGAAGAGCTAAAGATTTAATATTGCCTCTGAAATTGCAGGGCGGTCTTAATGGTCTGAAAGTGAATATCCACTGTAGATGTCATTTCCTTTCCGTAACCGCCCGCCATTGAAAACGCGATGGGGAGCTGCCTATCCAAGGCATACTGAAATACCTTCTCATCCCGCAAGCGCATTCCTGCTGTACTGACATTCAGCCTTCCTAGGCGATCACCTTCATGGGGGTCTGCACCAGCTAAAAAAATGAGGCAGTCTGCCTTGAAGCGTGAATCCAGTTGATCTAGGGATTGGCTCAGGGCATGTAAATAGGCGGCATCATCGCAACCGTCCTCTAGGCCCAAATCAAGATCGCTCTCTTCTTTTTTAAATGGAAAGTTATTTTTCCCGTGAATCGAGAGGGTGAAAATAGAATCATCATTTTGCAGTATCGATGCAGTGCCATTTCCTTGGTGCACATCCAAATCAATCACTGCAACTTTGAGGGATGGGCTGATCTCTTTTTGTAAAGCGCGTGCTGCAATAGCGGAATCATTAAAGACACAAAATCCACTACCGGCATCTCGATATGCATGATGGGTGCCACCCGCAAGATTGGCGACAATGCCTTCTCGTAAAGCAGTTTTGGCTGCCGCAACAGTGGCGCCTGCTGAGCGACGTGAACGTTCCACCATCTGCTTGCTCCACGGAAATCCAATCTCTCTTTGTTCTTGTGGAGAAAGCTTTCCTTCAATGACTTTGATGAGATAGCTTGGATCGTGAGCATACAGAATTTGAGTGTCAGTAGCAGGGGGTGCCTCTACCAGTTCGATATCGATCAGACTACTTACTAGATCACGTAAGCGCGAATACTTTTCCATTGGGAAGCGATGACCCTCTGGAAGTGGCAATACAAAATGGTCGGTATAAAACGCTTTCACGCTTTTATATTTCCCTTGAATATTCTTTCAGGATATTCAAGGGCACAGTCTCTAGGGCTTTGATGTGAGTGCTTTCCAGTTTGATAGAGGGCGCGCATTGGGCATTGAATGCCTCCACCCAACGATTGATGCATAGGCACCATTGGTCACCAGCCACTAACCCTGGAAATTGATATTCTGGTCTTGGGGTGATGAGGTCATTTCCTTTTTGCAGGCTAAATTGCAAAAATTCATTTGTCACAATCGCACAAACTAAGTGACTGCCCACATCCTCTTCATTGGTTTTGCAGCAGCCATCCCTAAAAAACCCTGTTAGGGGGTCGAAAGAGCAGGGAATGAGGGGTTCACCAAAAACATTTAGCGCAACTTCTTTTTGCATAGCAACCTTAAAAATATCCGTGTCAGCCAGTTTATTGAATAAGCCGTAAACTTGCTGAACGATGACCCAATTAGAAAAGCTCACCTTGTTTTACGATGGCGCTTGCCCGTTGTGCCAGGCGGAGATTCTCTTTTTATCGGGACGCAATCAAGACAATCTATTGGGCTTTGTCGACATTAACTCAGAACAGTATGACCCTCAAAAGGTGGGGGTCTCCTGTGAGGCTGCATTGGCGGCGATGTATGGTCAGTTTGCTAGCGGCAAATTGATCCAAGGTGTCTCAGTTTTTCCTGAGGCCTATCGTCGTGCAAATCTGCCGCGCATGGCCTGGTTCTTTTCAAGAAAGCCGCTTCAGCCATTCTTGAAATTGGCATACCTCTTTTTTGCTAAGAATCGGCATGTGATATCTAATCTCTTTGGGCCTGTAGCTTTACGATTGGTGAAGGCCCGCTCAAGATCTGTACAGCAATGAAGAAAATTCATCTTCTTCTCATCGCCACTTTACTGAGTTTCTTGGTGCCGACCAGCTTTGCGCGCGATCCTTTGGAGGTGTCTGCATATTTAAGTACTGCAAAACTGCAAGGAAGCGGTCGACTGACTTGGTGGGGCTTGCATATTTACGATGCTTCCTTTTATAGGGTGGGTTCACTGTCTTCTCCCGAGTTTGCATTGGATATGCGCTATCAAAAATCCTTCTCCGGTAAATCGATTGCCAATCGGAGCGCAGAGGAAATGAAGCGCACTGGCGTACCTGATGAACAAGCCGCCCTTTGGGGTAAGGAGTTGGCGTCATTCTTGCCGAATGTCGAGTCAGGGCAAACTTTGACAGCTGTCTACTCCCCCAAGCAAGGAACCGTTTTTTATCATGATGGTAAGCAAATCGCACAAATACCTGGGGCAGAGTTTTCAAGGGCATTTTTTGGAATTTGGTTAGATCCTAAAACAAGCGCCCCTAAACTGAGAGCAGAACTATTGGGACAAACCTGTCCACCACCACTTTTTAATGAGGCTTGTTAAGTTATGAAATCCTTTTTTACACGCCTTGCATTCACAATATTTTGTGGAGCGCTTTTAGTTTCATGCTCTTCACCTCAGGTTTCTCAATATGCGGCTGAGAAACCAGCTCTAGACCTGAGTGAGTACTTTTCTGGAACGATTGATGCCTATGGCATCTTTACTGATCGTAACGGTGAAGTGAAAAAGCGCTTTACTGTGCTGATCAAAGCAAGTTGGACAGTAGTGGAAGGTAAAAAAGTCGGCACCTTGGATGAACGTTTTGAATACTCTGACGGCACAAAGCAAACACGCATCTGGACGCTAACTGAGCAATCTCCGGGTAACTATATTGGTAGGGCTGATGATGTAGTGGGTGATGCACAAGGTCAGCTCGCCGGAAATGCGCTTAACTGGACCTACACCCTTGCTTTACCGGTAGATGGCACCATTTATAACGTGCAATTTAATGATTGGATGTACTTAATTACCCCCAAGGTAATGCTCAATAAGGCCAAGATGAGTAAGTTTGGGATTGATTTGGGTGAGGTGACTTTGAGCTTCTACAAGCGCTAAGCAAAAGCGCTCGATTTGTGTCACACTTTCTTGGAAGTCGCCTTTGGGCGCCTCATCCAAGGAGATCTAAATGAACAAGAAATTCAAGCAAATTTCGATTGCTTTATCCGCTGTGGGAATGTTGTCATTAGTGGCCTGCCAATCAATGGAGCAAGGTACTGGGCAAAAAGCCAGCGCAAATTTAGATTCAAGATCAGGCTCTCAGGCTAAGGGTGAGGTTATGTTTACCTGGCAAGGAGATGATGTTCTCATCAATGGTAAGTTTTCTGGATTAAAGCCAAACTCAGAACAAGGTTTTCATGTTCATGAAAAAGGCGATTGCTCTGCTCCGGATGCAACCAGCGCAGGTGGTCACTTCAATCCTGAAACAAAATCTCATGGCATGCCAAATAGCGGCATGAATCATGCAGGAGATCTGCCCAACATTAAGTCCGATGCCAATGGCAACGCAACTTACACTGCTAAGTTACATGGATTTGCTGTAAATACAGGTCCAACTGGAATTGTTGGTCGCTCTGTGGTTGTGCACAGAGACCCGGATGATTACAAATCTCAGCCTGCAGGAAATTCTGGCCCACGTATTGCATGTGGCTTGATTAAGTAATCACATCTATTTATTAAATTAGTACATACAGGGCATTTCATGAGAATCGAAGATACCGATCCAGCGCGACATGCAGGGATTGAATATCCAATGGAGGTGGGTGCTCCTGTGTTTGCACCCATCAAAGTGACTGAGGAAAAAGATAAGGCTGTTAACGTAGCTCGCCAAAATGCCAAGCTTGAGTACGATCGCATTATGGAGCAGGCTGAAGTCTTAATGAAGCAGGCTAAAGCATTACAAGCAAGACTAGATGCTACAGAGATGGTGCATAGCGCTAAATTTGGCTTTAATCCTATTCATGGAAAAATTTACCATCTGTACTATGACGGTAGAAATAACACTAATGTATTGATTCAAAACGGTCCGAAAGAATGGAGTTGTGGAATTCCAGACGGTTGGACTTATTCGATGGCAGTAAAGAAGTTAGGTGACAGTACTTGGGCGGTAATTGAAGAGGACTCTGTTGGCGCCCTTACTGTATGATGTTTTTCTCTATAAAAAAATAATTAGGTGACCTGTGACAAAAGCTCGAGTCGTTAGTCTTAGTGAACTAGGTAGTGCGGATGTAATCAAAGTGATTGATAAAGAATTGCCACCACCTGCAAAAGGTGAAGTGCAGCTCCGTCAAACTGCCATTGGATTTAATTTCATTGACGTATATCAGCGCTCAGGCGTTTATCCATTAGAAATGCCAACGGGCCTTGGACATGAGGCTACAGGTGTGGTTGAGGCTTTGGGCGAAGGCGTCACTGATTTAAAAGTGGGTGATCGCGTCGTTTATATGAATGCCGGGATTGGCGCTTATGCAAGTGCACGTAATGTAGCGGCTGACAAATTGGTTGTTCTGCCCAGCAATATTTCTGATGAAGTAGCCGCAGCCGTTTTCTTTAAAGCAATGACTGCACAATATCTTGTGCAAAAAACCTATAAAGTAAAAGCGGGTGATGTAGTGCTGGTGCACGCTGCCGCTGGCGGCGTTGGTCAAATATTAGCTGGTTGGGCAAAAGCATTGGGTGCATTTGTCGTGGGCACTGTGGGTTCGCCAGCAAAGTTTGCAGCTGCTAAGGAAGCAGGTTGCGATGCTGTTGTTGATTATTCTCAAGCAAATTGGGTTGAAGAAGTGCTTAAAGCCACTGGTGGCAAAAAAGCCAATGTGGTTTATGACTCTGTTGCTAAAACTACTTTCTTGGGTTCTTTAGATTGTGCCGCTCCCTTTGGAACAGTCGCTTTGTTTGGCGCCGCTTCAGGCCCAGCTCCAGAAATTCAGCCAGAGATCTTAAATAAGAAGGGTTGCCTGTTTTTAACTAGGCCTTCTGTATTTCCGCACAACGCTACTGCGGCTTTGTTAAAAGAAAACGCTAAAGCAGTATTTGATGCAATTGCCAAAGGGCAGGTCAAAGTACAAATTGGCGCTAAGTTTTCTTTAGAGCAAGCCGCTGATGCGCATCGTGCTGCTGAGGGACGAAAAGTTTCAGGCGCCATCGTGATGACGCCATAAGCTTAAGTGTTCTAACGTACATAAGCCCCGTATATGCGGGGCTTTTTTTATGCATCAATTGGACGTAGTATAGAAGCATGAAAACACTACTTAAAATACTGATTGCCACTCAACTTATCTTCTTGGGTTCTTGGGCTTTAGCGCAAACTCCTGAAACGCAGCACTCACAGGGAATTTCTTACATCACTGGTGGCGTAGGTGAAAGTGAGACTGTTGCGATTTTGGCTGATGCGAAGCAATGGCCACTGCTATTGGAAATGTCTCAAATAGAAAATGGCAGGGGAGTCTGGATTTTCGGAGCAACGATCAAAATCACGAACTCAAAAAAACAGATTATTTTTGATGCCCAGGCCGATGGACCTTATATGCTGATTAATCTTGAGTCTGGCGATTATGTGATTGAAGCGGCTTACCAAGGGGTGGTTCAAAAGAGGGCGCTTTCTCTTAAAGCCAACTCGCCACAAAAAGTTTCCCTTTTCTGGAAATAGTGCCTAAAAAATTGCCGCATTGCGTCATAAGTCTCAACTTTCAATTTGGTCTATAGTTCCCTGATTACTACAATCATCAGGAGATGTATCAATGAAATGCCTTTCAGCTAAAAGCGGTTTGGGCGTATTGCTTTCGGCAATATTAGTTTCAACAGCCTCGCTCAGTATTGCGCAGAATTCTCCAGCTGTAGGTGCTCAGGGTAAGACTGAGGCACTATGGTTTGGACAGGCAGGGTTCCGGATTAAATCCCCTCAGGGAAAAATGATTCTGATTGATCCCTGGATTACTGGCGGACCGAAGACACCATCGATTTACAAGAATGATTTGGCGGCGATTGGTCCGATTGATGTGTTGCTAGTGACGCATGCACACGTTGACCATCTTGGTGATGCGCCAGCTGTGGCTAAGATGAATAACATCAAGTTATATGGTCCAGCCGATATGGTGACGCCACTAACTACTTTGGGAATTCTGCCAGCAGACTTGGGTTATCGTTTTAATAAAACGGGTCGCGTAACACCTGCGCCTGGAATCAAGGTAACCGCAGTTCAAGCAGAGCACTCTTCTTTATTGGTTTGGAAGAATCCGGCTACAGACAAAATGGAGTCACATCCCGCCGGCGAGCCTATGGGCTTCATTATTGAGCTTGAGAACGGTTTTAAGATTTGGCATATGGGGGATACCGGCTTATTTAGTGATATGAAATTCATTAGCGAGCACTACAAGCCCGATCTAGTAATGGTTCCAATTGGAGGAAATTTCACAATGGCGCCTGATGATGCTGCATTTGCATTGCGTACCTGGATTAAGCCAAAAATGGTGATCCCAATGCACTACAACTCTAATCCGATGACTAAAGGTACGTTAGCCGAGTTTCAGGAGGCTATGAAGGGCAGCAATATCAAAATTATTCCGATGACTGAGGGTGAAACAGTTCAATTCTGAGGAATATCGAAGAAAAAGCCTAAACCCCACAGAATTTGTGGGGTTTTTAATTGGATTTATTTGTATTTAGTTCGCATTAGTACTAAACTAGTTCTAACTAGTACTTTAAATAGGATTTATGAACTTTTTACCCGTCCTAAGAAACCTCGTTTCTGCCTATCAAGCATTTGAGCGTTATTCAGCTCCGCACATAGCTGCAATGGGTTTAACGATGACCCAGTTTGATGTGATTGCCACATTAGGCAATCAATTGCCGATGACATGTAAAGACTTGGGCGAGAAAACTCTAGTGACCAAGGGAACTTTAACGGGGGTACTAGAGCGCTTGGAGGCAAAAGGACTCATTCTTCGTGAAACAAATTCTGAAGATGCGCGCAGTCAGTTGATTGGTTTGACGACAGCTGGTCAGTCTTTATTTGAGAAAGTATTTCCAGAGCATTTGGAATATCTAAATGGTGCATTTAAGAAATTATCATCAAATGAATTAAAGCAATTAGAAGAGTCATTGCGGTTGCTGAAAGATGCTTTTAAATCATAAACATCAAGTCAATATTTTTTTAAGGAGAAATTGATGAGTAAAGTAGCTGTCGTATTTCATAGTGGTTATGGACACACCGTAAAGCAGGCTGAGGCTATTGCTAAAGGCGCTAATGGAACATTGATTGCCATTGACGCTGAGGGCAATATTACTGATGCACAATGGGCGACACTTAATGATGCTGACGCTATTGTGTTTGGCTCTCCAACCTATATGGGTACGGTGAGTTGGCAGTTTAAGAAGTTTGCTGACGCTAGCTCAAAGCAATGGTTTTCACAGCAATGGAAAGACAAGGTCTTCGGTGGTTTTACGAATTCAGCCACAATGAATGGTGATAAGCATTCAACCTTGCATTACTTCTTTACTTTGGCTATGCAGCATTCTGGCCTTTGGGTTGGTACTGGATTGATGCCTTCGAATTCGAAAGCCGCAAAGCGTGATGACATTAACTATGTGGGTTCATCTGCGGGTGCAATGATGCAAACACCATCTGATGCAAGTGCTGACGAAGTAAATGCAGGCGATCTAGAGACTGCAAGACTGTATGGCGAGCGCATTGCAAAAATTACCAAACAGTTGCGCGGATAATGAATAAAGTCAGATACACCTCTGTTGCCATCATCTTGCATTGGGTGATGGCGCTCTTGATATTTGCAACATGGTCAATTGCAATTGCTGTGGATGATATGCCATTGAGTCCACTCAGAATTACGGGAATTAGCTGGCACAAATGGCTTGGTGTCACCATATTCTTTTTGGTGGTTCTGCGCTTGTTGTGGCGCGCAATTCATCCAGCTCCTGCATTAAACCTCGCATTGCCAGCCTGGCAAGAGCGTGCAATGAAGCTAACCCATCTTGCGCTGTACTTATTGATGCTTCTGATTCCGATTGTGGGCTGGTTAATGAGTTCCGCTAAGGGCTATACCGTCAACTACTTTGGCTTATTTGAATTGCCGGATCTGGTAGATAAAGATAAGGCACTTGGCCATCAGCTGAAGGAGATCCATGAGTTTCTGGCCAATGGATTAATGGCTTTGGTTGGACTTCATATTTTGGCTGCGCTAAAGCATCAATTTATCGATAAAGATGACTTATTAAGTCGTATGACCTTTGGAGGATCAAACCGTGAAAAGTAAACGCTCATTACATTTAGGGATGTTGGCACAGGCTTTATTGGCGATGCTATTCATTAGTGCTGCAAGCTCGGCTTATGCGGTGGAGTATTCATCTATTGATGCCTCGAAAAGCAAAATTACTTTTACAAGTAAATTGATGGGCTCAAAGATCTCTGGAAGTTTTGGAAAATTTTCTGGGAAGGTTTTATTTAACCCAGACGAGCCAGAAAAAGCGAAGGCTAATCTCATTATTGAAATCTCAAGTTTTAATGCAGGTGGGGAAGAGTTGCAAGAAGAGGCAAAAGGAAAAGACTGGTTCAGTACAAAGCTCTTTCCAACTGCTAGCTATGTAACGGATTCTGTAAAGATTACAGGCCCCAATAGTTTGGATGCCCATGGAACCCTAACCATCAAGGGCAAAGCTGTGCCACTGTTGATATCCGTCAAGTATCAGCTGCAAGGCAAGCAGATGGTCTTTGATGCTAGCTTTCAGGTGTTGAGGCTGGATTTTGGCTTGGGTGCTGGAAATTGGGCAGACACTTCTGCAGTCGCCAATGAGGTGCCAGTCAATGTTCACTTAGTCTTAAATCAAAAATAGTTTTACAAATTAATCTACCTAAACTTACCTTTACTAACTTACTTATTCAATTTTTAATCAGGAGAATTACATGAAATCAAAATTACTTATCGCTTTATTTGCAACCATTGGCCTTAGCTCTGCTTTTGCTGCGCCAGTAACTTATGCTACTGATGCTAACCACACCTTTGCTCAGTTTGAATATAACCATTTAGGATTCTCTAAGCAGACCAGCCGCTTTAATGCGGTTACTGGAACTGTAACGATTGATCAAGCAGCTAAAAAAGGCAGTGCAGATATCACTATTGATACGAAATCTGTCGATACAGGATCTGCTTTATTTAACAATCACATCCAAGGTGAAGATTTTTTATCTACAACCCAATTTCCGACTGCTAGCTTTCAATCAAGCGATATGATTTTTAAAGGCGACAAACCAGTTGCTTTAAAAGGTGTGTTGACATTGAAGGGTGTAAGTAAGCCAGTTACATTGAATATCACTAATTTTGAGTGCAAAAAACATCCAATGTCTGGCGCTGATTATTGCGGTGCCAATGCTGAAACAAAAGTTAAGCGCACAGAATTTAATATGGGTAAATACGCGCCGAACGTAGGTGACGATGTAACCATCATGATTGCTATTGAGGGTTCAAAAAAGGATTAATTCCTTTTGTTGGGCTGATGTCATCTGAAAAACCACCTACGGGTGGTTTTTCATTCTCGGCCGACTCGGTTTATAATTACATAAGTAATTGAATTAAAAGGGATTATTCCTTTAACTCCACTTTTGCTGGTTTGACAGCTCTTAGAGGCTCTTGGACAATGCCATGGGTGGTTGATTCAAGCCCCAAGCCCTCATGACAGTTGATACTCATTCCTCCTCCAATACACCGCATTTGATGCTTGAAGCTCGTGCGCTGACTTGTATTCGTGGGGAGCGACAATTATTTCTGAATCTGAATCTGACAGTGGCGGCTGGAGAGTGCCTGCATGTGCGCGGTGAGAACGGGGTCGGAAAAACTAGCCTCTTAAGACTCCTGACGGGACTTTCTAAACCAGAGGCGGGGGAGGTTCTTTGGAATCATCAATCAATCGCTAAAGATCCTTCTATATATCATCGGGAACTTTTATTCCTGGGGCATCGTGATGCTCTGAAGGAAGATCTGACTGCCTTGGAAAATCTGCAGCTGTATGCAGTCCTGGACGACATTCATTTGCCAGGTGATAAGGCTTTAGCAGCGCTCTGGCGTTTTGGTTTGCGTGGGCGCGAGAACCTACCGGTCAGTTGTTTATCGGCTGGACAAAAGCGTCGAGTCTTAATGGCTCGCATGTTGACACGTCAAGCCAAGTTGTGGATCTTGGATGAGCCGTTCAACGCACTTGATATTCATGCTGTTCAAGATTTACAAGGACTAATAGCAGAGCATGTAGAGCAAGGTGGTCTAGTGGTACTGACTAGCCATCAAGCGGTGGATCTTCCGCATGTGAGGGTGCTAGATCTATGAATGCTTTACTAGCCATCATTCGCCGTGATTTGCTCTTGGTTATGCGCCGCAAGAGCGAGGTGCTCACAGCCCTCTTCTTTTTTGTCGTAGTGACTAGTTTGTTTCCATTGGGTATTGGTGCGGATGCTGCTTTACTTCGCAAGATTGCTCCTGGGGTTCTCTGGGTTGCAGCCTTACTGTCTACCTTATTAGGCTTGCATCGGATGTTTGCTGCCGATTATCAAGATGGCGCTTTAGAGCAGCTTGCCTTGTCGCCGCAGCCTATGGTCTTGTTCGTAACTGGAAAAATTGTTGCCCATTGGATTGTGAGTGGACTACCGCTCGTGCTCTTGGCCCCGATCATTGGTATTCAGTTTGATCTGGATGCTAGTTCTTTGTATGTACTGATGGGAACCCTATTATTAGGTACCCCGGTGCTATCCTTACTGGGATCCATAGGTGCGGCCTTAACCTTGGGTGTCAGAGGCGGTAGCTTGTTATTGAGCTTATTGATATTGCCTTTATATATTCCGGTTCTCATTTTTGGCGCTGGCGCCGTATATGCTAATAGTGTGGGTTTGGATACGTCAGGCCATTTTTCATTGCTAGGCGCATTATTGATTTTGGCTTTAACATTTGTTCCTTGGGTAAGTAGTGCTGCTGTAAAGATTGCAATTGAATGAATCCGATAAATACTTTTTCTAATCACCGCTTAGTTAACTGGTTTAAGTTATCTAGCCCCAGCACTTTTTATCCGTTGGCGGGTAAGCTCATCCCATTCTTCTGGGTCTTGACTTTTTTATTTGGCACTGCTGGTTTGTGGGTTAGCTTCTTTGTTGCGCCCGTCGATGCCGTGCAAGGGCAGGGCTATCGCATCATTTTTATTCATGTGCCCGCATCCTGGATGTCGATGTTTATTTATTTAGTCATGGCTGCATGGGCAGGATTAGGACTGGTCTTTAATACACGTTTGTCTGCCATGATGGCGCAGGCTCTTGCCCCTATAGGTGCTTGGATGGCATTTCTATCCTTGTGGACCGGTGCATTCTGGGGCAAGCCCATGTGGGGTGCCTGGTGGGTTTGGGATGCTCGCCTTACTTCAGAGTTAATTCTTCTCTTTCTGTATTTGGGCTTTATTGCCTTGCGAGCATCTATTGATGATCCTCGCCGTGCCGATAAGGCGAGCGCCATTTTGGCTTTGGTAGGTGTTGTAAACGTACCGATCATTTATTTCTCGGTGAAATGGTGGAACACCTTGCATCAAGGCGCCTCCGTTTCTCTCACAAAAGCCCCGGCGATGGCACAAACCATGCTCTTGGGAATGCTGTTGATGGCTTTATGTCTTTGGATGTACACCATTGCAGTCACCTTAATGCGAGTGAGGGCAATCATTTTGGAGCGTGAAGCCCATGCTGATTGGGTGAGACAATCAATTGAGGTGAAAATCTGATGTGGAATAGCCCTTCTGAGTTTTTTGCCATGGGCGGCTACGCACTGTATGTGTGGTGTAGTTTTGGTGTTTGTGCGCTGGTATTGATATTGGAGCCCCTCATGGCGCGTGCTCGCTTTAGAGCAATCGTACGGCGGTTGAAGCAAGAGCAATTAGCTGAGCAGTTTGATAAAGAGATTAGTAAGTGAAGCCTAGACATAAACGTGCATTGATGATTGTTGCAGCGCTGATCGTAATTGGTGTAGCTGCACTCTTAATTTTGAATGCGCTTAATAGTAATATTGCCTTATACGTCACTCCAAGTGAAGTGTCAGCAGGCAAAGCGCCTCAAGGTCAAGCTTTCCGAATTGGTGGCATGGTGAAGGATGGCTCTTTAAAGCGCGATGGCCTAACCGTGCACTTTGTGATTACTGATTTGGTGAAAGATATTCCAGTGGCCTATACCGGCATCCTTCCTGATTTGTTTAAAGAGGGTAAAGGTGCTGTAATCCAAGGCCGCATGAATGCCAATGGTGAATTTATTGCCAGTGAAGTATTGGCAAAACATGACGAGAACTACATGCCTCCTGAAGCAAAACATGCTTTAGAGCAAGCTCAAAAAAACGGAACAAATAAATGATTCCTGAGTTTGGGCATTACGCACTAGTTCTGGCGCTTTGCATTGCTCTCATTCAGGGGGTTTTGCCATTGCTAGGCGCGCATTATGGCCGACGCGATTGGTTGGTGCTAGCAAGGCCTGCCGCGCAAACGACCTTCTTATTGTTGGCGATTGCTTTTGGAATCTTGGCCTGGAGTTTTTACGCCAATGATTTTTCTGTACTTTATGTTGCTGAGCACTCCAATTCACAGCTGCCGGTGATTTATCGATTAGGCGCAGTATGGGGTGGGCATGAAGGATCTCTCTTATTGTGGATTTTCTTGCTGGCTACCTGGACCATTTTGGTTGCTCAACTTTCTAAAGCATTAGATGACTTTATGGTGGCGCGAGTAATTGGTGTTTTGGGGCTGGTCACTAGTGGCTTACTCCTGTTTGTTTTAACAACCTCAAATCCGTTTGAGCGTTTATTGCCTGCTGCTCAAGATGGCCGCTCATTAAATCCACTCTTGCAAGATCCGGGCTTAGTATTTCATCCGCCAATGTTGTACATGGGTTACGTTGGTTTTTCAGTGGCTTTTGCATTTGCAATTGCCTCTTTATTGTCTGGAAGATTAGATGCTGCTTGGGCTCGTTGGTCGCGTCCTTGGACAACCGCTGCTTGGGTTTTCCTGACCCTCGGTATTGCTTTGGGTTCATGGTGGGCCTATTACGAATTGGGTTGGGGCGGCTGGTGGTTTTGGGACCCCGTTGAGAATGCCTCCTTTATTCCTTGGCTCGTGGGTACCGCCTTGTTGCATTCTTTGGCGGTTACCGAAAAGCGCGGCGGCTTTAAGAGCTGGACTGTGCTCTTAGCAATTACTGCATTCTCTTTATCGCTACTAGGAACCTTCTTAGTTCGTTCGGGTGTCCTAACTTCGGTTCATGCATTTGCAACCGATCCAAGGCGCGGCATCTTTATTCTGATCTTCTTATCACTCGTCGTTGGTTCGTCTCTGATGCTCTACGCATGGCGTGCGCCTAAGAGTTCGATGGGCGGCAAATTTAGTTTGAGCTCCAGAGAAACATTGATTTTGCTTGGCAATGTCTTTTTCGTGGTTTCTGCCGGATCTGTTTTGCTAGGCACCCTATATCCTTTGCTGATTGATGCTTTGCATCTAGGTAAGATTTCTGTAGGCCCTCCTTATTTCAATAGCGTATTTGTTCCCATCATGGTGCCATTACTGGTATTGATGGGTATCGGTCCATGGGCAAGCTGGAAGCAAAGTAATTTAATTACCATCATCAAGCGTTTATGGATTGCAGGCGCAGTCGCTCTAATTGCAGGCGTTGGAATTCCTTTAATTATGGGCCAATTTACTTGGCTTGCAGGCATGGGCTTCATGTTGGCATTTTGGGTGATCGCTTCGGGCTTCATGCAAATTATTCGACAAGCCAAAGCCGGTAAACCAACCCGTTCTTTTATTGGTATGCAGGTGGCGCATTTGGGCATTGCGGTGTTTGTGATTGGCGTCACAATGGTGGGTGCATACCAAGAAGAAAAAGATGTGCGCATGTCCCCTGGCGATACAGTAAGTGTTGGTGGATATCAAATCCAGATGCAGGGAGTGAATACAGTACTTGGCCCAAATTATCAAGCGATACGAGGTGCTTTCCAGCTCTCCAAAAATGGTATTGCTGAGAGAAGTCTTTATCCAGAAAAGAGAAGCTACTTTTCTTCGACGATGCCGATGACTGAAGCAGCGATTAATGCTGGACTCACCCGCGATATTTATGTATCACTAGGTGAAGAACTCAGCGATCAATCCTGGGCTGTACGTGTTTACTACAAGCCTTTTGTGGATTGGATTTGGGGCGGTTGCTTGTTGATGGCTTTAGGTGGCGTGTTCGCTATGTCTGATAAGCGCTATCGACTGAAATTAAAGAGCAAGTTCATATGAAAGCAAAATTTTTAATCCCCCTGATCTTGTTTGTGGGTTTGGTAGTCTTTTTGGCTATTGGCTTAAATCGTGATCCACATGAAGTGCCTTCACCGCTAATTAACAAGTCTGCCCCTGCATTTGAAGTGTCTCAATTGGCTGATGCTAATAAAACATTTTCACCGGCAAGTATGAAGGGACAGGTGTGGATTCTGAATGTTTGGGCATCCTGGTGCGTAGCTTGTCGCGAAGAACATCCGGTGTTGGTTGAGCTTGCTAAGTCCCAAATAGCGCCAGTGATTGGTTTGGACTATAAAGATAAGCGTGAAGATGCTGTAGCTATGCTGGCAAAACAAGGCAATCCTTATACACTCTCCGCTTTTGATGGCAATGGGCGTGTTGGTATTGATTACGGCGTCTATGGCGTGCCTGAGACTTACATCATTGATAAGGCAGGTGTGATTCGCTTTAAACACATTGGCCCGTTAACAATGGATTTATTGAATCAAAAAATTTATCCTATGTTGAATGAGTTAAAGAAATCATGAGGCGGATTTTATTAATCGCCGTTTGCGTGTTTAGTTTAGGCAACGCGTTTGCCAAAGATGCTGCACCACTCGCGGATGATCCAATAACAGAGCAGCGTCTTATTAGTATTTCAGAAGAAATGCGCTGCTTGGTGTGTCAGAACGAGTCTTTAGCTGGCTCGCGCTCGGATTTAGCTAATGATTTGCGTCGTGAAATTCGGGTATTGATCAAAGAAGGTAAGAGCGATGATCAAATCCGCTCATTTATGGTTGAGCGCTATGGCGATTTTGTACTGTATCGCCCGCCAGTGAAACCACTGACCTGGTTGTTATGGATTGGCCCATTTGTTATTTTGGGTCTGGGCGTTGCTGGTTTATTAATGTATTTAAGACGCAGAGATAGCAGCGTGCCTAATGTCGCGCTGACTGATGCTGATAATCAAAAAATCGATGCACTATTAAATGCAAGCGATAAGAAAGAGGGATGAAATAAGTGACTAGCTTTTTGATCCCCGCCTTTTTACTCCTGGTTCTGGTATTGGTGCTATTGCTGCGCCCATTCATCTTTCCCGCGAAGAGCTCGTTGACATCGCGTCGTCAGATGAATGCCACCATCTACCGTGAAGAGTTGGATAAATTAGAGCTTGAATATAAAGCTGGTGCAATTACTTCAACTGATTATGAAATTGCGCATGCAGAAATGCGTCAAAGACTCTTTCAAGACACTATTGAAGAGGATGACCGAGAGGTTGCGGGCTCTTCAAAGAAGACTGCAATCGGCCTTTGTATCTTTATCGTCTTGCTCTCATCGGCACTGTATTTCTCCTTGGGGGATGTTGTTCGGGTAGCCCAAAACAATTCTGAAAAACCAGTCACCCAGGAAGGTGTCGAAAAAATGGTGGCTGAATTTGCCATCAAAATGGAAAAAGATCCTGGCAACTTAAAGGGCTGGGCGATGTTAGCTCGCTCCTATCGAATCTTGGGCCGCGATCAGGATGCCGCTAAAGCGTATGCACGTGCAGGTAACTTTATTGATTCTGATCCGCAATTGTTAGCTGACTATGCAGATGTTCTGGCAAGCAATGCAAATGGGAGTTTTGTTGGGAAGCCTTCGCAGTTGATTAATCAGGCATTAAAGCTGGACCCCAATAACATGATGGCACTTTGGCTTTCTGGAACCGCATCTTATAACGCTAAAAATTACAAGGCAGCGGCGCAGTCCTGGGAGAAGCTTGCGCAACAACTTCCGCCCAATACGGATGAGGCGCGTGCCATTCAAGGATCTATTGCTGAGGCGCGCTCTAAAGGTGGTCTGACTACTTCAGCGCCGGTTGCTCCAACCGGAAAAGGCATTAGCGGCAAGATTGAATTGTCTGCTGACCTTAAATCTAAAATTAAGCCTGGCGACATTGTGATGGTGATTGCACGCAAACCTGGTGAGCGTATGCCTGTTGCTGTCTTGAAGGCATCTGCAACTGACTTTCCAATGGGCTTTATATTGAATGATTCATTGGCCATGAATCCCAGTGCGCCTCTGTCTCAACTATCTGAGGCGAGTGTCGAGGTGCGCATTTCTAAGACTGGGATGGCGAAACCGGAAGCGGGGGATTTAATCTCTTCAGTGCAGACAATTAAAGTCGGCACAACCAATGTTCGCCTACTAGTTGACCAAGTTCGCCAGTAAGGTTTTAGCCTCTACCCACAAACGGCATATTGGTTGCCATAATCGTCATCGACAGAATATTGCTTTCGAGTGGCAGTTGGGCCATATGCAGTACGGCCTCACCAACATGATCAACATCCATGCGTGGCTCTACCTTAATCGATTGATCTGCCTGCAGGATCCCAGCAGCCATACGTTCAGTCATCTCTGTTGCAGCATTGCCGATATCGATTTGACCGCACGCGATATTAAAAGGACGTCCATCTAATGCAATGGTTTTGGTTAAGCCGCTGATGGCATGTTTGGTTGCCGTGTAGGGCACTGACATTGGACGAGGTGCGTGTGCAGAGATTGAGCCATTATTGATAATTCTGCCTCCCTGTGGAGATTGCGCTTTCATCATGCGAATCGCTTCCTGTGAACACAAGAACGCACCACAGAGGTTGCTATTCACTACATTCATCCATTGCTCATAACTCAGGTCCTCCATTGGAATGGCAGGGGCTCCCATACCAGCGTTATTGAAGAGCAAATCAATGCGGCCAAATTTATGGCTAAGTGCTGTAAATAGCTTTTTGACTTCATCGGGTTTGCCAACATCGCAAGCGACCGCTAGACAGTTACTTTGATTGCCGCCGATATCAGCAATAGCCTTTTCTAATCTATCTAGATTGCGTCCAGTTAGGACCACTTGATAGCCTCCCTTGAGAAGGGCTTTGGCAGCCGCCCGCCCAATACCAGTTCCTGCACCAGTTACTAGGGCTACCTTAGTTTTTGCTGAATTCATCATGTTCTTTAGGGCTGCTTAAAAGTATTATCTTATCGTGGTTTATTAGGCCTGTTTTGAAACCTTTGCCTATTGCTTTGCTCGGGGCATAATGCAAAAAACACAAGAGATTTCCATGAATTTCATCAAAAGACAAATTTATAACCCTATAGCTCTGGTAATCAGCTTTTTTGCGCTGCTGATCATTTTCTTTGCCGTACTCTGGATCTTGGTTCCTCCGCCTCCCAAGTCGATTGAAATGGCCACTGGCTTTCCTACGGGGCTGTATTACCAGTTTGGTGAGCGTCTAAAAACGGAAATAGCTAAAGAGGGTGTTGATCTTAATGTGCGATCTACTGGTGGGACCTTAGATAACTTGGCTCTTTTAAATGACCCCAAGTCTGGGATTGATTTTGCAATGGTGCAGGGTGGGGTCGCCAATCTGAATGAATATCCAAAATTAGTATCGATTGCAGGCATGTTTTACGAGCCTATTTGGGTTTGGTATCGCGATGCTGCATTTAAAACTGATGGTGGTCAACTCACTATCTTGAAACAATTAAAAGGCAAGAGAGTTTCTATAGGCAATGAAGGAAGTGGTACTTTAGTGCTCGCTAAAGATTTATTGCGAGTTAGTGGCATTTCTGAAAATGAGATTAAGCTGGAAAAACTTAAGCCAGATGATGCTATCGAGAAATTAAATAATGGCCAATTAGATGCCGTATTTATTGTGGCTGCAGCTGAGGCGCCGATTTTGCATAAGTTTTACTCTGTACCCGGTATTCGTTTGATGAGCTTTGACCAGGCAGATGCTTATACCCGCAACTTAACCTACCTATCTAAAGTGATTGTTCCTAGAGGTTTGTTGAGTATTGAGTTTGATCAGCCACGTCAAGATATTCAGGTAATGGCCCCTACTGCTACTTTGGTTGCCCATGATAATGTCAGTCCGGCCCTGGTATCGCTTTTGCTTGGGGCTTCCTACGATATTTTGAAAACCTATTCTCGCCTACAAAAAGTGGGTGAGTTTCCATCTAGCTCAGGCTTGGATTTCCCCTTGCATGTAGATGCAGAAATCTATTTAAAAGATGGGCCTTCATTCTTACATCGCCACTTACCATTCTGGACAGCGGTGTGGGCTGGACGTTTTGTCAAAATTGTCATTCCATTATTGGTTATTCTGATTCCGCTATTTACTTATATTCCGTCGACTAAGAACTTCTTCTTACGATTGAAGTTGGCTCAGGTATATGAAGAGCTCAAGGTGATTGAGAAGAATGCCCAAAATCCAGCGCTAAAAGAAAAGAATTTCAAAGATCTTGAGGATATAGAGAGGCGCGTTGGAAATATCAAGGTATCCATGTTGGATGCTAAAGAGCTATATGACCTCAAAGGGCATGTAGGTGAAGTCCGTCACCGCCTGAATTTGGTTCATTAAAGGGATCTGGAGATGAATAGGCTAATTCATTATCTATTTTTAGCTGTAGGCCTGCTTGTATCTATTGGGGTTCAGGCACAGGCCTACCCAAGCAAGCCTATTTCCCTGGTGGTTCCTCAGGCGGCAGGCGGCACTAACGACATTGTGGCTCGTCTAATTGCGCCATCTTTTGGTGAAGCTATTGGCGCATCGATTGTGGTTGAAAATAGACCAGGTGCTGGCGGTAATATTGGTACCCAAAGTGTTGCACGCTCACCTAAGGATGGCTATACCTTACTGCTTACCATTAATAGTGCGCAAGCTATTAATCCTTCTTTATATAAAAATCCTGGCTTTGATCCTGTAAATGATTTTGTGCCTTTGTATTACATTGGGGCAACGCCTTATGTATTAGTTTCTCCACCGGGATCTCCTTATAAAACATTGGTGGATGTTGTGGCTGCGGCTAAGAAGAGGCCTGGAGAATTGTCATATGCCTCAGCTGGTAATGGCACGATTAGTCACTTATTAGGCGCTATGCTTAATGCGAGCGCTGGCATTGAAATGCAACATATTCCTTACAAGGGGGTAGCCCCAGCAATTAATGATGTATTAGGTGGACAAGTGCCGCTGGCATTTGCGAGCTTGCCCTCTGCACTCAATTACATTAAAGCGGGGAAGCTTCAGGCGATCGCGATTAGTTCTGCAAAGCGTTCTAGTGCTGCGCCTGAAATTCCAACGATTGCAGAAACATACCCTGATTGTGTTGGTGAGGTGTGGGTGGCCATCTTTGCCCCTGTTGGCGTTAGTGTGGATGTAATAAAGAAGGTGCAGGCGGCAATGGAGAAGGCCCTATCTAAATCAGAAGTGCGTGAGAGGCTATCTGCACAGGGCTTGGATCTTGCACCCGTTCCAACTAATAAGTTGAGCGCTTTACTAAAGGATGAGTTGGCTAAGTGGGCAAAAATTGTGAGGGCATCTGGAGCGCAGTTGGATTAACGCTTTTTTGCTGCTTGACCTAAAATAGACCCATGACAATTACTGGCGTTGCGCCTACACTGACCCCCTTAAAGCAGATCGATCAAGCTTTGCGTGATGACGGCTTTGCTGTGGTGTCTGCTGAGACGGTTGCTGAGTTTAGTAATGTAGATCTGTCCAAGCTTCAAGATCTCACGAAGTATTGGGAAAACTTGCCCCGCGATCCTTATTTAAAAGATGGTGGGCGCTATCGCTTTCGTCGACATGCTAGCTATGAGATTAAAGGTGATGAGCTCACATTGGTTCCACATCGTGCACACTGGCAATCACTAGATTACAACGCATTGCATGGTGGAATTGAGCGCTGGTTTGAGCCCATTCAAGGTGATTTATTAAGTAATACTGCTTGGCAATCTGTCTTGCTCGGGCTTGCGCATATCTTGAATAGTCTAAAGCCTGTGAATACTTGGTTTGTTGAAGCGCATCAATTTCGAATTGATACCACTGATGGTATCGGACGTCCAACACCTGAAGGCGCGCATCGCGATGGCGTTGATTTTGTAGCAGTCTTCTTATTGGGTCGAGAGGGTATTAAAGGTGGTGAGACCAGAATATTTGATACCTCTGGCTCCGCAGGATTGCGTTTCACCCTCACACAACCTTGGTCTCTTTTGTTAATGAATGATCAGCGCATGATTCATGAATCAACCCCAATTCAGCCATTAGCAAAATATGGCTATCGAGATACCTTGGTTCTTACCTACCGCTCAAATGGTTTCCAAGACTCTCCAAATCGAAGTCAGCAATAAGCCAGCTGATTTACTCTGGCTCCATGCCAGCTTCTTTAATCGCTTTTGCCCACTTAGCAGTTTCTAGTTTGATCTTTTGGCCAAGGGCTTCAGGCGTTCCTGGCTGAGTTTCAAAACCATTTGCAGAGAGTCGCTCTACTAGGTCTTTTGATTTAGCTGCATTGTTAATGGCTTGATTGAGCTTGAGGACGGCATCCTTCGGCATGCCCGCTGGACCAAATGCCGCAAAGAAGGCGATCAGTTCATAGCCTTTGATACCTAATGCTTCATTTACCGTAGGTAGCTCTGGAATAGCCGGCGAGCGCTTCAAGGAGGTTACAGCTAGGCCACGGATTTTGCCTGCTTGCACCTGAGGTAATGAAACTCCAAAGTCGGATGTGAACATATTCACTTGACCGCCAATTAAATCAGTCATAGCATTGGGGCCGCTCTTGTATGAGACCCCAATCATTTTGATATCAGCAAAGCTTGCCAGCATTTCTGATGAAACGCGCTGTGATGTACTTGCATAAGCAAAAGTCATTTTTCCTGGATTGGCTTTGGCTAGAGAAACAAACCCATTGAGTGATTTAGCAGGCACATCATTATTGATGGCAATAATGAGTGGAGCAGATCCAAAAAATCCAATGGGAGTAAAGGCGGTGTCTTGGTTATAGGGTAAATTTTTAACCAAGCTCTTAAGGGCAGCATTAGTGCTATTGGTTCCGAACAGAATCGTATAGCCGTCTGCGGGGGCCTTGGCTACAAAATCTGCGCCAATTAGGCCATTTGCGCCAGGGCGATTTTCAACAACTACAGGCTGGCCTAATGACTCAGACATTTTTGCCGCAAAAGCGCGTCCAATTTGATCGGTTGTGCTACCGGGTGCAAAAGGAACAATCGCTTTAATGGGTTTGGAGGGGTAGCTATCCGCTGATGCCAGGGTGCTTGTGAAGCTAATGATGAGGCCGGCCCCGATCTGCAATAAGCGAGCTATCAAAGATTTGCTATTCATGCTGTCTCCGTCTTGTTTTCAGTAGTGTAGCGGGTCTAATTCGTTCTGGGCGAGTAGAATGAGTTCACGTTTCTACTGACTAACTATGCGCTTTCGTTCGGCTGGCTATACCCCTCTTATGCTTCTGGCACAAACCTGTGCTTTATTGGGTTTTGCTTGCTATGCCGTCGTATTAACGACTTTGCAAGAGGAGTGGCATCTCAGTAATTTACAGTCGGGCCTGATTGCGAGTGCTTTTTTCTTTGGTTACATGCTTGCCGTTCCATTAGCTACGGCTTTAACAGATCGGGTAGACGCGCGTAAGGTCTATTTAATAGGCGGTCTCACAGCAAGTTGCGGTCTTTTGGGTATGAGTCTGTTGGCTTATAACTTTTGGACAGCTCTACTTTTTATGGCTTTGAATGGAGCTGGTCTTGCCGGTACTTATATGCCCGGCCTCAAGATTTTGTCAGACCGTATCCAATCGGGAGAGTTAACTAGACATATTGCATTCTATACCGCCTTCTTTGGTATCGGTACTGGATTTTCGTATTTGTGTTCTGGTTGGATTTTGAGTGCGCTTGGTTGGCACTATGTATTTAGTTTGATTGCCTTGGGCCCATTTGGCGCATTTCTGATTGTCTTGTTGCTAATTCCAGCGCTTCAGCATGAAAAATGGCAAGGGCCAATCAATATTCGTCTGCACGATATCTTTCCGGTGGATAAATGGAAGTTGGTTTTACAAGACAAAAATGCATCAGGCTTTATTTTTGGATATACCGCTCATACTTTGGAACTCTTTGCTTCAAGAAGCTGGATTGTTGCTTTCTTTGCTTTTTGTGCAGTTGCTTCTGGCGAAGATTTCTTTCTGACTGCAACTACTTTAGCTGGAGTGATTAATTTCTTTGGCGTGCCCTCCTCTATATTGGGTAATGAAATTGCTTTGAGAGTAGGACGTCAAAAATGGGTGTGCATTGTGATGCTGACTAGTGCGGTATTAGGGATTGCATTTGCTTGCTCAACTGGCCAGTCGTGGTGGTTGATTGTTGCTCTGGCTATTGGGCATACCATATTCATCATGGCAGATTCCTCAACGCTCACTGCGGGCTTGGTAATTAGTGCGCAAGAAAATATCAAGGGCGCTGCAATGGGCCTGCACTCATTGATGGGGTTTGGTGGCGGCCTATTGGGGCCTGCCATTTTTGGTTTCGTCTTGGATATTTCTGGTTCTCGTACTTCACAAGTTGCCTGGGTATGGGCATACGTTGCTGTAGTCATGTGGGGCGTTCTATTTGTGATTTACGAACGACGTAGGGGCTGGGGTAGCTCAGTGCGCGTATGAGTAATCGGATAAATAAGCAGATAAATAAGCAGATAAATAAGTAGGTAAATGAGTGGATGAATAAAAAGAATGCTTTAGTTTGCTATCACTGTTCAAGCCAGATTCTCCCGGGGGAATTAACTGAGGCGGAACTGGGTGGTGAGACGCGTCCATTCTGTTGTCCAGGTTGTATGGCAATTGCGCAAACAATTCATGGAGAAGGCCTAGAAGTTTTTTATGCTAGGCGTTCTCAGTCGGGTGATAAGCCAGCAGCCTATCTTGCAAGTGATGAGATTCCGGTGAAGCTCAAGCCTTATGACGATCCTTCATTGCGAGGCCGTTTCACCCGTTCATCTGGAGGGGAGGGTGATCTTGAAACCACTCTACGTTTAGAAAAAATTCGATGTGCAGCTTGTGTTTGGCTGTGTGAGCAACATTTACGTCGTAATGCAGGTGTTCAGGATGTGCAAATCAATTACGTTACTCAAAAAGTAATGGTGCGTTTTTCTCCAGATAAAACGAGCTTAGCACGACTACTTTTTGAAATTGAGCGCATTGGTTATGAGGCTTGGCCATTTGAGCCCTCCCAATCATTAGATCGCGCTAAAAAGGAAAGGCGCCACCTTCTTTTGCGACTGGGGGTAGCAATGCTCGGCATGATGCAGGTCATGATGTATGCCTGGCCAACGTATGTTGGTGCTGATATCACTCCAGAATTTGAGATTCTTTTAGGTTGGACTAGCTGGTTATTGACTGTTCCTGTGATGGTCTACTCAGCAGGTCCAATATTCCAGTCGGCTTGGCGAAGTGTGCAGTATTTTAAGCAAACGCATATGTTGGGAATGGATGTTCCTATTGCATTAGCTTTAGCTTTGGCATTTATTGCGGGCACTATTAATTTAGTTACCGGTGTTGGGCATACTTACTTTGATTCCATCACCATGTTTGTGGCATTTATCTTGGCGGCCAGATATGTGGAGCTATTAGCAAGACAAGATGCGCAAGGTGGAGCAGAGGCTTTAGCTAAACAACTGCCTGCAACATGTGAGCGGGCATTGAACTATCCAGCATCACAAGAAATTGAAGTGGTTCCCGTGGTTAATTGCAATCCTGGGGAAGTGTTACGAGTTTCTCCAGGGGAAGTGGTGCCTGCTGACGGTATCCTGATTGAAAATGTGAGTGCTTTAGACGAGTCTTTGCTCACAGGCGAATCTAAGCCGGTTGAGAAAAAGATTGGTGACCGTGTATACGCTGGTACTCACAACATACTGAATCCATTGTTCATGCGAATTGAGGCAGTGGGGCAATCAACCCGTATCGCCGGAATTGCTTCCTTATTAGATCAAGCATTACTTGCTAAACCAGTCATGGTGAGTCTTGCTGAAAAGTGGACTGCTTATTTTGTTGCCTTTTTACTATTCGGTGCGTTTGCTTCGTCCGCTATTTGGCTGTACTTTGACCCTAGTCGTGCGTGGACAGTTTTAGTTTCTGTTCTAGTTGCCAGTTGCCCTTGTGCTTTATCGCTAGCAGTTCCAACCGCTATGGCAGCAGCGCAAGGTGCGGTAACTAAATTAGGTTTACTAATTGTGCGTGGTCATGTGATGGAAGGTTTGGCAAAAGCAACTGATTTGGTGTTGGATAAGACCGGCACACTAACGATGGGTCAGCCAGAGTTGCAAGAGGTCATTAATTTGCGTACGGGCTATCGACGTGAAGATGCCTTGGCCTTAGCTACGGCATTAGAGGCGGGGCAAAGGCATCCGTTGGCACTTTCTTTGATGCGTGCCGCTACTGCTGAAAATTTATCTTTACCTACATTGAGTGAACCAGTGATTAATCAACTGGGAAAAGGTTTAAGTTCGGGCGAGTATCGCTTGGGAAGCGCCTTGTGGCTGGGGGTAGAGCAGAGTGCGCAATTAGGGCAATACGGTCAGGTGCATTTAGCAGATGCACAAGGATTGATAGCCAGCTTTGTATTTTTGGACACGCCTAGAGCAGGATTAGAGCAATTCCTAAAAGTAGTGAAGTCTAGAAAGATTGCAATGCATTTAGTTTCTGGTGATGATCGCGCCACGGTTGCATGGTGGGCCCAGCATGTTGGCATCGAGCATTATCAAGGTGGCTGTACGCCTGAGGATAAGTATGACTACATTGCAAGACTGCAAAAAGAAAATAGTTTTGTATGGGCCATCGGCGATGGTGTGAACGATGCACCTTTGCTTGCTCGTGCTGATATTTCTATTGCAGTTGGCGCTGGTGCACCGTTGGCTGCTGCTGGAGCCGATGCAACTCTGACGGCTAGTTCTTTAGAGCCTTTAGCAAAGACTTTATTGTTGGCCGATAAAACTCAGGCAATCATCAAAGAAAACTTATGGTGGGCCTTGGCTTACAACTTGCTAGCTATTCCTGCCGCAATGATGGGCTTAGTAAATCCCTGGGTTGCTGGAATCGGAATGTCGCTTTCTTCGTTAGCCGTGACTTTAAATGCCTGGCGTTTACGAAAGGCTTAGACTATAGGAATGGAAAGTTTATTTCTTCTAATCCCTTTATCGCTGGTCTTAGTCGGCCTTTTGGCTTGGATTTTGCGCTGGTCCATTAAGAGTGGGCAATTTGATGATTTGGATGGTCCTGGGCACGCTATTTTGATGGATGATGACACTCCAGCGCCCCAAAAAGTTAGTGAACACTCTCAAAAATAGCCAAATTTCTATTAGCCTAGAGAAATCTAGGGTTTATCTTTACGGCGCTCCCTGAATTTGCCCCACCCTTTTTGATATAGATCAAATCCCCCTTGGGGCTCTACTTTGATAATCAATCCAGTCTATTTGGATTATGTCGCAGTTTGGTCACAAAAAAGGAGAAACCATGGGACTTACCGTGGGGAGTAATCAAGATACCTTCAATTACAAGGTTGTCAGCCAATTTGCCATCGTTACTGTGCTTTGGGGAATTGTTGGCATGCTCGTGGGGGTTATCCTCGCAGCCCAGTTGATCTGGCCTGAAATCACTTTTAATATTCCTTGGTTGAGTTATGGTCGCTTGCGTCCTTTACACACCAATGCAGTGATTTTTGCTTTTGGCGGTTCTGCACTATTCGCAACGTCGTACTACATTGTGCAACGCACATGCCAGGTTCGACTCTTCTGTGACAAGTTAGCGGCATTTACTTTTTGGGGATGGCAAGCGGTGATTGTTTCTGCTGCCATTACTTTGCCGTTAGGTATTACTACTTCCAAAGAGTACGCTGAACTAGAGTGGCCAATTGATATCTTGATCACAATCGTTTGGGTTGCTTATGCGATTGTGTTCTTCGGCACTGTGATCAAGCGCAAGACTAAACATATTTACGTTTCTAACTGGTTCTTTGGTGCTTACATCTTGACGATTGCGGTATTGCACATCGTTAACAATATGGAAATGCCAGCTAGCCTCTTTAAGTCTTATTCAGCATATGCTGGCGCACAAGATGCCATGATTCAGTGGTGGTATGGCCACAATGCGGTAGGCTTCTTCTTGACTACCAGCTTCTTGGGCATGATGTATTACTTCATTCCTAAGCAGGCTGAACGTCCAATCTACTCATATCGTTTGTCTATTGTTCACTTCTGGGCTTTGAACTTTACGTATATGTGGGCAGGTCCTCACCACTTGCAACACACCTCTTTGCCAGACTGGACTCAGTCTTTAGGGATGGTTTTCTCATTGATCTTATTGGCACCATCATGGGGTGGCATGATCAACGGCATCATGACATTGTCTGGCGCGTGGTACAAATTGCGCCGTGATCCGATCTTGAAATTCTTGGTAGTTGCCTTGTCTTTCTACGGCATGTCTACCTTCGAAGGTTCCATGATGTCCATCAAGACAGTGAATAGCTTGTCTCACTACACAGACTGGACTATTGGTCACGTTCACTCAGGTGCTTTAGGCTGGGTTGCCATGATTACGATTGGTTCCCTTTATTACCTTATTCCACGTTTAGTAGGTCAGAAGGATATGTACAGCACCAAGTTAATTGAAGTGCATTTTTGGATTGCAACTATCGGCGTGGTGATCTATATCGCTGCTATGTGGATTGCTGGGGTAATGCAAGGCTTGATGTGGAGAGCATTCGAGCCAGACGGAACTTTGACTTACAGCTTCGTTGAGTCTGTTAAAGCAACTTATCCCTTCTATGTCATTCGTTTGTTAGGCGGCTTGTGCTACTTAAGCGGTATGTTTGTAATGGCTTATAACGTCTACAAAACAGTGGTTGGTAAAAAATTCATTGACGCTGCAATTCCACAAGCGTCTGTAGCAGCTCATTAAGGATAAGAACATGTCAGAACAACGTCGATTTTTCTCCCACGAAACGCTTGAGCGTAATGTTGGTTGGCTGATTATTGCTACTATTGCGGCAATCTCGATTGCCGGTCTGGTACAGATCGTGCCATTATTTTTCCAACACTCAACTACTGAGCCAAGCCCAGGCGTTGAGCCATATTCCGCTTTGCGTTTAGCTGGTCGTGATATCTATCAGCGAGAAGGCTGTATGGGTTGTCATTCACAGCAAATTCGTACACTACGATCTGAAGTAGAGCGCTACGGCCCATACTCTTTGGCTGGTGAGTCAGTATTTGATCATCCATTCCTCTGGGGCAGCAAACGTACCGGCCCAGATTTGGCACGTGTAGGTGGGCGCTATTCAGATGCATGGCATCAAATTCACTTGAATAACCCACGCGACGTAGTTCCAGAGTCCAATATGCCTGCGTACCCATACTTGGGTAAGAATGCTGCTGATGCAGATAGCATTCAATCGCATATGGTTGCTATGCGTCGTTTAGGTGTTCCGTACACTGATGAGCAAATTGCTAATGCACCCAAAGAGCTTGAAGGTAAAACCGAATTAGATGCATTGGTTGCCTACTTGCAGGGTCTTGGCATTAACCGTAGATACATCACTGTTGATGAGGTGGTTGCTAAGTAATTCTTGGCAATTGAGAACTATGCAAAATATTGCTCCTTACCTCTCAGCAATCTCTACCGTGCTTGGCTTGGTAGTTTTTATTGGAATCGTTTGGTGGGCTTGGTCTGCAAAAAGACAGCCTGCTAATCAAGAATCCGCCGAACTTCCGTTCGATCTTCCCGATGAATTCAGTAAGGATAAATCATGAGTGACTTTCTTGGTGCCGGTTGGAGTGCCTATATCGCCTTAGTAACATTGGTTGGTATTTTTTGGTGCATCTGGCTATTATTTTCTCAACGTAAGACCAAGGTAACGCTAAAGCCTGACGGCCAAGTAGCTGATACTGGACATGTTTGGGACGGCGATCTGCGTGAGTTAAATAACCCATTGCCACGTTGGTGGATGTGGATGTTCTTGATCTCTTGTATCTTTGCTTTAGTGTATTTAGTTCTCTATCCAGGGCTTGGTTCATACCCAGGCCTCTTAGGCTACAGTACTGATGGCGCTTTGATGAAGTCAATGACTACTGCAAATGATGAGCTCAAGCCTGTCTATGCGAAGTACGTCAAGATGGATGTTGAGCAAGTGGCAGCCGATCCTAAAGCCCGCGAAATGGGTCAACGCCTCTTCCTGAATTCTTGTGCACAGTGTCATGGCTCTGATGCTGGAGGCGCTAAAGGCTTCCCGAATTTGACTGATGGCGACTGGCTATATGGCGGCTCACCAGAAAATATCAAAGCCTCCATTACTTATGGGCGCGGCGGTGTAATGCCTCCATTCCCGCAATTGGATAGCAATCAAATTATTGATGTCGCCAACTATGTTCGTAGTCTTTCGGGCTTGCCAGCAGATAACGCTAAAGCAGCTCGAGGTGCGCAGGTATTTAGCGCAAACTGCGTGGCCTGTCATGGTCCTGACGGTAAAGGTAATATCGCCTTAGGTGCTCCGAATTTGACAGATAAAGTATGGTTATATGGCGCATCAGAAGCAACGATCGTGGAGACTGTCACTAAAGGCCGTATGGCTATGATGCCTGCTCAAGACAAAGTATTGAGTCCTGAGAAGATTCAGCTGTTAACCGCTTATGTCTGGGGTTTATCTAACAATAAACAACCAGCTGCAGCCAAATAAGATTAGTCATTGGTGTCAGATATTTTGCCGGGTGGTAAACCTGTTCCGATAGAAGTCATTGAAGAATCTCTTTACGAGGTCCGGCGAAAGATTTACCCGCGTTCAGTATCTGGGCTCTTTGCCCGCTGGCGCTTCATATTGGTCTTTGCAACTCAACTATTGTTTTATGGTTTGCCTTGGTTGAGTTGGAATGACCGTCAAGCAGTTCTCTTTGATTTAGTTCAACGTAAATTTTATATCTTCGGCCTAGTTCTTTGGCCGCAAGATGTGATTTATCTCACCCTCTTACTCATACTTTCTGCGCTCGCTTTATTTCTGTTTACTGCAGTGGCTGGACGCTTATTCTGCGGATACGCATGTCCCCAGACCGTCTACACCGAAATCTTTATGTGGATCGAGCGCAAGGTCGAGGGAGACCGTTTTGCGCGGATTCGTTTGGATGGTGAAGAGTGGCCTTGGGGTTTGCGTAAATGGCGCATCAAAATCACAAAGCATTTCCTTTGGCTTCTGATCGCCTTCTGGACCGGTTTTACCTTTATTGGCTACTTCACTCCGATTGAAACTCTGGGCGCATCATTGCTGCACCTTTCCCTAGGCCCATGGCAAACCTTCTGGTTAGGGTTTTATAGTTTTGCAACATGGGGTAACGCAGGGTTCATGCGTGAACAAGTATGTAAATATATGTGCCCATATGCACGCTTCCAAAGTGTGATGGTAGATAAAGATACATTCTTGGTGACATACGATAAAGTGCGTGGCGAACCAAGAGGCAGTCGTAGCAAATCCGCAGATCAAGCTTCTTTGGGCTTGGGTGATTGTGTTGACTGTAGTATTTGTGTGCAGGTATGTCCGACGGGAATTGATATCCGTGATGGCTTGCAATACATGTGTATTGGTTGCGGAGCCTGTATTGATGCCTGCAATCAGGTAATGGAAAAGGTCAACTATCCAAAAGGATTGATTCGCTATACAACCGAGCGCGCCATTGAGGATAAAGAGTCAAACCAAAGTGCCATTCGCCATATATTGCGCCCACGAGTATTAATCTATACCGCCTTTATTACAGTTCTCGCCTCCGCTTTTCTGATTTCATTGGTAACGCGCAATCCATTGCGGGTTGATGTGATGCGTGATCGCGGTGCTTTAGCTCGTGAGGTAGAAGGCGTCCGTATCGAAAACATTTATCGCATTCAGATTATGAATGCCTCTGAGCATCCAATGAGGGTGCAGGTCAAGGCTACAGGTTTAGATGATTTAAAGATCCTGAATTCACAAGGCAAAGAAATTAAAGAAATTGAAGTTGCGCCAGCAAGCAATCAATTGCTGCCTATTAAAGTCAGCACTACGATTGGTGAGCATGAGTCTGGAAATTACCCAATTCATTTTGATGTGACTGCGCAAGAATTAACGGGAGATAAGGAAGTGATTAGAACCCGCGAAGAGAAATCTACTTTTATTATTCCCCGTTAAGCTAGAAGGCAATGGAGAGGATGGATATGACAGAACAACAAACTACTCAACCCTGGTTCAAGCAACTATGGCCATGGCTTTTAATTAGTGGACCAGCTGTCGCCGTGATTGGCTGCGCTATCACTATTTACTTGGCTATAAATTTGTATGCAGATAAACCATTGCGTGATGGCGTTGTGAAACAGGGCTTAAAAGTTGAGCAGCTTAAAGATGCGCAGGCAGCAAAATGAAGTACCGCCTACTAATCTGGATTTTGTGGCCCTCTTTTTTGGTGGCTGGCATGGCAGAGGGCCTGTTATTTACTGTGATCCACCCACAAGACCTTTTATTTTTTGGTTATCACCCAGATATTTCTGATGAGGGCATTTATACAATCGGGTTCTTTGTGATTTGGACCTTCTGTGCGATCTCTAGCGCGCTTACTGCTTATATCCTGCCTGGGATTGAGTCATCTGATAGCAAGGAAGTCGACCGCGGCTTAATTTAAGCCTGTTTGATTGGGATTTCTGGGCTTGTGCAGCCGTGGCAATTTGGGTTTGGGATGCCTGCTAGTTCATATAACCCGTCCATATCAATAAGTTTGATGTGGCGTTGTTTAATTTGAATGAGGCCTGACTCTGCAAAGCGTGAGAGCATGCGACTGACAGTTTCGATTTGAATCCCAAGATAGCTACCAATATCATTACGACTCATGCGCAAGTCGAATTCATTATTCAGGTAGCCGCGTGCAGCAAGACGTTGCGAGAGGCTTAATAAAAAGGCTGCCAATCTTTCTTCTGCACGCATCGTGCCAAGTGATAGTAGGTGGCGTTGATCATGAGTCAGCTCCCGACTCATGATTTTATGGAACTGATTTTGTAAGACGGGGATCTGCCGAGCCAAATCTTCAAAAGCATCGTAACGAATAATGCAGACTTCGCTCTCTTCAAGAGCAATCGCATCAGACTGATAATGATCTTCACCAATACCATCAAGACCTAGAATTTCACCGGGCAGATGAAATCCAATCACTTGTTGCCGACCGTCTTGCAGACAGAACTCTGTTTTAAGGGTGCCAAAACGAACGCTATATACAGAAGTGAGTGGATCGCCGTGACGATAAAGGCTTTCACCTTTTTGAAGATGAACGCGCTCTTTAACTAAGGTATCAATTTGGGAAACTTCGCTACTATTTAATCCAACCGGCAGACAAAACTGACCCAGTACGCAAACTGAGCATTTGCTGGTTGGGCTATCGGTAGGTTTGTAGTTCATATTAGGGCTGATCTATGGGACCAGTTTATTCTATAAGTATGAAGATTATGGCTTTTACCTATTTTCTGTTGATTTCATGCTGACAACTAGCTTACTCGTTGCGGTCTTTCTGGGCGCTCTTGTGAGTGGCTGGCACTGTGCTCTGATGTGCGGTGGGATAGCGGCTGCCATAGAGCGGCCCAAAGCCCTGGAGACCCCTCTAAGACCAAAATCTGAGCTTTTTTACCTCCAATTAATCATGCATTTGGGGCGCGTCACAACTTATGTCTTATTGGGCGCTCTTGCCGCGTCAGTAGGGGTGGTTGTTTGGCAGCAAAACCTCATTCCAATCCAGCGCCCCTTATTTGCTTTAACCTCCCTGATCTTAATTCTGATGGGTATACGTCTACTCAGAATAAGCAAGTCAGAAGGTCTGCTTGGCGGCAAATGGTTAAGTGCAAAAATTGCGGCTTATTGGGCTAAATACTTGGGTGCTATGGCTAGCGGCCCTTCACGTTGGTTTAGCGGCATGCTATGGGGTTTGGTGCCCTGTGGATTGGTCTACAGCGTTTTACCACTCGCCTTTTTATCTGGTGATGTAGCAACTGGTGCCGCACTGATGTTGGCATTTGGTTTGGGTACATTGCCTAACCTATTACTGATCTCTAAATTTTCAGCGGCGCTGACTCAGTTTGGGCAATATCTATGGGTGAGGTATTTGGCTGCTGCACTTCTATTGATTGCAGGCGGCTTTGGTATGTATCGTGCCTGGGTATTGCCAGAAGCCTTATTAAAAGGTGGCTTCTGTATTTCTTAAGTCGCTATTAAGCTGTTGCTGCTTCTATTCCGGAGCTTAGATCTGGGTAGAAAGAATCTTGGGGTAGTGCCGATAGAAATTCACTGCGCTCTGCCATCTCTAATGGTTGATGCGCTAAGCCGCAAATGATCAATCGAATATTACGAATCTTGCACAGGTGCGCTAGTTCCATGATCGTATCCATCCCAGAAGTATCAATGTAGATTACGTTCTTTAAATCTAGCAAGAGTATTTGTGAGGGTAAATTCGCCTCAATCTTTTCGAGGAGTTTTATTGCGCCAAAAAAGATGGCACCATGAATCCGATAGGCATCCATTCGACCTTGTTGATCATTTAGTCCAGGGTAATCGCTGGCTAGAGCAGGCTCGCAACGCGATAGACTGGAGATGCGGTAAATGAAGGTGATAAAGGCGAGCAGTAAGCCTACTTCTACTGCAATCGTGAGATCTAGTACAACGGTGAGAATAAAGACGCTCAAGATGGTGATTCGATACGGCAATCGGAATTGCTTCAAATCGATGAACTTCTGCCACTCTCCCATATTCCAGGCCACATACATCAAGATGGCGGCAAGGCTAGCTAAAGGAATATTTTTGGCGAGCGGCGCCGCAAACAAAACGATGACTAGTAAAGTTGCTACATGGACGAGTCCAGAGATAGGTGTAGTGCCGCCACTCTCTATATTAGTAACCGTGCGAGCAATCGTTCCGGTCGCTGGCATGCCACCAAAAAATGGAATCGTGAAGTTAGCAATGCCCTGAGCTACTAGCTCTTGATTTGACTCATGGCGATCATGAATGAGGCCATCGGCAATGCGCGCGCAGAGTAAGGATTCAATTGCACCTAATAGGGCAAGTGTTAAGGCTGGTGCCACCATGTATTGAGCGCTATCCCAGCTTACCGAAATCCATTCAAAAGCGGGGAGCCCTGAAGGGATGCCGCCAAAGCGACTACCAATCGTATCTACTGGTAAATTAAAAATACTGGTAACGATCGTTGCAACCACCATTGCTACCACTGTGCCAGGAAGATGAGAGAGCCAGCCTAAGCGATTCTGAAATAGCTTCCATAAAATGAGTAAGGCAAGACTCCCACAAGCTAAACCAAGCGCAATGGGGTTAAAGGTGTCTGCTGCTAAGTAGAGCGCATGCACTGATTGAAAAAATTGAGCCGGCATTTTTTCAATCTGAAGTCCGAAGAAATCTTTGACTTGCGATAGTCCAATCAAAAAGGCAATGCCATTGGTAAAGCCCACAATGACTGCAATCGGAATAAAGCGCACTAGCGTTCCAAGACGAAATACTCCCATCAGAAATAAAAATACTCCTGACATGGCGGTTGCGAGTAATAAATTTGGAACGCCATAGCGCTCCACAATGCCGTAAACAATGACAATGAAGGCGCCGGCCGGGCCGCCGATTTGTACGCGGCTACCTCCAAGTAAGGAGATGAGCCCGCCAGCAATAATGGCAGTAAAAATACCCGCTTGGGGTTTGAGTCCGCTGGCAATTGCAAAAGCCATGGCTAATGGGAGCGCAACAACGCCAACCGTCATTCCAGCAAAAACATCCTTAGTGAAAAGGGCACGGCTATAACCAGAAAATGAGTCAAAAAGTCGGGGACGAAAAAACATAAGATGAATGTTTCAATGGCCTAAGAGATACGGTTGCCAACCCAGTAGGCAAAACTCGCACACAAGGCTGTAACAAAACTACCCCATGCGATATCAATGAAAGCTAACTGTGTTGGAAAGTTTCTAACCACCGCCAGATTAGTGAGGTCATAGGTCATGTAGCAGAACAGGCCAAACAAAGCGCCATATTGCAGTGCATATATCCAAGACTGTTTTGATAATGCCGGAACGATCACAAAAATACAGACGCCCAAGGCGTAAATCAGGTAGAACGCTAGTCCAGCTAGAAGCTTAGGTTCGCTGGCCATTAAGTCACCCATCTCATTGCGATAGAGGTTTTTCGCGATTCCCAAAAGCCACACTAAATCGATTGCAATGAGGGCAATTAAAAATGAGAGATAGATAGCAAAATTCTTGATCAATTAAGTTACCTTTATTCTTTTATAGGCTAATAATTAGTATTATGATGGAAAGAGCAAATGAGTAGTTCAATTTAAAGGGAGTCAACATGTTTAAGCATTTATTGGTGCCAGTAGATGGTTCAGATGTCAGCAAAAAATCCTTAAAGAAAGTCGCCGCACTTGCTAAGGCAGATGGCGCTGCAATTACGTTGGTATATGTTTCCGATCCTACCCCTCCGATGGTTTATTCAGATAGCACCATGGGTTATGGAATCTCAAAGAAACAGCACACAGAAGCTTGCGCAGCTTACGCACGTGATGTATTTAAGAAGTCGACAACGGCGCTGGGAGTTGGCGCTAAAGTGAAAAGTCTTCACATTGAAAATAGCAACCTATCTGAAGGTATTTTGGCTGGCGCAAAAAAAGCGAAAGCGGATGTGATTGTTATGGCGTCTCATAAGCGCACAGGTATCAAAGGGATCCTGTTGGGTAGCGAAACCCATGAAGTCATTGTGCATTCCACATTGCCAGTATTAGTTCTGGGTTAATTTACCTAGTATCAAGTTAAAAGGGTCCAAGTGGACCCTTTTTTATTTCAGCAGCATTCCTGAATTCATTTAGTTGTGCTTAATAGGGCTACCTAGCAGAAGCATCTCCCGGGTCAGTTGCCCACTCTCGTTATCGCGCATGGACCATAAATCAAGTTGGGTTTTGGAGCCATAGGGGTCTACGTAAATTCCATTTTTTCTTAATTCAAAATGAAGGTGTGGCCCCGTTGACCTACCGGTTGTTCCTACATAGCCAATTTCCAAGCCGCGCCGCACTTCGTTACCCAACTCAAGCTCTACGTTGTAACTGCTCAAATGAGCATAGTATGTGTGGTAATTACCCGGATGCTCTAAAACAATTAAGTTTCCAAATGCACCGCTAAAGCCTATGTGCACTACTTTGCCATTGGCAACACTAAAAATGGGGGTGCCGATTGGGGCGGCATAGTCAATCCCCATGTGGGCGCGATAGCGTTGCTTTGTTGCTGGCGCCTGGGTTGGAGCTGTTGGCGCAGGATTCTTGCTGCGCTTACTCGAAGAGGCTCTTACCATGCCAACTCCCCGAGAAATACGGCGATAGCTTAATGGGTTAGTCCAGAAGGAGCGCTCAAGTGATTCTCCGGTTCCAGTATAGAAGCCCCCAGGAATATCATTGCGCTCCATCCAAAAAGCATTCGCATAGACGTCTTTGGTGGCGGGGTCAATAATTTCTACAGCCCAAATTTGCGCCCATCTTTCTCGATCACCAAAGTCAACAATCAAGCGCACAACGCTGTTGGTATTTTCAAGAGAATTGTTTTCTTCAGGATAGATTTGCTTGATCAGGGAATTTAATTCCCAAACCAGCTCAACTGGCAATTGATCGCTTACTTTTCGAGTGTCATACAGAACATCCCTTAAAGGAATGCGAATCTCGGTTAAACGCTTGGACTCATCTTTAAGATAGTCTTGCTGAATTAAAAACCCACCAACAGCTGATGGTGTAAATGTCCATACTTCAGTTTTGCTATCTTGGATTGGGCCATTCATGATGCTCAATGAGTCGAAACGATTACGACTTCCAAAGGCAACCGCATAAGGGATGCAATCTCCACGCATGTGATCAAAAAATGTTTTGGTCTGATTTTTGAAGAATTCAGCGAACTGCCGATTATCAATGCCTACGCTAGCCGGCAGGCTATCTTCATTAAAATTACGTCTTAGACATCCTTGGGCTACTCGATAGTCAAGGTTTGCATCGCTATCGAGCATCAACTCATCTGGGGCTTTTCGCTGGAATAGCGATGGGTTTAGGCTCATACTATTGGTTTTTGAGCCAGTACCCGCTGATTTATCTTTGAAGCCAACCTGCCTACTGGTTTGGACGGTAATCTTCTTGCGTGCTTGGGTCGTGCTTTGGGCTTGAGCTGCATACGCCAAGCCGGGGGTTGAGCTAAGAAAGGCGCAGCCAGACAAAATGATTACCCCCTGAGTGAACAGGGAGCCAAGAGATACTTTTTTATTCACCCCTCAATTATCTAATAATGTGGGAGCATCTTTGAATAAATATGCTGTGCCGCAGCAAATTAGACTGAATCTTGATCGGGCGCTAGCTTGAGAACTTCAAAGGCTGCTTTCAGCCTTTACTCATAATTTTGCTTTACAGCGGCCGCCTCATCGGCTGGCCAAGGTCTAAAACCGACGCCTTTAGCAATGCCAGTTTTGCCACTTTTAACCAAATTTGTCACACAACATGGGAGTTTGAGAATATTGGAGAGTGAATGTATCAATTTGCAGCAAATCTAACTTACAAGATACCTGTTCGGATAACAACAACTCGGCTCATTTTCGTCATGTACATTTGTAATGGAATGGATTAATTATTCTTTATTCAGGCACCTGTCGGCAAATTAAATTCTCGATACAATCAATTTTTGATTAAGGAGTTTAGATGCCGATTATTGAATCCATCCAAGTTGCCTCAGTAGCAGTACCATTGGATAAAGTCACTTCATTTTCCACTCGCACTGTTTCTGAGCGTCACTACTGCCTGGTAAAAGTTCGCGGCAAGGATGGTAATGAGGGCATCGGTTTTTGTTATGTCGGCAGTGCCGGCGGAGATATTGCCAAACTTGCTGTTGAGCAATTGCTGGCCCCCAAACTCATTAGTCAAAATAGTCACCGCAGTGAAGGTCTCTGGATGGAGATGTATAACGAATCCATCCTCCAAGGTCGTGCAGGCGCAGTAATGCGTGGCATCTCGATTTTGGATACGGCTTTGTGGGATTTAAATGCACGCTCAGTTGGCTTACCTTTGCATCAATACTTGGGTTCAGTGGTTGATGATCGGGTGCCAGCTTATGCTAGTGGTGGTTACTATCTTGAAGGTAAAACGCCTGCCAAATTAGGCAAAGAAATGGAGTCTTACGTAAAGCAGGGCTTTAAGGCAGTCAAGATGAAGGTGGGGCGTTTATCGCCATCGGAAGAAGAGGCACGCGTGAAAGCGGCTCGTAAAGCAGTGGGCGATGATGTATTGCTCACGCTTGATGCAAATAATGCCTGGCGCGATCTACCCACCGCTCTTGAGTATGTACGTCGCTTTGAACCATACAACCCGTATTGGATTGAAGAACCTTTTTCTCCAGATGCGATTGATTTACATGCTGCCTTGGCGCGCCAAACCAAAATCAACGTTGCTACCGGTGAGATGGAAGCGGGACGCTGGCGTTTTAGAGAATTGATTGATGCCGGTGGTGCTGCCATCCTGCAATCTGATGCGGCTGTCTGCGGTGGTATTACCGAGTGGAGAAGAATTTCTGCATATGCTGATTTGAAGGGCGTCATAGTTTGTCCGCACTGGATGCATGATTTGCATGCACCATTGGTGGCAGCCACGCCCAATGCACGCTTTGTCGAATTCTTCTTGGATGATCAGGTGCTGAACTTCCGTAGATTGATCAATAAGCAGCTGACATTTAAGAATGGGGACTTGATTTTGCATAAAACCCCTGGTTTAGGTTTCGAGTTCGATGAATCTGCTGTCAAGAAATATGCAGGTAAAGCCGCTTGGACCAAGATCTCTTAAGATAAGCAATTGCTAGAAACAATAAGGCCCGCTCAAGCGGGCCTTATTGTTTTGAGGATGAGATCCTCCCACCTATTGGGTGTACCTTAAGAAGATCTGGGATTGAGTTTGAAATGGGTAATTGTTTGAGTCACCAGCACCAAACCAAATCCAACAAAGCCAACTAAGTCCGCCTCTGTGGAAGGGTAGGCAAGAGCAACCCCAGAGAACACCATGATGACGCGCTCAAAGATCTTGGTTTTCTCAATGAACCAACCTTGTAATCCACCGGCTAGGCAGATGATTCCAACAACGGCCGTGAAAGAGACCCAAGCAATTTGCATCCAGTCTGCTTGCTCAAGAGCGCTAGTTGATCCCATCAACAACAAGCTGACGCCTGACTTATCTAACACAAACATAAATGGAACTAGAATGGCTGGAGCAACATATTTCCAAGTTTGCAAAGTAGTCTTATAGGGATTACCTTTACAAATCGCTGCCGCAGCAAATGGCGAGAGTGCAGTCGGTGGCGACACTTCAGAAAGTACAGCGTAATAGAAGATAAACATGTGAGCTGCAAAATCAGGCACGCCTAAATTAATCAAAGCAGGCGCTGCAATTACCGCACAAATAATGTAAGAAGCAGTTACTGGAACAGCAAGGCCAACCACCCAAACTACAAGGGCGGTAAAGATGGTTGTTAGCAAGAGCGAGCCACCTGCGTACTGAATAACAATCGAGCTAAATTTTAGGCCAAGACCGGTTAAGGTAACGGTACCCACAATGAGGCCGGCACCAGCACAGGTGGCGGCGATAGCTAAGACACCAGTTGAACCAGTTGCAAGTGCCTTAGTCAGGTTGGAGTTGTATAGGCCAGAGAGAATCGGTTCTTTACCTTTAAACCATGCCCAAGGAATAATGGCAGTATCTTCACGCAACATGCTGGATAAGGCCGAAACTACTGTCGCCCAGAATACGGACATGACAGGGGAGAAGCCCATCAGCATAAACACCACAATCGAGATGAGGGAGAAGAAGTGAAACCAATATTTCTTAGTGAGCTGCCAAGCTGTTTCGGAAGACTCAAAGTGAATATTTTTCATGCCATATTTGCGTACATCAATTTCGACCATCACGAATAAGCCAAGATAGAAAAGGATGGTTGGGATGGTTGCCATCAGCAATACGTCTAAATACGAAATCTTCAGAAAATCTGCAATTAGGAATGCAGCTGCGCCCAGTACAGGAGGCGAGATAATGGCACCAAGACCACCTGCTGCCAAAAGGCCGCCGGCAGCATTTTTCTCGTAACCCACTTTGTCCAGCATGGGTGCTGCAACTGAGCCCACGGTAACTGTTGTTGCTACACCGGATCCTGATGGTCCGCCGAGCAAGAAGGAGGACATTACGATGGTTCTGCCAACCCCAGAAGATTTTCCACCCATTGCCGCGAATGAGAAATCAATAAAGAACTTTCCTGCGCCAGTAAATTGCAAGAAAGCGCCGAAGATGGTGAAAAGAATGATGAGGGTTGCAGAAACATCAACAGCAGTGCCATAGATGCCTTCTAGAGTCATATACATATAGCCTACCAAACGATCAAGATCGTAACCCTTGTGAGTCCAAGGTGCTGGTAAGTAGTTGCCAAATAATGCATAGAGCAGAAACAGGACTGTTACCGTCACCAAGATCATGCCATTGGTTCTGCGCACACTTTCTAAGATTAGGAGAATTAATGCAATGCCCACCATGACATCGGTAGAGTTAGGCGCAGTATTGCGGTCCATAAAATCATCGCCACCACTCAGAATGTAATAGGCAATTCCAACGGATACAAGCGCAAAAACGATATCCCAGGGCATTAAGCGATTTTTGAAGCGATCAGCTATTGGAAAGCTGAGGAATACTAAAAATAAAACTAGAGCAACGTGTATGACGCGCAAATCTTGCGTTGGCACAATCGAATACGCGGCATATAAGTGAAAGAGCGACATGCCTACCGCTACAAGGGTAATGAATTTGGCTAGCAGGCCTTTGTAATCATTTGAATCGCCTTCCTCTTGCTTAATAAAGGCGTCTAATTTTTCTTGGGTTTCGTTGTCAATAACGTTTTGATTCATGTCTCAACCTCTATATTTATTTTTATGTACTACTTTATTTTTTCACTACCGTAAAACGAAAGGGGTGAGATTCACTCACCCCCGATACAAACATCAACTTAATTGAGTTTGACGTTCTTTTCTTTAAAGTACTTAAGTGCGCCTGGATGAAAGTCAACTGGGGTTGATTTTGTTTTCTGGTTTTCTAGGCTGACACTCATAAATTCTTGATGAGTGCGCACCAATTCCAATTTGTTATCAAAGATCGCCTTAACAATCTTATAGGCCTGATCGTCAGGCATATTGGCATTGACCACCAAGATATTGGCGACTGCTGCGACTTTATTGTCTCTAGCCATGCCGCTATAAGTAGCCTTTGGAATGGTAGTTACAAAGTAAAGGTTGCCATATTTTTTATTCATTGCAGCCACCTCTTCGCCAGTGTCGACCATCACAATCTTGGTTCCTGGAGTATTGGCTAAATCAGTTACTGCTGCTGTTGGTAATCCACCCACCCAGAAAAATGCATCAATTTTGCGGTCTTTAATGGCATTAACGGATTCGGCAACGCTTAATCGCTCACGCTTAACATCCTTATCCTTATCAAGACCAGCGGCCTCTAATAAGCGAAAGGCCATCACTTCTGTTGCGCTACCAGGAGCGCCAGTACTAATGCGCTTGCCCTTGAGGTCTTTCATAGATTTGATGCCAGTGGAGTCAACGGTTACTACGTGCATCAGGTTTGGATAAAGAACTACCAGAGTACGTAAGTCTACTTTTTTGCCAACAAACTTACCTTCGCCAATCTGAGCATCTTTAGCGGCATCAGCCATCGAGAAACCAACGTATGGCTTGCCTGTACCGATGAGGTTTAAGTTATCTACCGAGCCCCCGGTCACTTCTGCAGTAGCAGACATTCCAGGCACCTTGCTCGAGAGAACAGAGGCAAGGCCACCGCCCATTGGGTAGTACACGCCACCCGTACCGCCAGTGGCGATAGAGATGTTTTGAGCGCTAACACTCGCACAAAGAAAGCTAAGCGATAAGGCAATGACTTTGAGTAGTTTCATTGTTGTCTCCTAATTATTTTTATTTTTTTAAATTACAAACCTGGCATGCTGAAGTTAATTGCTTTGAGCTCGCTGAGCAGTTGCGCTTGTTGCTCAGCGCTTAACTGCATCAATGGTGGACGCACTCTGAGCCACTCAGAATCCTTGGTGTAGTGGGCTACAGCAGTCTTCATGCCTGCAATCATTTGGTACTTAGCAAAAATTCCACGCACTTGATCCAAGTTTGCTTGAAGAGTATCAGCATTTGATTCTCTCCAGTGTGCCGCTAAATCGGCAATCGCTTTTGGATTGACGTTGGCAGTAGCGGAGATGCAGCCAACACCGCCAGCGCGCAAGGCACGCATTAGGAATACTTCGCTGCCTGCATAGACGCGGAAGCCTGAAGGCGATAATAATTTAATGACCGATTCTGTGTAAGACCAATCGCCAGAGCTGTCTTTCATGCCCACAACTGTCTTTGGATATTCTTTTGCTAAGCGCTCAAGCAAAGAGAGACTTAAGGTCACTTTAGTAACTGGTGGAATGTTGTAGATATAAATCTGCAAAGCAGTGCTACCTACTTTTTGAATCACCTCAGAAAAATAAGCGAATAGACCATCATCAGTAACATCTTTGTAGTAGAAGGGCGGCAACATTAATACGCCCGCGCATTTATGGTTGACTGCGTGACGTGTCATATTGACAGTAGCATCAATCGATGTTGCTCCGGTACCTGGCATTAAGTGCTCAGGCTTTAACCCGCCCTCTACTAATGCTGTTAAGGTGCTCATCTTCTGCGGAGCAGACATCGAGTTTGCTTCTGAGTTCGTGCCAAAGATAGCCTGCCCAACACCATTAGCTTCTAGCCATTGGCATTGTTTTAATAACTTAGGAGCATCTGGACTGCCGTCCGCCTTAAATGGGGTGATGACAGGGGATAGCACCGCTGGCAAGGTGGAAGGGTGCAGAGAAATCGTCATGCTGGCTCCGTTTTAGTTATTTACTTCAGATGGAAGTGTGTGTTGGTTAAAGAATGCTTCTAAATTATCTACGGCTAAGTTGGTCATGGCTATCCGTGTTTCCGAGGTAGCGCTCCCAATGTGCGGTGTTAACAATACATTATCAAGTGTTAAAAATTCATGACTTGGGTTAGGTTCGTTCTCAAAAACATCCAAGGCTGCACCAGCAATCTTTTTATGTTGCAGTGCATATAAAAGTGCCCCCTCATCAACCACACTTCCGCGGGCAATATTGATTAAATATCCTGAGGGCCCTAAAGCTTCTAGAACCTTGGCATTAATCATGTTGTCTGTATCGGGGGTTGCTGGGCAAGCTAAAAATAAGATGTCGCAGGCCTTGGCTAATTCTTGAGCATCTGGATAGTAAGCGTAGGGCAAAGATTTTTTATTGGGCCCTGAATACGCTATCTCCACTTTGAATGGCTCTAATCGTTTAGCCAGGTCTTGCCCAATACGACCCATGCCAGCGATACCCACTCGTTTACCAGCCAAGGTGGTGGTGAGCCTAAAGGGCGCTTTTGACCAAGCAGTGCTTTTGACATATTCCTGAGCCTCGGGCAGTTGGCGCAGTAGGGCTAGCATCATGCCAATGGCCAGTTCGCATACGGCATCGTTTAGGACGCCAGGGGTGTTGCTTGCTTTAATCCCTTGTTCTTTGAGATAAGCCAAAGGAAGGTTGTCATAACCAACCCCACAAGTGGCAACCATACGAATACTGGGAATCTGTTTAACTAGGGCCTCGGGCAGCTTGATATTGGAGCGAATCAAAATCGCCTGAAAGTTTCCGGCAGGAGCAGGCGCTTGAGGATCGGGATGATGAAAAGGGGTAAAGCGCCGATCTATTTCTGCCTGCATAATTTCAGGGAAATGGCCGACCTGTAGCACCGAATTGATGGGGATCATGTCTCACTAACTTTTTTATTGAAATAATGACCCCATTGTAAGAGGATTTTTCAGAAAAAGTCCTTCCCCTTTTAGGAGAGTATTCATGTTATTTACCCCAGCTGAAACCAAGGTAGTTATTGTCGGTGGCGGCACTATGGGTGCAGACGTTGCAGCCGTTTGTGCACGCGGTGGCTGTGCAGTCCAGGTGGTTGAGCCAACTACAGAGCGACGAGCCCTCTTGCCGGATTACTTTGCAAGCACCATGGCAGATCTCGGTTATGAGCATCGTATTCATTTACTGTCTGTGGCGGGTTCGCTTGAAGAGGTTGATTGGTCTGATATTGATTTGGTGATTGAGTGTGTGCCTGAGCGTTTAGACATCAAGCGAGAGCTATTTGCGAAGTTGGAAAAATATGCAAAACCTGAGGCGGTATTGGCGAGCAATAGTACGAGCTTCCCAATTAGTGAAATTGCCAACGGCCTAAAAACAGCTGCTCGTATGATTGGCTTACATTTCTTTATGCCTGCCCATCTAGTGCCTTGTGTAGAAGTGGTATATGGTGCAAAGACTTCGCCAATGGTTGGCGAAAGCCTCTCACGTTTAATGACAGCGTGTGGCATGGTGCCTGTTACTGTGAAAAAAGATCTTCCAGGATTTTTGGCTAATCGTTTGCAGCATGCTTTATCGCGTGAGGCTTTTTCAATGGTTGATGAAGGCATCTGTACGCCAGAAGATATTGATAAAGCCGTTCGTTTTGGTTTTGGCTTTCGCTATATCGCCGCAGGCCCAGCCATGCAACGAGATCATGCTGGCCTTGAGGTGCACGGTGCTGGAGGCGCAACCATCTATCCAACCTTAAACAATTCACCAACGATAGCGAAGTGCTTGAGTGATCGCATCGCTAGTGGCAAGTTTGGTATGAAAACTGGCGAAGGCTTCTTCACCTGGACTGCTGAAACGATTAAGGCTGAACGTGAGCGCTATCAAAAAGCATTACGTGCTGGCTTGAAGATTATTCAGAAAGATCTTCCTGAAATTAAATAGCAACTAGTTATTTAGTTGCTCACTAAGAAATATCTTTCAGATGAAGTTTGCCTAGGTGTGGGGCGAGTCGATAAGTAATCAGAACAATAGCAATCGTCGCGACCCCACCAAATACGATGGATGGCACTAAACCGATCATGCTGGCAGCAATGCCAGACTCAAGTGCGCCTAACTCATTGGATGAGCCAATGAAGATGCCATTAATGGCGCTAATTCTGCCGCGCATATGATCTGGTGTGGTGAGCTGCATGATGCTGCCTCGAATCACTACTGATATCGAGTCAAAGCATCCAGAGATAAATAGAAAGAATGCGCAGACCCATAAATTACTGGAGATGCCAAAGGCAATAATCGCCGCACCAAATCCTGCCACTGACATCAGAAGATATTTTCCTGAGTCGTTTAGCACGGGACGCCGAGCGAGGTAGATTCCAGTAAGTACAGCCCCAGCTGCCGGGGCTGCACGCAGTATTCCTAGAGTTTCTGGGCCCGCATTGAGCACCTCTTTCACAAAGGCTGGAAGAATAGAGACTGCACCACCGAAGAGAACGGCAAACATATCGAGCGCCATGATGCTCAAAATGAGTTCATGTTTTCTGACGTAATGAAACCCTTCCAAAAAGCTCTTTAGAAAGTGCTTAGATAAGTTGCTCGATTTTTCTTGCACAGCGGTGATGAAAGTAATTCCGTATAAACCAACTCCTCCACAGAAGGCGGCGAGCAGATAGGTCCATTCAAGACCGGCAAAGCCAATCATGAGTCCGCCTAATCCTGGGCCCGCCACTACGCAAATCTGAAACGCTGAAGATGCATACGCTGTGTAACGAGGCAATTGATCTCTCGGAATGATTTGTCCGAAAAGCGCTTGATAAGAAGGCCTTAATAAAGCGCGCCCAATACCAATAAATGCTACTGCGGTGTAGATCAATGGTATCGGTGGGCTAAGCCATCCCAATGCGATGACTGTTAAAAATAATCCAACCGCAATATGAATGAGGCAGGCGATTGCAGCAATCCACTTGCGGGAGTGGTGATCGACCGCATGACCCGAATATAGAGCTAGCGCAAAGTAGGGAACGAGCTCTGCAAGACCTATCAGCCCGAGTGAAACTACGCTATTAGTGATTTCGTAAAGATGCCAACCTACCGCTACCATCGTAATTTGGTAGCTTAGGGTTGCGCCAACGCGATACAGCAGTAGGGTTCTAAAAGCTTTGCCGGGATTCATGAATCCCTCCATTTTAGAGGAGAAGAGGATTATCCTTAAAGGATGAAGAAAATCATTCGAGTATGGGATCTTCCAATCCGCTTATTTCATTGGTTGCTGGTGGTTTGTATAGTCGGTAGCTTTGTGACCATCAATTTGGGTGATGAATTCATTCAATGGCATGCTTATTTCGGTTACAGCATTTTGACCTTGTTGATCTTTAGGATTGGCTGGGGTTTTGTTGGATCTACCCATGCGCGCTTCGCCTCTTTCTTGCCAACTAAAAAAGCGATTTTTGATTACTTAAGTGGAAGTCCACCCCGCGTTCTTGGACACAACCCCATTGGAGCAATTTCTGTATTTACACTCATTTTTGTTTTATGCGTTCAAGTACTGACTGGCTTATTTGTTGATGATGAGGTCTCCTTTCAAGGGCCGCTAGCAAAGTATGTGTCTGGTTCGATATCTTCATTTTTATCGGAGATTCACGAAGGTAATCAAGTGGTGATTTACACCCTTATTGCAATTCATATCGCAGCGATTTGGTATTACAAGAAATTCAAAGGTGAGAATCTGATTAAGCCAATGATTAGTGGCGATAAAGAAATCGACCCAAGCGAAGAGGCTAAATACCTGCCTGCTGACTTGGATCGTGACTCCAAGGATGGAGTGTTGCAGCGCGGTTTCGCTTTGATACTTTTAAGCGTGATCGCGGTAGCGGTCGGTTACTTAATTACGAAATAACGATCAATAAAAATCGCTTATTTCTTTTTGAAATCGTCGTGGCAGCCTTTGCAGGTTGCACCCGCCGCGCCAAAAGATTTTTTAATACTTTCTAAGTCGCCTGACTGAGCGGCTTTATTGAGATCAAGAGCAGCTAATTGCATTTTGTCTGCGGCAGCTTTGAACTTTGCGTTGTCTGACCAGACCTCAGGTTTTGCCTTACCGCCTTCAGTGCCAGGACCAAAGGCTTGCCAAGGCAAAGTAGACATCATTGCTACGATCTCTGCATTTTTGCTCACATCGTCTTTGTTATAAGGTGCCGCACCTTTAACAACAGCACCAATTCTTCCGAAATGAGTGCCAATCACTGTCATGACGCTTTGACGATATTCAATTGCTTTTTCTGCCGTTTGAAATTGAGCAAAGGCAGCGCCTGCGCCAATGGCTAAAACAGCTGCAGTGCCTGCCAAAATAAATTTTTGTAGTTTCATGATTGCTCTCCATTGATCAGTTGGGCTGCTTATTTTGAGCATATCCCAGAATAGTAATTTTTGCCCGCTTAAAAAATCATTCTGAGGGGGGTCATGAGAAGATTGATGATGCCCAGGAAAAAGCTGCTGAGGGGCTCCATCCACAGAGTGCCAATAATTCCAGTAAAGACGAGGCCAAGCACAATAAAAAATCCCCAGGGCTCTAATCTACCGAGGGCGATGGATTGGCGTGCGGGCAAAAGACCAGCCAAAATTCTTCCGCCATCGAGGGGTGGTAGTGGAAACAGATTAAATGCCAGTAAACCGATATTCCACATTACCCCTGCTTTTGCCATAGAAGTCAGGAAGGGCTCATCAATTCCGAAGCCCTGCACTAGAACCCAAAAGACCGCCCAAATGATTGCCTGTACAAAATTTGATCCCGGTCCCGCTAAGGCCACCCAAATCGAGTCAATTCTGGGGTTTCTGAGTCGCCCAAAATTGACTGGTACCGGCTTGGCATACCCCACCAAAAAAGGAGACCCCGTCAGAATTAAGACGAGTGGAATCAATATGGTACCCACAGGGTCTATATGTTTTGCGGGATTGAGGCTCACCCGTCCCAGCATGTAGGCGGTGTTATCGCCAAACCTGCGAGCTGCGTAGCCATGGGCTGCCTCATGGATGGTGATGGCAAAAATCAGGGGAATCGCATTAATTGCGACAGCTTGGATAGAATAGTCAGTAATCATGGCAATATGATATCCATAGGAGCTCAAAGTGACTGACGAAAAGAAACCCGATTCAAAAACCCCGGCAAAAGCGCTAGCAGCGAAGCCGCCAGCACGTCCACCCGTCCCAAAAGGACCCTCTGGCCCAGCCGGAAGGCCTCAGGCAGGCTTTGGTGGGGGAAAAGGCATGATGCGCAAGGCCGGTCGCGGTCGATAGTGGATAATTACCCTATTCAATAATGTGTTTATAGAGGATTTAGCATGAACGAATGGCATAACGAATCTAAAGAAGAGATCAACAAAAAGATCATTACATTGGTCGTGATGTTGGCCGCTGCTACTAGCTTGGCTATTTTGTTTGCATTGGTTGCGGCTCATACAGGTTACGTATTCGGTTAATCAGTATTAATGACTAGCCATCGCCAACCTGCAATATTTGCTGGCCATGGCAGTCCAATGTATGCCATAGAGCCCAACCGCTATACAGCGGCATGGTCAGCTCTTGGAAAATCATTAAAGCGTCCTGACGCTATTTTGATGATCTCAGCACATTGGGTAACCCGCGGAGTTTGGGTTACTGCAATGACTAAACCAAAAACGATTCATGATTTCGGTGGCTTTCCACAAGCACTGTTTGATGTTCAATATCCGGCGCCAGGTAGCCCTGCATTAGCTGATCGCGTGCAAGAATTATTGAGCGTCCCTGTCGTGCTTGAAGAGAATGAATGGGGTATTGATCATGGCGCTTGGGCGGTACTGAAATACATGTATCCAAATGCGGATGTGCCTGTGGTGCAGCTGAGTCTCGATGGTGCGATGTCAGCACGTGAACACTATGAGCTTGCTAAGCAATTACGCCCCTTGCGCGATGAAAATATTTTGATTTTATCTAGTGGTAATGTGGTGCATAACTTGCGCACCATCCATTGGCAAGAGGGTGCTGAGCCTTACCCATGGGCAAAAGAGTTCAATGATTTTTTTGCTTCAGAAATTCGCGCCAATCATCATGAGGCATTGGTTGACTGGGAGCGTTTTGGTGATGCAGCGCACCTCTCTATTCCGACCGCAGAACACTATTGGCCAGCCTTGTATACCTTGGCCTTGCAGGAGGCAGGAGAGCAGGCCAAAATCTATACAGATGGAATTGAGATGAGTTCAATTGGTATGCTGGGTTTTTCAATTCAATAACAAGAGCAGATTATGTGGCTTCCTATCTTTGCAATCTTTTTTGGAGCGGGCTTCGGCGCTTTATTAAGAGCTGGCTTTAATTACGTCACCGTAGGGATAGCTTCTTCACTGCCATTGGGCACTTTTATATCGAATATGGTTGGTGGATATTTGATTGGTATTGCAGTTGCTTTCTTTGGCAACAATCCAAGTCTTTCTCCAGAGTGGAAACTATTAGTGGTTACCGGCTTCTTGGGGGGTCTAACCACCTTCTCAAGCTTTTCTGCTGAAGTAGTTGGCTTTATGCAACGTGGCGAATTTACTTGGGCTTTGGGTACGGCACTACTCAATCTCGTTGGGTCACTTGTGCTGACCTTCTTGGGCATCTTGACCTACCAGGCTTTCAAATAAAATTCGGGGCACTAAGCCCCCAATGCCATTCAATATAGAATTTTTTACTCTGGCTTGATATTGGCTGTTTTTATAACGGCACTCCATTTGGCGCTCTCAGCTTTAATCAGGCTAGCAAATTCAGCTGGACTCCCTCCACCAATCTCATTCCCTTGAGAGAGCATGAGTTCGCGTAGTTGAGGGTCTTTGAGCGTCTCATTTGCAGCAGCATTCAATTTATCAATAATGGCCTTAGGTGTTCCCTTGGGCGCGATGAGTCCTTGCCAGTTGAGAACTTCAACCTTGGGGTAGCCTGCCTCAGCAAAAGTAGGCACGTTCGGTAGAAGTGGAGAGCGTTTCTTGCTAGTAATCGCAATGGGGCGTAACTTATCGGCTTTGATGCTGGGCATCGCTGAATACATTTGATCAAACATCATGGTGACGTTCCCGGCCATTAGATCGGTTAAGCCAGCAGATCCACTCTTATACGGGACGTGAATCATATCGATGCTGGCGCTTTGTTTAAAGAGCTCACCGGATAGTTGATGGCTTCCTCCAATGCCGCCTGATGAGAAAGTAAGAGTACCCGGCTTAGCTTTGGCGGCCGCAACAATTTCTTGAACTGTTTTGTATGGGGAGCTTGGATTGACCACCAGTACTAGAGGCCCTTTTTCAATCAAAATGATAGGAGTGAGATCTATTTCTGGGTCGTAGCGCAAATTGCCAAAGAGTGTTTTATTAACAGCCATGGGCGCGAAGTTGCCCATGCCAATGGTGTAGCCATCAGGAGCAGCTCTAGAAATGAATTCTGTACCAATGTTGCCGCCAGCCCCCGGTTTGTTATCGACGATGATGGGTTGCTTGAGAATGACACTCATTTTTTGGGCAATCTGACGACTACGTGAGTCTGCGCCACCACCGGCACCATAAGGGACGATGAAATTGATGGGTTTGCTAGGGTAGTTGTTTTGCGCAAAAGCAGCGGTTGAAAATAAGGTACTTAGACTTATTAAACAGACTGAACAGTTCCGAATGAGTCGCATATTGATCCCAAGAAAAGTGATTTAAATAAAACCCAGAATTCCTAAAGCGCCGCCAATTGCAATGAGATAGAGTGGATGCCAGCGTGTAAACAAGGTGATAGCAATCGTACCAAAGGTCAGCAAGTATGCGGCTGTGCTGCTATTAATCTGGAGCGCTATTCCCCAGGCCGCAGATAAAACTAAGCCTACCGCTAAAGCGCCGGCTGCTGCATCGATGATTTTCTGCTTCCGAATATCCTGCATTCCCATAATAGAGCGTTGCAAGAAATAAATCATGATCGAGGATGGCCAGGCGATAGCTAAGGTCGCTATTGCTGCACCAATCACGCCGCCCACTTTCCAGCCAATCAATGTGACTGTCATGAGGTTGGGCCCGGGTGCAGCCTGGGCAATAGCAAAGTAATCGGCGAAGGTTTGGGAGCTAATCCAGTGTTCTTGATTGACCGATAAGTCATATAGTGTGGGGAGGAGTGCATTAATACCTCCAAATGCCACCAAGGAAAAAGCGGATAGTTTCAGAAAGAGGCTGATGAGAGTGCCCATCATTCTTTAATCTTCTTCCATGCTAAAAAGAAAGCCAAAGGTGAGGCAAGTAAAACTACCCAACCCAGACCTAAATGAAAGTAGGTTGCGGCTAATACAGTCAAGAGGATGACGGATAGCATGGGTGGGTATTTCAGTTCTGAGCGCATCATTTTGAAGCCGGTGCTTGCAATTAGACCTACACCTACTGCAGAGATACCTCTTAGCAATCCCTGGACAATCGGCATATAGCTGTAATGCTCGTAGAGAATGCCCAGCAGAATGACGATAGCTACAGGTCCCAACATTAAACCGAGTACCGCTGCAAAAGCGCCCGGTACTCCGGCAAAGCGACTGCCTACACAAACACCGAGATTGACGATATTGGGTCCTGGAACAATTTGGCAGATGCCCAGCATGGCACTGAACTCTTCAGCAGTTAGCCACCTCTCTTGCTCAACAAGCATGCGGCGCGCCCAAGGGAGTACGCCGCCAAACCCAGACATTCCGATTTTGCTAAACCCAATAAAGAGTTGCTTGGGTGTCAGTGTTTTAGGTTGGGATGGCATCTTTTAATAGAAGGCGCTTACTGTGGCTTAAAAGGATGTGGCACTGGTTTATTTTCTAGCCACGCTTCTAGTGTTTCGGTAATGCCTTTTGAGAAGGTAGCAAAAATAGGCTCAGCAATGAAACCAAGATGAGGTGTCACCAAAAGATTTGGGGTATTTCGAAGCGCGTCTTTTTCTGGAAGGGGTTCAACATCAAAAACATCCACTGCTGCTTGCCCAGGTCTACCTGCGGCTAGCGCTTTTTTTAGATCAGGCATATTGATCAGTGCAGCACGTGAAGTATTGATCAGAATCGAATCTGGGCGCATGAGCGCTAGTTGATCCGCGCTAATTAAACCTTTAGTTCCGGGGCCGGCCACCAAGTGCATAGAGACGACTTTGGAAGTTTTAAGGAGTTCATCAAGACTGACCGCCTTTGCATTTTCAGCTGCGGCGCGTTCAGGCGTCATGCGAGGACTCCAAGCCACCACTTCCATGCCAAAGGCAGCGCCAACACGTGCTACACGACTACCGATAGCGCCTAAGCCCATGATGCCTAAACGTTCGCCAGAGAGCATTGGCAGTAAAGACAAGGCATCACGCCAGCCACCTGAGGCAATGAGTTTATTTTCTTCAATAAGACGCTTAGAGGCACCCAGGATTAAGGCCCAAGTAAGTTCTGCGGTCGTTTCTTTGGAAGGTCCACCAGGAGTGCATGCCATGGGGATATTTCTAGACACTAAGGCTGATGCTTCAAGGGTGCCATTGCGTTCACCAGTAAACATTAAGAACTTTAGCTTGGGTAAGCGTGCAATCATCGCCTCATTAAAAGGCGAGCGATCTCGCACGATAGCAATTGCATCAGCATCTTTGACTGCTGCATATAAGGCCTCATCTCGAAGCGGCTCATGATGAATAGTGAGCTTAGCCTGTTGATCTAATTTTTCCCAATTAGAAAAACGGCGCAACGCACGCTCATAGTCTCCGAGAATAACGATATTAGGTAATGAGGCCATGGATGAAAATCTTTCAGTTGAATATTAGTCTGGTGTGCAAAGGTTCAGGATTTGCTTGAGATCAGGCGCTTGTCCTAATTTCCAGAGTGCAGAAATTAACTGAATCGTTTTCTCTTTGCCAATTACTGGCTCTGCCAAGCTTGTAAATTTTTGCTCCAAGTTGGCATCGCTCATTGGATTTTCTACAGAGCCAATCGCATTCTTTACAAAGATATGCACTTCTTTGCCATCCTTTAGGAAGGCTTTAACGTCCACAGATGCTTCGCTAATAGAGGTATCGGTAGTCGCGTTCACTTTAGCGCGCAAAGCTACGACATCAGGACGGTTAACGATGTCATCCGCATATTCACCTTCACCTGCTTGACCAAACATCAAGCCTACAGCGCAGCCGTGATACACGCTGAACTTGCCTTCTAGTCCATCTTTAGGTGTTTTCTTGCCAGTTAATTCGAGTACCAGTGGGTGAACACGCAACTCAATGCGTTCAACCTCTCCTGCCTTCACGCCTTGGGCGCGTAATTGGGCGCAAGCATCAATGGCTGGGTGAATCACAATTCCGCAAGCAAAAGGTTTATAGGTATTTAAGGAAATCTCAAAAGATTTTCCGAGGGCGCGATCAATTTCTGACCAGTCACACTTAGTAGAAACGGTTTGCATATAGCCACGACCCGCTTCAAGTGCTTTAGGACTTGCAGTAAAACCATGTTTTGCCAACAGTGCAGAAAGTTGACCTGCACGTGCTGCGCCACCCGGATGAAAGGGTTTGGTCATCGTGCCAAATTGCTCGCGCATACCAACCGGTTGGGAGGCTGCAATGCCTAAAGCCATAGTTGTTTTTTGCAGATCAAGACCCATTAAGCGTGAACATGCCGCAGCAGATCCCAGCATGCCAGTAGAGCCAGTGATGTGCCAGCCACGATGGTAGTGATCTGGATACATTGCGTTACCAACGCGGCAGGCAACATCAATGCCAAGAACTAGAGAGTCAATCATTTGACGACCGTTGGCACCAATGTGTTCGCCTAAGGCTAGGATTGCAGATGCTACCGGACCCGCTGGATGAATCACGGTTTTGAGGTGAGTATCGTCAAAGTCAAAAGTATGTGAGCTGATGCCGTTAATCAATGCCGCTCCACCCATATCCACTTTATCTTTGCGGCCGAGGATGCTGGCTTGTGGCGCTGGTTGAAATTCACGAATAGCGGCTAATGATGATTCAACGCTCTCATGATTGGCTGCACCGATCGCACAACCAAGCCAGTTTAAGAATGTACGATGCGCTTCGTGCTCAACCTCTGGAGTCCATCCTTGACTTGGATGAGTATTAACAAACTCCGCCAAAATTTTGGTGACTGGTGGTGCATTGAGATCAGCTGCTGCGGCAATAGCGTGAGACATATAAATTTCCTATGAATAAGTGTGAGTATTTTTAAATAAGTGGATATTGAAAATTAATCGATTTCAATATTACGGTCTTTGGCAACCTTAGCCCAGCGTGCAATATCTTCTTTGATGTAATTGGTAAATTGAGGAGGTGTCATTGGCATTAAAGTCAAAGCCTCGCTCGTCATTTTTTCTGAGAAGTCTGGCAATGCTAGAACTTTGTTTAATTCAGCATTGAGCTTTGCAACAATCGCGGGTGGAAGATTTGCAGGACCTACCAAGCCATACCACTGTTGGCCATCAAAGCCGTTATAGCCAAGCTCTTTGAAGGTCGGAATATTAGGCGCTACTGGGCTGCGTTTGGCACCAGTAACGGCAAGCCCGCGAACCCTATTGGTGGTGATATAAGGTAATGCTGCAAATAGAGTGGGGAACATTGCCTGGGTCTGTCCAGCCAGTAGATCCGTGTAAGCAGGACCTACGCCACGATAGGGCACATGCACAATAAATATTCCAGCAGCTAGCTTCAGTTGCTCCATGCCGAGATGGGTCAGTGTTCCGGGGCCAGCAGATCCATAGCTTAACTTGGCGGGATTCTTTTTTGCGTAATCCACAAACTCTTTGAAGCTCTTGATGGGCAGATCAGGATTAATGATAAGTACGTTAGGTGTTGCGCCAATCATGCCAATCGGTGTGAAGTCTTTAATGGCATCGTAGGGTAATTTACGGACAGCAGGGTTGGTGCCGTGTGTCCCTACATAAGCAATCATGAGTGTGTAGCCATCGGCTGGCGCTTTAGCAGTTGCTTGTGAAGCAATTGATCCGCCACCGCCACCCATATTTTCTACAACTACTGTTTGACCAATAGATCTAGAGAGTTTTTCCGCAACAGCTCGTGCAATATTATCTAATCCGCCACCAGCAGCTACTGGTGCAATCAGTTTGATAGGTTTGGTTGGGTAGGCTACTGCTGCACTTTGCGCCTGCGCATTGAAATGGAATGCCAATCCCAAAAAAGCAAAGAGAAGGGATGACAAAAAAATCGGCTTTTGCCGATTGATCGTATTAGACATGTCTCGAGTCCGAATTATTGTTATAAGTTAGTTTTGTACAGCCAAGTTATTTTACTATTGGTAGCGTTAGCCCTGCTCAGGCTTGGCTGGCTTTGAGTTTCTTTCGAATGGAGTGCTCTACGGGGATGGAGTCTAGGTTTGGCTCCAGCGCCTCACGTTCATCAAAGACAAAGCAGCTGCCTTGGTAATGTGCGGAACCCACCTCTTCGAAATATTTCAAAATACCGCCTTCTAGCTGGTAGCTGTGCTCCATGCCAATTTCCCGCATATATAAGCCAGATTTTTCACAGCGAATACCACCCGTACAAAAGCTGACCAGCGTCTTATCGGCTAAATCATCTTTATGTGCAGAAATTGCCGCTGGAAACTCGGTGAACTTTTCAATGTTGAAATGCAATGCATTCTCAAAAGTGCCGTAGTCGACTTCAAAGGCGTTGCGAGTATCAACCATCACTACAGGGCGACCTAGATCGTCAGTGCCGCGATCTAACCACTCCTGCAGTTTTTTGGGGCTAATGAAATTAGCGCGACCTTCCTCAGGACGAATCGCTGGGTGATTCATGCGAATAATTTCATTTTTGAGTTTGATCAACATCTTCTTGAAGGGCTGATCCTCGGACCAACTCTCCTTTGCTTGAAGTGGGGCAAAACGGGGATCGGTACGGAGCCAATCCATAAATCCACGTAGCTCATCTGTTTTACTGGCAAGGAACATGTTGATGCCTTCACCAGTCAATAGGATGGTTCCCTTCAACTGGCGCGCAGTACATTCATCCAGCATTTTGGCGCGCAGCTCTGGCAAGCCATCTAGGCTGACAAATAAATAGGCGGCAATATTTAGAATCGACTTCATTTTTCTCTCACTGGGCTACAGCAGCATTATCGAGCAAATAGGCTGAGGGGGTGTTAATCTTGAGGTCTTATCTAGAGGAGACAAGTCCATGCAGGATTTAGTGAAAATGGCTAAAAAAGCCATTAAAAACAGCCTATTGGCCACTTTGATGGCTTTAGGAGTAAGCGGTGTTGCTCTGGCGCAAAATGCGGGTGTTGGCACATGGCCCACCCAAAAGCCAATTCGTTTGATTGCGGTCTTTCCGCCAGGTGGCTCAGTTGACCAGGTTGCTCGTATATTGGCACCTGCTTTGCAAGCAGAGTTGAAGCAAAACGTGATTGTGGAAAACGTTGGTGGCGCCTCTGGTGTAATTGGTACCTCCGCAATGACTCGGTCCGATCCGGATGGCTATACCTTTGCAGTAGTATTTGATACCCATGGTGTGAACCCTAGTCTCAAAGACAAACTTCCCTATGACACGATAAAAGATATTGCTCCCGTGATTTTGGTTGGCACATCACCGATGGTATTGGTTGCCAGCAAAAAATCTGGTATCACCAGTTTTAAGCAATTAGTGGATCTTTCCAAGACAGGCAAGCAATTTAGTTACGGCTCCATTGGAATTGGTAGCTTGGGTCACTTAGCAATGGCGCGTCTGGCAAAACAAGCGGGCTTTGATTGGAATCACATCCCTTATCGTGGTGGCGGTCCTTTAATGCAAGATGCTTTGGGCGGTCAAGTGGAGTTGGCTGTTGGCTCGGAATTTTTGGTGAAGCCTCATATCGATAACGGTGGAGTTATTCCGCTAGTGATTACAACTGCCAAGCGTTCACCATCCTTGCCTAATGTGCCGACAATTTCTGAGAGCGGCTTCCCAGGCTTTAGTGCGCCAGCTTGGTGGGCGGTATTGGCCCCCGGTAAGACCTCTCCGGCAATGATCGATGCAATGAATAAGGCATTAAATAAAGCCTTGAAGACGCCTGCTGTCGCTGAGAAGTTCAAAATGCAAGGCATTCAAATTGTTGGTGGCACCCCAGTTGCTGCACAAGACTTTATCGGCAAGCAAATGGGTATCTGGGGTAAGTTTGTGATTGAAAACAATATTAAAGAAACTGCTCAGTAAGAGTTGTTGATAAGCAGTATTGATAAAAGGTAAATATGTCAGAACGTTTAATTCCGTATCAGCCAATGGATTTGGCAGAGCCAGCAGAGTTGGTTGCAGCTATTCGCAAAAGACGAGGCGGTCAGTTTATTAATTTAGATCGCATGCTCTTGCATAGCGTTCCAATTGCAGAGGGCTGGAATCATTTCATTGGAGAGATTCGTAATAACCTGTCTTTGGATCCGAAGTTGCGCGAGTTGGCTATGTGTGGCGTAGCCGTCTTGAATGGTGCTGAATATGAATTCTTTCACCATGCGCCACCTTTTAAGAAAGCGGGCGGTACTGAAGAGCAGGTCCAAGGCTTGCGACTCATTGGGCAACCGAATTTTCCAAAAGATCTGTACTCTCCGGTGGAGAACGACGCTGCCGAACTCACTTTTCAGATGACGCGCAATATCAAAGTGGATCCTGAATTAATGAAGCGCTTGCAAAAGGCTTTGGGAAGCACGGATACCGTGGAATTAGTCACGGTAATCGCCGCTTACAATATGGTTTCTCGATTCTTGATAGCCCTCGATGTCAATCCTGAAGATCATCCTCCGGCTTAAAGTTAAAGCTTAGCCAAAGCCAAGTTAAAGCATTCATCAATATGATCCGCAACATCCAAACCATTATTCCTGGCATTGCCACTTCTGATGGTGCGGGTGTGAAATTGCGTCGTAGTCTGGGCGGTCAAAATCAAGTCAGATTAGATCCTTTTTTGATGCTCGATGAGTTTTCCTCCAGCGATCCAAATGATTATGTAGCGGGCTTTCCGGCACATCCCCATCGGGGTTTTGAGACGGTGACCTACATGCTGGAAGGTCACATGTTGCATGAGGATCATTTGGGAAACCAAGGGCATCTGAAAACTGGTGGCGTGCAATGGATGACGGCTGGGCGCGGCATTATTCATTCTGAGATGCCACAGCAAGTGAGCGGTGCCATGCGCGGCTTTCAGTTGTGGATTAATTTACCTGCAAAAGAGAAGATGAAGCCGGCTAGCTATAAAGATATCCAGGTTGAAGATATTCCGAAGATTGCTTTGGCAAATGGGGGCTCAGTCAAGATCATTGCGGGTGCATATGATGATGTCGGTAAAGCAGTTCAAGGCCCGATTCAGGGGGTTACCACTGCACCTCTATTTTTAGATGTGCATTTACCACCCAACGCAGAGTTTGAGCAACGCATTCCAAAAGAGCTCAATGCATTTGTTTATGTATATGAAGGCGGGCTGGAATTAGGCGGCCCAATGATGCCAGCTCCAAAGCAGGCAGCCATTGTTCTTGGTGATGGCGATCTTTTAAAGGCAAGATCAGGATCTATAAGCGCACAATTTATTGTTCTAGCAGCTTTGCCCTTGCATGAGCCTATCGTTCAGTACGGCCCTTTTGTGATGAATACTCGCTCTGAAATTGAACAAGCCATCGATGATTATCAAAACAATCGGTTTTTGGTTACCTAGGTGAATCAATCAACAACCCTTCAATGGGAGGATGCTGGACAAACTCATAGTGCTCAATGGCATTCTGAAAATGGCATTGCCCCCCATAAAAAAATTCAGATTGCGGATGACACGCTGACCGCTGATATTGCTTATCGCTTAGCTTGTGAAGGTACTGCGATGCTCTATAGGGGTGACTTTCAGAATGCGCGGCAACTCTTACAAGCTTTGGTAAGAAGGGTAGATAAGCCCTCCAAGAAGTCTACTAGAGCTGACAGAGTTTCCAAAGAGAAAATCAAAAGTCCCTTAGATGCATTTAATCTACATCGTCTCACCCAATCTCAGCGCGCACGTATTTTGGGCATGGTTCTCATCCACTTGAATGCTGACCATACGATACCTTTGAGACGCGCCCCAGATGTAGCGCAGGCCTGCCTTGAGGCCTATGGAACGCAAGAAACTTCCTATGTAATTTCTTTGCGTGAGTTGCTTGGCGTGATTAGCGCTCATGAGTGGCGCAAGACAGGTATTCAAGTTCTCACCAGAGATGATCAAGAGGTGCGCATTCATCCGCACTACGGTGTTTTCTCTCCTGTGCGTAGTGAATATATTGGCTTGATTCTGAAAGCCCCGTTACCAGAAGCAATAAAACAAAGCTCTATAGCTTTTGATATTGGGACGGGCACTGGAGTGTTAGCCGTTATTTTGGCTCTACGAGATATTCAAAAAATTATTGCGACTGATCTAAGTGATCGAGCGATTGCTTGTGCGAAAGAAAATATTCATCTCTTAGGTTTGAATTCTGAAATTCAAATTCACAAAGCCAATCTTTTCCCTCAAGGAAAAGCTGCACTCATTGTTTGTAATCCACCCTGGCTTCCAGCCAGACCAAGCTCTTCGCTAGAGCATGCTGTATATGACCCTGAGAGTCAGATGCTGAAGGGTTTCTTGAGTGGATTAAAGGATCATCTACTACCAAATGGTGAGGGTTGGCTCATTCTTTCTGACTTAGCAGAGCACTTAGGATTGAGAACGAGAGAAGAGCTTTTAATTTGGATTGAGCATGCAGGCTTGAAAGTGATTGCGCATTTAGATACCAAACCAACACATCCAAAAGCATTTGATAAAGCTGATGCATTGCATGCAGCGAGATCTAAAGAAGTCACTTCACTCTGGCGATTAACCCAAAAGTAGTACCACATTAAATAGCCCTACAAGCCCCGCCCCCATTGGGATCATGGTTGTTAATCCACTACATCACCCTTAAAATCATTGAGAGCAGTAGTTAACTTACTACACATTTTTTCGGTAAGTTGAATATAGTTTTTCTCATTTATTTTTTAAGGGTGTCATTTGCTTTCTGGTGCATTGTCTAGAAATGTATTGCTAATTTCGGGGGTAACTTTCTCTCATTTATTAGCGCTATTGATGCTTTTATCGGGATCATTTGCGGGGTCTAATTTATCTGCCCCAGATTTTCTGATGGTAAATCTTGTGGGTAAAAGTGCCCCGTCACCTCAGCAGCAAAAATCTCTGGTTGCATCCCAAGTCAAAACACCCCCTAAAAGTGAGCTTGATAGTTCCAGTGCTGTAAATGAATCCCATGCGCATAGTGATAGCAAGGGGGCTGGGCTTCTAGCAGCAGGCGCAGCTAGACAGGCCATACACAGCCCTAAACCACATTACCCCTTAGTCAGCAGACAGCTTAAGGAACAAGGCTTGGTCATTGCAAGACTATGTGTCAGCGATCAAGGCCTTGTGCAAGAAGTTGGCATCACCCAGAGCTCAGGCTTTCAGGGTTTAGATCGTTCAGTCATCAAGGCTTTGGCTCAGTGGAGATTTGCGCCTATTGCAATAACTCCCACCCAGCTTTCTTTGCAATGCTTTCAAACACCAATTCAATTTACCTTGGAAGGCTAGTACTTGAGCGAGAAAAATATCTTAGATATTGATTCAAAATGCATTCGATCAACCCAGATTTTTCCCATAACCATTCCAAGCGAAATCTTATTGGGGCGAACAAAACAGATCTTCATTTTGCATGATGGGCATTCATATCAATTGCGCATCACTAAATTAGGGAAGCTCATTTTGACGAAGTAAATATGAATTAACTTACTAGCCAGCAAGAGCATTTTCATATGCATATAGCCAGCGATTTTTTGTTTTTATCACTGGAGATGGTATATGAAGCATCAAGAAGTTGTTCGTCCTCGAATTCGGTTGGCCTGGTTTTCATCGTTTGCATTGTTATATGGAGGATCTTTTTCAGTTTGGGCTAATGCTCAAGATATTGAGTTACCTAGGATTGATATTGTTGGTCGAGAGGAGAATGCCCTTTATAAAATTCCAGGAACGGTTGATGTCATTAACCAACAGAGGATGGAGGAGTTACAGCCTCAGTCGCTACAAGACGTATTAAAGACAGTTCCTGGTGTCAATGTCCGTGGAGATGAGGGTGGCCTAGGATCTATTCCGAATATTGGTATTCGGGGATTAAATCCGAGTCGCAGCTCCAAGGTTCTTATTCTGGAGGATGGCGCCCCCATTCAACCAAGTCTCTTCATTTCCAATGCTTCCTATTACAGCCCACCTGTAGAGCAAATCGGTGGGATTGAAGTTTTAAAGGGCGCATCGGGCCTGAAATATGGCCCATCCAATATTGGTGGCGTGGTGAATTACCTTAGCAAAACACCTGCTCCAGGATTTAAGTTAACCGGCAAAGTGGGTAACTACGGATATCGTTTAGCAGAGCTTGAGGCAGGGGGAAAATCATCATCGAATGGCGCCATTGGAGGAATAAATCTGATTCAATCTGAGTCCAATGGATACCAAGGCAATGGTTTCAAGATGTATGACATCTTGGTGAAAGGGGGGATGGAGATTGCACAGAATCAGTGGTTAAGTCTCAAATATACCCATTACGATAACAATATCAATACCTCATATGTAGGTCTGCGACCAAATCAGTACAGCACTCACTCAAGAGATAATCCAGCGCCAAATGACCGCTTTATTACCCAAAGAAATGCAGTAGATCTCAATCATGCTATCGAAATTAGTCCTGAGACCAAAATCAATACTTTGATGTATTGGAGCAGGTTATCTAGAGATTATTGGCGGCAAAGTATTGTTAAACGTACACAGGAATCGACAGTCTTTAGAGCCTGCAATGTAGGTGGTGATTGTCTGATTGGACGAAATCGAGAGTTTCAAATGCTGGGCATCGATTCTCGGGTAAGTCATGCCTATAAGGCTCTGGGGATTTCGAATGAAGCAGAGTTTGGATTGCGCATGCATACCGAATCTCAAATCAATCAAGTAGTGAGTTCCAAAACTCTAACCTATTCTGGTCGACTCACTTCGCAGGAAGATAACAAGGCTAATTCAGTGGCGGTCTATGCGCAAAACCGTTTCTTGCTGAGCAAAGACTTTGCCCTTATTCCTGGGGTACGAGTGGAAAGTTATAACCAGACCCGTTCAAATGCTGCTACTGGAAAAGCTGGTAGCGCTAAGAATGTAGAAACTATTCCACAAATTGGTGCTACCTGGCAGCTTGTTCCCCAAGTGCAGGCGTACGGTAGTGTTTATAAAGGTTTTGCGCCAGCACAGTTAGCCACCGCAATTGATGACAAAGGAGTTGATCAGCAGTTAGCCCCAGAACGCTCAACCAATACGGAGCTCGGTCTACGTGGTCGCTCTGGTGCTTTTACTTATGATTCAGCTATTTTTAGCATGAACTTCAGTAATCAAGTTGTGAATCAGAGCTTAGCTGCCGGAATTTCTAAAGCCAATGGCGGTAAAAGTTTGCATCAAGGTGCCGAGATGTCCTTGGCTTATGCGCTAGGAGGGGGATGGGGCATTAATGGTAATGCTACTTATATCCCGGTGGCTAAGTTTGTTGGCACGAGCTCTTTAGGGCGAGATGGTAATCGCATTCCGTACACGCCTAAATTAACCTCAAATTTGGGTGTTAGCTACGAAAAGAATGGCTTCAATACTTTAGTCAATCTGAATTATGTTTCTGCTCAGTATGCGGATTCGGCAAATACGGTTGCGCAAAATGCCATTGGAACTTTAGGCGAGGTTCCTGCCTTTACAACAGTCAATTGGAGTGCTAACTACGCCATCAACAAAGATTGGAAAGTGTTTGGAGTGATTAATAATGTATTTAATAAGAGATATATTTCCAGCCGGAGTCCTGATGGGATTTTTGCTGGAGCGCCTCTCAATTTCCAAGCTGGCATGAGCTATCAATTCAATTAATAAGAATGATGGATTCCTAAAGCAAAGAAAAACGCCACCCAGATAGGTGGCGTTTGACTGTTACTTCAAAATGGTGGAACCGGCGGGAATCGAACCCGCGTCCGCAAATCCTCCACAACAAGTTCTACATACTTAGTCATATCATTTAATTTAGCCAGCTAGGCACAGATTGACACGTTCCACGCTGACGATTCACTAAGTTTTCGAATCATTCCCCGTGACATGAAATGATCTTATCTCTTGTAAATGACCCTGATCTAGCTTGCGCTAGCTGACCCAAGAGAGAATCAGTTCAGGGGCAACCGCAATTAAGCGGCTAGTGCGAAACGTTCGTCGTTTGCAGTTAAAACATTCCCATTGATTTACGAGATAACGGGTCCTCGGTATGCCCTTGATGCTTTGTAACCCACGTCGAAACCATGTCGGTCCCAGATTGCATGCTTAGGAAAGGGTATTTTAAAGCCGCTAGCTTTAAATTGTTGAATATCTTTTATTCCCTATTGGGAAAGATGATTTGCAATAGCTCGAGGGGTTGATTAACGATGTAATCGGCTCCCCAGGCCTCTGGAGGCTCTTTACAGCCACAGTAGCCATAAGCGGCTGCGACAGTCTTCATTCCTGCTGCTTTGCCTGCCACAACATCTCTAATGTCATCGCCTATATAAAGTGATTTTGTAGGATCTACTTTAGCTATTCTGGCGGCGTGCAAGATAGGCTCAGGATGGGGTTTTGAATACGGTGTTGTATCGCCAGAAACGGTAGAAATAGCTCTTTGGCGTAAACCCATTAATTCAGTAAGAGGATTGGTAAAGCGCTCACTTTTATTCGTAACAATGCCCCAGGGGAGCTTGGCTTGATCCATTTGATCCAGTAAGTGGCTCATGTCATCGAATAATTTACTCTCTACCAGCAATGCTTTTTCGTAATTACTGAAAAATTCATCGCGCAATAGGGTGAAATCTGCATGATCGGGGCTAATGCCAAAGGCGCCTTCGAGTAATCCGCGAGCACCAGCTGAGGCATAGGGACGCAGAAATTCATAAGGCTTAGGCGCAAGATTGCGCGCAACGAGCAATTGATTGGTTGCCGCTACTAAATCAGGTGCAGTATCGGCTAATGTGCCATCTAAATCAAAAAAGATGCCGGCATAAGGGCTGAAAAGATTTCTCATATCTTGAATTATTTACGAACGGCAATCATGTAGTTCACATCCACATCATCACTCAAGCTATAGACCTGAGTGAGTGGGTTGTAGCTCATACCCTTCATGCCAAGCATTTCTAAACCCGCATGGCGAGTAAAGGCGACGAGCTCAGAAGGTTTGATGAATTTAGCGTACTCGTGAGTACCTCTGGGAAGTAATTTCAGAATGTATTCAGCACCAATAATGGCAAATAAGTAGGACTTAGGGCTGCGGTTGAGGGTGCTAAAAAATAACGTGCCCCCAGGCTTACAAAGTTTGGCGCAAGCGCGCACTACCGAAGCGGGGTCCGGCACGTGTTCAAGCATCTCCATGCAGGTCACCACGTCATACTGTTCAGGTTGCTCATCAGCGAGTGCCTCTGCTGAGATGGAGCGATAAGAAAGGTTTGCGCCTACCTCTAAAGCATGCAATTCAGCTACTTTGAGAGCTTTTTCAGATAAATCGATACCGGTGGTTTCTGCGCCTGATTGGGACATGGATTCTGCCAAGATGCCACCGCCGCAACCGATATCAACCACCTTCTTGCCTTCTAAGCTAACAAAGGACTTAATCCAGTTCAGGCGCAGTGGGTTGATGGCGTGCAGGGGTTTGAATTCGCTATTAGGGTCCCACCAACGATGGGCTAGGGCGCTAAATTTGGTGATTTCTGACTGGTCGACGTTCATATAAATGGGCTAATTGTGAGGCTATTGGAGAAGTCTATGAATATAGCGGAAATAAAAAAGCCCGCTAGAAGCGGGCTTTTTTACAAGTAAAGTGAATTACTGAGCTGCTGTACCAACAACTTCGATGTCAGTACGGCGGTTCTTAGCGCGGCCTTCAGCAGTTGCATTTGATGCAACTGGATTGCTCTTGCCTTTTGATTCTGTGTAGATGCGGCTACCGTCAACACCTTTGCTTGTCAGGTAAGTCTTAACTGACTGAGCACGACGCTGACCGAGGGCCATGTTGTATGCATCTGTACCAACGCTGTCAGTGTTACCAACAGCAATGATTACTTCTAACTTGATCTTGCTCAAATCAGCAGCGATCTTGTCCAAAGTAGCTTTACCTTCTGGTTTCAAGTCAGACTTGTTGAAGTCATAAAGTGTGTCAGCTTGCAAAGTGATTTTGCTTTGGCTAACGCCAGCAGCAGCAGTCAACGCACCGTCACAACCTTTAGCTGCGGTAGCAGGAGTCCAGTTGTTATCGCGCCAGCACAATGTGCCATCGCCGTTTTTCCAGTTTAGGGCGCCATCGCCGTTTTGCCAGTTATCAGAAGCCATTGCTGCAGTTGCAGAAACAGTAATAACAGAAGCGAGCAACACTCTTAGGGTTTTGTTCATTTTTAGTCCTCAAAAATCTCTTTTTTAATTAAAGTCAAACTTAAATGTAATTCGCCCTACCTTGATGCAAAAACTGCAAAGCGACACATCTCAATTTCGTACAAACTGACAGAATCTTAGCATAGGGCCTACCTGTCATCAAAATGATATTATTTCTAGATGGAACAAGCCGCTAAAGAAACACTACCAATATCCCTCGAAGACGAAATGCGGCGGTCCTATTTGGACTACGCAATGAGCGTCATTGTCGGCAGAGCCCTGCCAGACGTGCGTGACGGCCTCAAACCGGTTCACCGCCGGGTCTTATTCGCAATGTATGAATTAAACAACGATTGGAACCGAGCTTACAAAAAATCTGCCCGTATAGTTGGCGATGTAATCGGTAAATATCATCCGCACGGTGATTCTGCGGTGTATGACACGATCGTTCGGATGGCCCAGGATTTCTCTCTGCGCTATATGCTGGTTGACGGGCAGGGTAACTTTGGCTCCGTAGACGGCGATAACGCTGCTGCAATGCGATATACCGAGATCCGCCTCCGCAAGATAGCTCATGAGCTTTTGGCCGATTTGGACAAGGAAACGGTTGATTTTGGGCCAAATTACGACGGTAGCGAGAAAGAGCCCCTGATTCTGCCTGCCAAAGTGCCGAATTTGCTCATAAATGGCAGTTCTGGCATTGCTGTAGGTATGGCGACCAACATCCCTCCCCATAACCTGGATGAGGTGGTTTCAGCCTGTTTGCACGTGCTTCACAACCCAGAATGCACGATTGATGAGCTTATTGAGATCATCCCAGCCCCGGATTTCCCGACTGCCGGCATTATTTACGGCGTTCAAGGTGTTCGCGAGGGTTATCGCACTGGCCGTGGCCGTGTCGTGATGCGTGCCAAAACTCACTTTGAAGATTTGGATAAGGGCGCGCGTCAAGCCATCATCGTTGATGAGTTGCCATACCAAGTCAATAAAAAGAACTTGCTCGAGCGTATTGCTGAGTTGGTGAATGAGAAAAAAGTTGAAGGTATTTCTGATTTGCGTGATGAGTCAGATAAATCTGGTATGCGCGTTGTGATTGAGTTGAAGCGCGGCGAGGTGCCCGAAGTCGTTCTCAATAATTTGTATAAGAGCACTCAGTTACAAGATAACTTCGGCATGAACATGGTGGCCTTGGTAGATAACCAACCACGCTTGTTGAACTTGAAGCAGATGCTTGAGTACTTCTTGCAACACCGTCGCGAAGTAGTGACACGTCGCACGATTTTTGAATTACGCAAAGCTCGTGATCGTGGTCACGTCTTAGAAGGTTTGGCTGTTGCATTGGCAAACATCGATGAGTTCATTGCGCTTATTAAAGCTGCTGCGAACCCAGTGATTGCTAAGCAAGAATTGATGGGCAAAGCTTGGGATTCATCGATGGTGCGAGAGATGTTGGCGCGTGCTGAAACTGATACGCCAGGCGGCCGCAACGCTTATCGTCCAGAGGGATTATTGCCTGAGTACGGCATGCAAACTACTGGCTTATATCGCCTCTCTGATAGCCAGGCGCAAGAGATTTTGCAGATGCGTTTACAACGCTTGACTGGTCTTGAGCAAGATAAGATTGTTAACGAATACAAAGAAGTGATGTCAGAGATTTCTGACTTACTTGATTTGTTGGCAAAGCCAGAGCGTGTAACTCAAGTGATCGAATCCGAGTTGAAAGAAGTTCAAGCGGAGTTTGGTATTGCTGGTGGTGATACAGGTCGTCGCTCATTCATCGAAATGAATGCCACCGAACTCTTCACAGAAGATTTGATTACACCGCAGGATATGGTGGTGACTCTTTCAAATACTGGTTACATGAAGAGTCAACCACTGAGTGAATATCGCGCCCAAAAACGTGGCGGTCGCGGCAAGCAAGCTGCAGCTACTAAGAACGAAGATTGGATTGACACACTCTTCGTTGCGAACACCCATGACATTATTTTGTGCTTCTCCGATCGCGGTCGGATGTATTGGCTCAAAGTTTGGGAAGTGCCGCAAGGTAGTCGCACCTCTCGTGGCAAGCCAATCGTCAATATGTTCCCTCTGATTGAAGGCGAGAAGATCACTGTGATTCTGCCGATCAAGGGCTACCAGGATGATCATTACGTCTTTATGGCTACTAGCTTGGGCACTGTGAAGAAGACTCGCTTGTCTGACTTCTCTAACCCACGTAAGGCCGGCATCATTGCGGTTGACTTGAATGAAAACGACTTCTTAGTTGGCGCAGCGATTACCGATGGTCAGCACGATGTCATGTTGTTCTCTGACGCTGGTAAAGCAGTGCGCTTTGACGAGAACGATGTTCGCCCAATGGGTCGTACCGCACGCGGTGTGCGCGGCATGAACTTAGGTGAAGGTCATCAAGTGATCGCTATGTTGGTTGCTCCAGCAGAAGCTGCAGAAGGTGCTGAAGCGGCTGTGGTTGATGCGGACGGAATTGCAATTCCAAGTAGCGTATTGACAGCTACAGAGAATGGTTACGGTAAGCGTACGCCAATCGCTGAATACACTCGACATGGACGCGGCACAAAGGGCATGATCGCCATTCAGACTTCAGAGCGTAACGGTAAGGTAGTTGCGGCTGCATTGGTATCTCCAGAAGATCAAATTATGTTGATCACTACTGGCGGTATCTTGGTTCGCACGCGTGTTTCTGAAATCCGTGAAATGGGGCGCGCTACTCAAGGCGTTACTTTGATCAATGTGGATGAAGGTACGCGCTTATCAGGTCTGCAGCGTATTGCTGAGAGCGATTCGGACGAAGAAGTTGATGGCGCAGTAGAAGGTGATGTATCTGCTGACCCAACAACCGACTCTAATGACGATACGGCAGGTGACGCTTAAGCGTCACCTTTAGGCTAGACACATCATGACTTTTGACCGCCGCATTTTCAATTTCGCTGCGGGGCCTGCTACCTTGCCTGAAGAGGTGCTGAAGCAGGCTACCGATGAAATGCTCAATTGGCGTGGGCTTGGTACAAGCGTGATGGAAATCAGTCATCGCAGCAAAGAGTTTATGGAAGTGTATGAGGAGGTGGTGCAAGATTTGCGCACCCTCATGAATATTCCTGATAGTTATGAAATTTTGCTGTTGCAAGGCGGTGGTCTTGGGCAAAATGCAGCCATCCCCATGAACCTGATGCCTTTGGCCAAGAGCGAACCGAAGGCGGATTACATCGTTACTGGCGTGTGGTCAGAAAAATCCTATAAAGAAGCGCAGAAGTATGGCACTGCAAATTTAGCTGCCTCTTCAGCCGCAGAAAAATTCAATACCATTCCGGCAAGATCAACTTGGAAGTTATCTGGTGATGCTGCTTACGTTCTCTACTGTGCCAATGAAACGATTGGCGGTGTTGAATTCCCAGATGTGCCAGACGTTGGTGATATTCCACTAGTTGCGGATATCTCTAGCAATATTCTTTCTAAAGAAATGGATGTGAACAAGTGCGCCGTTTGGTTTGGTGGTGCGCAAAAGAATATCGGCCCCTCTGGCGTGACGATTGTGATTGTGCGTAAGGATTTAATTGGTCACAGCATGGGCATTACTCCCACGATTTGGGATTGGGCTGTGCAGGCCAATACTCAGTCGATGATCAATACGCCGCCGACATTTTCGATTTATATGGCTGGCCTAGGCTTTAAGTGGCTGCTTAAGCAAGGCGGAGTGAAAGCCATTGCAAAGCGTAACCAAGAAAAAGCGGATTTACTTTATAACTTTTTAGATCAAAGCAGCTTGTATGAGAATCGTGTCACCAAGGAATATCGCTCACGTATGAACGTGACTTTCTTCTTAAAAGATGAGAACCTGAATGCAGAGTTTTTGGCGCAATCAAACGCCGCTGGCTTGGTTGCCTTGCGTGGCCATAAAGCTGCAGGCGGTATGCGTGCTAGCATCTATAACGCAATGCCTATTGAGGGTGTAAAAGCCTTAGTTGAATTTATGCGCGACTTTGAAAGGCGGGCTTAATGAGTACTGAAGAACAGCGCTTAGCACCCTTGCGGGAAAAAATTGATTCATTAGATGCGCAAATATTAGATTTATTGACTCAGCGTGCTAAAGCAGCGCAAGAGGTTGGGCACATTAAAGGCGGTTTTGCTTCGCCAGTATTTCGTCCAGAACGTGAGCGCCAAGTAGTTGCTCGCCTGCAAGAAATTAATAAAGGCCCGTTGTTGCCAGATGGCATTGCTGCAATTTGGCGTGAAGTCATGTCTGCTTGCAGAGCATTAGAAGCACGTCAAACCATTGCGTATCTTGGCCCAGTTGGAACATTCTCTGAGCAAGCTGCGCAAACTTATTTTGGTCATTCCATTGCTGGATTGCCTTGTGCCAGTTTGGATGAGGTTTTTAAAGCAGTAGAGAAGGGCGCGGCACAATTTGGCGTAGTGCCTGTTGAGAATTCTAATGAAGGTGCGATTTCTCGCACATTGGATTTATTGCTCGACTCTTCTATGCGTATTAGCGGCGAAGTCGTATTGCCAATTCGTCATCACTTGTTGACTAAGAGCGGTAACTTGGATGGTGTAACCACCGTTTGCGCTCATGCTCAAGCATTGGCGCAGTGCCAGCAATGGTTAAGCGTGCACGCTCCACAACTCAAGCGTCAAGCGGTGAGTAGTAATGCGGAAGCAGCTCGCATGGCGGCAAGTGATCCTACTCTGGCTGCAATTGCTGGTGATCCCGCTCAAGAAGCTTATGGCTTGCAAGCAGTGGCTGCACAGATTCAGGATGATCCGCATAATCGCACCCGTTTTGTTGTGGTTGGTAAATACGCCTGCCAGCCAACCGGTAAAGATCAGACCTCTTTGGTGCTCTCTGTTGATAACCAGCCTGGTGCCGTTCATCGCTTATTAGCGCCTTTGGCAACGCATAGTGTCTCTATGAATCGCTTCGAATCTCGTCCTGCACGCAAAGGTACTTGGGAATATCACTTCTATATTGACATTGCTGGTCATGCAGATGATGCGAAAGTGGTGAAGGCGCTTGAAGAGTTAAAAGGGGTTGCAGCTTTCTATAAGAACCTTGGCTCGTATCCTCACTCTACCTAATCCAAGATTAACTGTAACTAACTGTGTATTAGTAAATAAATTAGTAAAGCTCGAATGACTTCTAAGATTGGCTTAAAACATATTCATGCGATCGCCCCTTATGTTGGTGGTCGCCCTATCAGCGAAGTTGCGCGTGAGTATGGCCTTGATGAAAATAAAATTGTGAAGCTAGCCTCCAATGAAAATCCATTAGGCATGCCAAAGTCCGCACAAGATGCAATGCTCAAGGCTGCAGGTGACTTAGGCCGCTACCCAGATTCCAATGGATTTGAGTTAAAGAATGTTTTAGCCGATCGATTGGGTGTGCCAACAGACTGGATTACCTTAGGTAATGGCAGTAACGATATTCTGGAATTGGCTGCCCGTGCAGTGGCGCAAGCGGGCGATGAAGTGATCTTCTCAAAGCATGCCTTTGCTGTTTATCCCTTAGCCACTCAGGCTGTTGGCGCTAAGGCAATTGAAGTGGCTGCTACGGATATTTATGGCCACGACCTACCAGTCATGTTGGCGGCAATTAAAGCATCTGGCGACAAGGCAAAGTTGGTATTTGTGGCTAATCCCAATAATCCTACTGGTAGTTATTTGACAGCTAAAGAGATTGAAGACTTTTTAGTTGCAGTTCCATCAAATGTAGTTGTTGTACTTGATGAAGCATATAACGAGTACCTCACGCCTGAGCAACGCTACGATGCCATTGCTTGGGTAAAGCGCTTCCCTAATATGATTTTGTCGCGCAGTTTCTCCAAGGCTTATGGTTTAGCCGGTCTGCGCATTGGTTATGGGGTTGCACAACCGCATTTAACTGATCTACTGAATCGTATTCGTCAGCCGTTTAATGTGAATAGTCTAGCCCAGGCTGCTGCTATTGCAGCCTTTCAGGACAAAGAATTTTTGCAGCAAGGTTTTGAACTCAATCGTGCTGGCTATGCCCAGCTCACCAAAGCTTTCGATGAACTAGGCTTACGCTATCTGACGTCTGCAGGCAACTTTGTACTCGTTAAGGTGGGTGATGATGACCAAGCTGGTGCTCGCATTAATTTGGAATTACTTAAGCGCGGCATTATTGTTCGCCCAGTGGGTAACTACGGCTTGCCACAATGGTTGCGTATCTCGATCGGTTTGCCAGAAGAAAATGCAGCCTTCATTGCCGCTTTAAAAGAAATACTGTCCTAATGACCATCATTAATCCAGCAAGTAATTACGGTACCGTCACCATTGTTGGTGTTGGTTTGATTGGTGCCTCATTGGGTTTGGCACTCAAGCAGGCGGGTGTGGTGACAAAAGTTTTGGGCGTAGGTCGTAGTAAAGAAAATTTAGATCAAGCGCAAAAGATGGGTGCGATTGATGGTGTGGTGGATTTGGTTGAGGCAGCCAAGCAATCTGATGTCATCGTACTTTGTGTGCCCGTAGCGCAAATGCGCGCTGCATTTGAAATGATGGAGCCACATCTTGAGCCTCGCACCATGATTACCGATGCCGGCAGCACTAAAGGCGATGTGATTTTGGCTGCCAAGGAGGTGTTGGGTAAGAAGGCATGTCAATTTGTGCCGGCTCATCCGATTGCAGGCGGCGCTCAGCACGGGGCCAGTGCGGCTAAGGCAGATTTATTTCAAGGTAAGCAAACCATTATTTGTCCTTTGCAGGAAAACTCACCAGAAGATATCTCTTTGATCACGGGTTTTTGGGAATCCGTTGGTTCTGAGGTGAAAAAGATTGGTGTTGTACAACATGATGCGATTTATGCAGCAGTTTCGCATCTGCCTCATATCTTGTCTTATGCCTTAATGGCTAGCGTAGTGAATTCTGAAGACGCTGATCAAAAGCTTAGTCATGTGGGTGCTGGCTTTAAAGATTTCACCCGTATTGCAGCTTCAAGTCCCGAGATGTGGCGCGACATTTGCTTAGGTAATCGCACTGCAATTCTGAAAGAGTTAGATCAGTATCTGTTGATTGTGAGTCATATGCGTAAACTGATTGCTGAGAACGATGGCCCTGGATTAGAAAAATTATTCAATAAGGCGAGTAAAGCGCGTCAAGATTTGGATGTACTTTGATGAGTGGTTTGCCAGATATTAGTATTGGTCCATTCAAGCGAGCCCAAGGCTCGATTGTTTTGCCAGGGTCTAAGAGTATTTCAAATCGGGCATTGCTACTTGCAGCCCTTTCCAGTGGCACAACCACTCTCAAGAATTTATTAGATGCAGATGACACTCAAGTCATGCGCAGTGCCTTGCGTCAATTAGGATTGTCCTTTACCGATCAACCTAATCAAGTATGCGTAGTCGAGGGTTGTGGTGGTAAGTTCCCGGTGCAGGAGGCGGACCTCTTTATGGGTAATGCCGGCACTGCGATGCGTCCATTAACCGCAGCTTTAGCAATGCAAGGTGGTAACTATCGTTTATCTGGTGTTGCCCGCATGCATGAGCGACCAATACGGGATTTGGTGGATGGTTTACGTCAAGTGGGCGCAAAGATCGACTATGAATTGCAGGAAGGCTATCCACCGATCAGAATATCCGCTGCAGCGATTCGGATTAAAGATGTTGTTAAAGTGCGCGGCGATGTATCAAGCCAATTTTTAACTGCATTGCTCATGGCCTTGCCTTTGGTTGCGATGGAGCCGGTACGTATTGAGGTAATTGGAGAACTCATCTCACGTCCGTATATCGATATCACTTTGAAACTGATGGCGCGCTTTGGCGTGACGGTTGCTTGCCCCGATAAACAGTCATTCATTATTCCTGCAAAACATTCGGATTCTGTGTACAAGAGTCCTGGTCAGTTATCTGTTGAGGGCGATGCTTCATCAGCCTCTTATTTCCTGGCTCTTGGTGCTATTGGCGCTGGTCCCATAAAAGTTCTTGGCGTTGGTAAGGATAGTATTCAAGGTGATGTGGCTTTTGCTGATGCACTTGCGCTTATGGGTGCCAAGATCAATGCTGGTGAAGATTGGATCGAAGTTTCTGGTGTGAAAAATGCCAATGGCAAGCTTAATGGCATCACCATTGATTGCACTGAAATTCCGGATGCTGCGATGACCTTGGCTGTTACTGCTTTGTTTGCAGAAGGCCCAACGCGTTTAAACAATATTGCTAGCTGGCGCGTTAAAGAAACAGATCGCATTGCGGCAATGGCAAAAGAATTGAAAAAAGTTGGTGCAATCGTTGAAGAAGGTGCTGACTATATTGTTGTGCAAGCCCCTGCATTACCCGGTGATTGGAAGTCTCCGATTGAAGGTATTGATACCTATGATGACCATCGCATGGCCATGTGCTTCTCACTTGCTGCATTTGGCCCAAATGCACTCAAGATCAATGACCCTAATTGCGTAGCAAAAACCTTCCCGACTTACTTCACAGAGTTTGCAAAGGTAGTGAACTAAGTTCATGAGCTCTTTCCCAGTCATTGCTATTGATGGTCCAACCGCTTCGGGCAAAGGTACGGTTGCCTCACTCGTTGCAGAAAAGCTGGGCTTTCATTATTTGGATAGTGGCGCCCTCTATCGCTTAGTGGCTTTAGCTAGCGAAAAAAAGGGAATTAACGTTGAAAATGGCCTAGAACTTGGACTTTTAGTCCCTAAGTTATTGATTTTATTCAAAAATGGGCGAATTTTGCTAAATGGCGAGGATGTCACAGATGCTATTCGTACTGAAAGTATGGGTTTAAGGGCCTCCGCTTTAGCCATCCACCCTGAGGTGAGATCCGCTTTGGTGGGCCTGCAACGCAGTTTTCGTCAATCTCCTGGGTTGGTAGCCGATGGCAGGGATATGGCAAGTGTCATATTCCCAGACGCCGTTTTGAAGGTTTTCTTGACTGCAACGGCAGCTGCCAGAGCCGAGCGTCGCTATAAGCAATTGATAGCTAAGGGAATTTCTGCTAAACTTGAGGACTTGCTGCAAGATTTGCAGGAGCGCGATGCTAGAGACAGTAGTCGAGGTACCGCACCCTTGTTAGTTGCAGATGGTGCAAAAGTGCTTGAGACATCGAATTTGTCGATAGATCAAGCAGTTAAGACAGTTTTGGATTGGTATCAATCTGCGATTGCTTAGTTTGTAGTTGTTTTAGCAGTGAGTTGTAAGCAGTAGTTTTTGGTGTCTTAAGAAACTCCACAACGCGACTTTTCATTAGCGTGTTTCTTGAAGACTTTTTCAATCTAACCCGTCAGGCCTTCTGACGGCACAAAGTGAATACACATGTCTGAATCATTTGCAGAACTATTTGAAGAATCATTAACCCGATCGAATATGAAGACCGGCCAAGTTATTTCGGCTGAAGTTCTCCGCATCGACCATAACTTCGTCGTTGTTAACGCTGGCTTAAAGTCTGAAGCGTTTATTCCTGTTGAAGAATTCCATAACGACGCTGGCGAGATTGAAGTAGCTCCTGGCGATTTCGTTTCTGTTGCTATTGACGCTCTTGAGAACGGCTATGGCGACACCATCCTCTCCCGTGATAAAGCGAAACGCTTGGCATCATGGATGAACTTGGAAAAAGCGCTTGAGCAAGCTGAGATCGTTACTGGTACTGTTACTGGTAAGGTTAAAGGCGGCTTGACTGTCATGGTTAACGGTATCCGCGCATTCTTGCCTGGATCACTCGTTGATACACGCCCAATCAAAGACACCAGCCCTTACGAAGGTAAGACGATGGAGTTCAAGGTTATCAAGCTTGACCGTAAGCGTAACAACGTAGTGTTGTCACGTCGTGCAGTGGTGGAAGCTAGCCAAGGTGAAGAGCGTGCTAAGTTGATGTCTAACCTTAAAGAAGGTGCAGTTGTTACTGGCCTCGTTAAGAACATCACAGATTACGGCGCGTTCGTTGACCTCGGTGGTATCGATGGCCTCTTGCACATTACTGACTTGGCATGGCGTCGTGTGCGTCACCCAAGCGAGATGTTGACTGTTGGTCAAGAAGTTACTGCGAAGATTTTGAAGTTCGATCAAGAAAAGAACCGTGTTTCACTCGGCGTGAAACAACTTGGTGATGATCCATGGGTTGGTATCGCTCGTCGTTACCCACCAAACACCCGTTTATTCGGCAAAGTAACTAACCTGACTGATTACGGCGCATTCGTTGAAATCGAATCTGGTATCGAAGGTTTGGTACACGTTTCCGAGATGGACTGGACTAACAAGAACGTTGCTCCAAGCAAGGCTACTGCATTAGGAACCGAAGTTGAAGTAATGGTTCTGGACATTGATGAAGACAAGCGTCGTATCAGCTTGGGCATTAAACAGTGCAAAGCTAATCCATGGGAAGAGTTTTCACGTGCCCAACAAAAAGGCGATAAGTTAACTGGCGCAATCAAGTCTATTACTGACTTTGGTGTGTTCATTGGTTTGCCTGGCGGTATCGACGGTTTAGTTCATCTCTCAGACATTTCATGGAATGAGCCAGGCGAAGAAGCTGTTAAGAAATACAAAAAAGGTGATGAAGTTGAAGCCACTGTATTGGCAATTGATGTTGAGAAAGAGCGCATCTCTCTCGGTATTAAGCAATTGTCTGGTGACCCATTCAACAACTACACATCTGTCAGCGACAAGGGTAGCCTCGTAACTGGTACTGTGAAAGCGGTTGATGCTAAGGGTGCAACTATTCACTTGGCTGATGAAGTTGAAGCTTACTTACGTGCTTCTGAGATCTCAACAGATCGCGTTGAAGATGCACGTAATGTATTGAAAGAAGGCGATAGCGTTACTGCAATGATCATTAATATTGATCGTAAGTCACGCGTTATCAATCTTTCAATCAAAGCAAAAGACAGCTCTGATCAACAAGATGCAATGAGCAAGCTCCAAGGTGATGCGCAGTCTGGCACAACCAATTTGGGTGCTTTGTTAAAAGCAAAATTGGACAATCAAGGCTAAATCAATATCGCCGCTTTCCATTAGGGGAGCGGCGATTTTTTATTGATAGATCATGACAGATCAAGAGCAACAAGCAATCACCCGCTCCGAACTAGTGGAGAGCCTCGCGGAACAGTTTCCGCAGCTTCTGCCTAGGGACGTAGAGTTGGCGGTGAAAACTTTGCTGGATACAATGACTCATGCTTTGGCTGAGGGTAAGCGCATTGAACTGCGCGGCGTGGGAAGTTTTGTACTCCACCATCGTCCTGCGCGTACTGGGCGCAATCCAAAGTCTGGTGAGAAAGTATTGATTCCAGAAAAACGCGTTCCACACTTTAAGCCTGGCAAAGAGTTGCGTGAGCGAGTAGATTACAAGCCTTTGAAGCAGGCGGGCCCCAAAGAGGGTTCTGGTGCCTAAGATTCAGGCTCAACCTCAGTGGTCCATTCGGGCCATTTTTTTATTTAAATTCTGCGCACAATGATTCAGATAGCTACCGCTTGGTTATTGTTACTGCCGGTGATGTTTGGTATCGGTTGGTTAGCTGCACGCTGGGATTTGCGTCTTGAAAATCGCATGGATGAACGTGAGCGTATGCGTCAGCAGCGCTCTACCTTTAAAGGTTTGAGTCTTTTGCTCAACGAGCAACCTGATCAAGCGATTGAAACCTTAGTCAAAATTGCGCAATTAGATCCAGAGACTATTGAATTACATTTCTCATTAGGTAATTTATTTCGCCGCCGTGGTGAGACGGAGCGTGCTATTCGCATTCATCAACACCTGGCAAATCGCGATGATTTAAAGCCCCGCGATCGTGATCATGCTGCCTATGAGTTGGGCCGTGACTTTTTGCGGGCAGGTTTGCTTGACCGCGCAGAAGCCTCCCTAAATCGAGTGGGTGATGGCAAATATGCTGAGCCTGCAAAAGAGAGCTTGTTGGAGATGTATCAGATTGAGCATGATTGGAAAAAAGCCATCATTGCTGCAGGTGAGCTTGAAGGTCTGCAAGGTAAATCGCACCATACTGAAATTGCTCAATTTCACTGCGAGCTTGGTCAAGAGGCCTTGCGTCGCAAAGACTTGGTTGAGGCGGAGCAGTCCATCCAGCGCGCTCTGCAGGCTGTCCCGAATCATGCACGTGCTTTGATTTTGCAAGGCGATTACTTAATGGCGATGGATCGTCCCGCTCAAGCAATTGAGGCATGGAGTGTGATTGCTAGTTCTCACCCTGCTTATATGCATTTGTTGGCCGATCGTTGGATGCTTGCTCACGCAGCAGTTAATAAAGAGAGTGAGGGTTTAGATCGCCTCTGTGAATTGTTAAAAACTCAAGCCACTGGTGAGTTGCTCGATATTGTGCATAAGCACCTGATGAAAATTCGTGGTCCACAGGCAGCAAATGCGATGTTGTCTGATGTGATGCAGCATTCCCCAACTCTCATCGCTCTGTCTAAGATGGCGGAAACCCGCCTTGCACTGGAGGAGGGTAGCGCCAATCCAGAAAGACTGTTGGAGTTGCAATCTATTCTGAATCTATTGCGTCAGCGTACAACTAGTCTGGCTCGTTACACTTGCGGCAATTGTGGCTTTAGGGCAAGAAGGTTTTATTGGCAGTGCCCTGGTTGTAATCATTGGGAGGCATACTCCCCAAGGCGTAGCGAGGGTGCTGCACCAAGCGGCCCTTCAATGTAAATTAATTAAACCGTCATGATTTCAATATGTAATGATGTATTTAAATAAAGAATTGTTGGAGATCAATTGAAAGTCACCATCATCGGTAGCGGTTACGTAGGTTTAGTTACAGGTGCATGCCTAGCTGAGCAAGGCAATAACGTCTTTTGTGTTGACGTAGATGCCAAAAAGATTGAGATTCTCAATTCTGGCGGCGTGCCAATTTACGAGCCTGGCCTTAAAGAAATGATTGAGCGCAATCGCGCTGCTGGCCGTTTGCAGTTCTCGACTGATATTGCGGCTTCTGTAGCCCATGGGGATATTCAGTTTATTGCGGTAGGTACACCACCCGATGAGGATGGCTCAGCAGATCTTCAATATGTTGTAGCGGCAGCGCGCAATATTGGCCGTCACATGACCACTCCCAAAGTGATTGTGGATAAATCGACTGTTCCAGTAGGTACTGCCGATAAAGTATCTGAGGCAATTACTGAAGAGCTCGAAAAAAGAAACTTATCTCCAGAACTCTGCTCAGTAGTCTCTAACCCCGAGTTCCTTAAAGAAGGCGCAGCTGTTGAAGACTTTATGCGCCCCGATCGCATTGTGATCGGTACAGAAAGCACTCCAGCTGGATTGCACGCTAAAGAGCAAATGCGCAAACTCTACGCTCCCTTTAATCGTCACCATGAGCGCACCTATTACATGGATGTCAAAAGTGCTGAGCTCACTAAATATGCTGCCAATGCGATGTTAGCCACCCGCATCTCCTTTATGAACGAGTTGGCTAATCTTGCTGATCTAGTGGGCGCTGATATTGAGGCAGTGCGCCAAGGCATTGGTTCAGACTCCCGTATTGGTTATGGCTTTTTATACTCGGGTACTGGTTATGGCGGCTCATGCTTTCCCAAAGACGTATCAGCACTATCTAAGACCGCAAAAGAGCATGGCCGGGATCTGAAGATTCTGGATGCTGTAGAGGCTGTGAATGAATTGCAAAAATACATCTTGGTCGAAAAGATCGAAAAGCGTTTTGGTAAAGATCTCAAGGGGATGAAGTTTGCTCTGTGGGGTTTGGCCTTCAAACCCAATACTGACGATATGCGTGAAGCGCCTAGCCGGGTCATCATTGCCGAACTCGTTAAACGTGGTGCTCAAATAGTAGCTCATGATCCGGTAGCCATGCCAGAGGCTAAACATTGCCTAGATCTAGACTTTCAAGGCAACCCGGAAGGCCTCAAACAAGTATCAATGACTGATAATCCGATGAATACATTAGATGATGCTGATGCCCTCATCATCGTGACGGAATGGAAAGCCTTTAGAAGCCCTGATTTTGAGCAAGTCATGGAAAAGCTCAAACGCCCAATTATCTTTGATGGCCGCAATCTCTATGAGCCAGCTTCTATGCAAGAATTGGGTATTGAGTACCATGGCATTGGGCGACATAATTAAATAAGCAACCAAGCAAAAAACAGAAAACAAAAATTAGCCAAATGGAAAAAGCCAATCGCGAAGAATTCTCAAAAGCCCGCCTACTAGTGGTGGGTGATGTCATGCTCGATCGCTATTGGTTTGGCGATACTAATCGTATTTCTCCTGAGGCGCCAGTGCCAGTGGTGCAGGTGGGTAAGATTGACGAACGTCTTGGTGGCGCTGCTAACGTAGCTCGTAACGTAGCTGCGCTCGATGCTAAAGCAACTATTCTCGGCATTGTTGGTAATGACGAACCCGGCAAGCGTGTAGTTGAATTATTAAGAGCTGGTGGTGTCGACAGTCAATTAGAAATTGATGCGGATGTTCCAACTATTGTGAAGCTGCGTGTGATTGCTCGCCAGCAACAACTGATTCGTCTGGACTTTGAAGAACCCCCCAGTGCAAAAGCCCTTGCCCATAAGCTAGAGCGTTTTGAAAAATTGGTTGGTGCGGCTGATGTAGTCATTTTGTCTGATTACGGCAAGGGCGCATTAGGACAAGTGGCTCATATGATTGAGCAAGCAAGAAGCCAAAACAAAATGATTCTGGTTGACCCTAAGGGTGAAGATTACGAAAAGTATCGTGGCGCCACCGTCTTAACCCCTAACCGTAGCGAGCTGCGTCAAGTAGTTGGCAAGTGGACCAGCGAAGAAGATTTGACTGCTAAAGCCCAAGCGCTCAGAAAGTCTCTTGATTTACAGGCGCTACTTCTCACACGCTCTGAAGATGGCATGAGTTTATATACTGACTCAGGTGTGAGCCACGTGAAAGCCCAAGCACGTGAAGTGTTTGATGTCTCTGGCGCTGGCGATACTGTGATTGCAACATTGGCCGTGGCCTTGGCTGCAAAATGGCCTTTAGAAAAAGCCATGGCGCTTGCAAACCGTGCTGGTAGCATTGTGGTTGGTAAGTTGGGTACTGCAACCGTTACTTCAGAGGAATTACAGTGACTATTATCGTAACCGGCGCAGCTGGATTTATTGGTGCCAATATCGTTCAGGCGCTTAATGCGCGTGGTGAAAAAAACATCATTGCAGTGGATGATCTTCGCCCTGCGGATAAATATCGCAATCTTGCAGATTTAGACATCATTGACTACCTTGATAAAGATGAATTTCTAGAAGCCTTTAGAAGTGGTCGTTTTGGTAAGGTCAAAGCAGTGTTTCATGAAGGGGCTTGCTCTGACACCATGGAAACAGATGGCATCTTCATGATGGCAAATAATTATCGTTACACCATGGATTTATTGGACATCTGCACCGAGCAAAAGGTTCAATTGCTCTATGCCTCTTCAGCCGCTACTTATGGTGGCTCAGATGTGTTTGTGGAGAGCCGCGAACATGAGAAGCCGCTTAATATTTATGGTTACTCTAAGTTCTTATTTGACCAAGTAATGCGTAAGCGTTTTGCCGAGAAAGCAAATACAGCCCAGGTTGTTGGCTTTCGTTACTTTAATGTTTATGGTCCTCGCGAATCTCATAAGGGTCGTATGGCATCGGTGGCCTTTCATCAGTATCACCAATACAAAGCTAATGGCCATGTAAAGCTCTTTGGCGAGTATGGTGGTTATGGCCCTGGCGAGCAAAGCCGTGATTTTGTGTCTGTAGAAGATGTGGTGAAAGTAAATCTATTCTTCTTAGATCATCCAGAAATCAGCGGCATCTTCAATTTAGGTAGTGGTCGTGCGCAACCGTTTAATGATGTAGCTCATGCAGTGGCTAATGCAATGCGTAAGATGGATAAAGCAGCCCCAGCATCCCTCCAAGAATTGGTTAAGGAAAAAGCCATTGAGTACATCCCCTTTCCAGATGCGCTTAGGGGTAAATATCAGTGCTTTACTCAAGCGGACCTCACTAAGCTCAGGGCTGCAGGTTATACAGAACCTTTCTTAAATGTTGAGCAAGGGGTAGGTAAATATATTGAGTGGCTAGAAGCCAATTCTGGTTTCTTGGCTAATCCCTTAGATAGCAAATAGACTGCTTAGATGAAAGCATTTTTAGCAATTGCCATTTGGGTAATTAGCTTTAATGCGTACGCCCAAGTTTTTGATATTCCCCATGCTGACGAGGCCCCCACAAGGACTTTACTAATTCAGGCTGCTAAACCCCGCGCTCTTGTATTGTTATTTCCTGGTGGCGGAGGCATTGTTGGTATTTTTGATAACGGTTCTATGCGAAGTAGACATACCTTTATTCGCTCCATGGGGATGTGGGAGCAATACGATATTACGGCTGTAGTGGTAGATACACCATATGATCTTGGAGATTTACGTCGTGGCGATCGTCGCGATCGGCAGGACCATTTAAGTAGAGTCGATGAGGTGATCAATTTCTATAAACAGAAATTCAATCTCCCGGTATGGATTTTTGGCCATAGTATGGGCACATCGACAGCCACATATTTTGTTAATAGTAATAAAACCAAGGCACTTGCGGGGATAGTGATTGCTGGAACTGTTCGAACAGCTAGTGTTAATAACGATGTCACCTTGCCTGTGTTGGCAATTCATCATATAAACGATCAGTGCTCGGGTACTCCATTGTCTGCTTCAGAAAATATCATTGCTGGACGTCCTAAAAATGCCGCGTCTAAATTAGAGATTATTGAAGGTGGCATTACCGAAGGGGGCGTCTGCGATTCTTTTGCTTATCATGGCTTCAATCAGACTGAACCCGAGCTCATTAAGCGAGCGGCCCAATTTATTCTGAGTCATTAGACGAGGGTAGTGTCGGCATTTGCTGATTAAGACGTCAGCATAAAAAGCCAGTCAACATTTCATCCTCTAAGTCGTTGTAAACGATCCACGCGCACTTTGTGCCCGTGGATTTTTTATTCACTACTGGAGAGAGTATGACAAGCAATTTAAATGTAGATAATTTTTGGACGTTAGTTAGAGCTGTGGCTGCAACTTTCACCTTATTAGCTTCAAATACTGGGTTGGTATATGCCTCACCCATTAACGTCAATACCGCCACTCAAACTGAGCTCGAGAGTATTAAGGGAATTGGTCCAGCTAAGGCAAAAACGATTATTGCGGAACGTTTGGATGGTGGTCATTTTCAGGATGTCAATGACCTGCAGAAGCGGGTTCGTGGCATCGGTCTGAAATCAGTAGAAAAAATGGTCGATAACGGATTAACGATTGAAGCCCCTAGCTCCTTTCGGGAGCCCAATGGCCGGACTAAGAAAGAGGGTGGGGCCTCTACTCGACGCAATTCGCGTAATCAAGCTAATCTTCGCAATCAGCAGGAGCGTGCGGGATCAGGTCGCAGAAATTAAACCCTTCCGTGTCTAAGGCAGCTTATGGCTAAAATGGCTTTATGAGCAAACCTTCCTACCTTACTATTTCGCAGACTGTGGGCAATACGCCTTTAGTTCGTTTGCAGCGTATTCCTGGTTTAGAAAATGAGAATCGCAACAATGTGATCTTGGGTAAGTTGGAGGGAAACAATCCAGCCGGGTCGGTAAAGGACCGACCTGCGCTGTCGATGATCTCTCGCGCACAGGAGCGCGGTGAAATTAAACCTGGTGATACTTTAATCGAAGCAACTAGCGGGAATACGGGTATTGCCTTAGCAATGACCGCAGCCATGCTCGGTTACAAAATGATTTTAGTCATGCCAGAGAATCAAAGTATTGAACGTCGTCAAAGTATGGCGGCGTACGGTGCTGAACTTATTTTGACGGCAGCTTCCGGCGGCATGGAGTTTGCCAGAGATTACGCCATGCAATTGCAAAGAGAAGGTCGCGGCAGATTGCTTGATCAATTTGCCAATCCAGATAATCCTAGGGCGCATATCGAAACTACTGGGCCAGAGATCTGGCGTGATACCGATGGGCAGATTACACATTTCATATCTGCCATGGGTACTACCGGCACCATCACTGGGGTGTCTACTTATCTCAAGTCTATGAATCCAACGATTCAGATTATTGGGGCACAACCAGAGGATGGCTCTCAGATTCCGGGTATTCGCAAGTGGGCGCCTGAGTATCTGCCTAAGATTTACCAAGGTGATCGCGTTGATGCGATTGAATATGTCTCTCAAGCAGACGCAGAAGAGATGGCTCGTCGTCTTGCTGCAGAAGAAGGTATTTTTTGCGGCATCTCTGCTGGAGGTGCTTTGGTGGTTGCTTTACGCATAGCCCGTCAAGTTGAAAATGCTACGATCGTCTTTATTGTCTGCGACCGAGGTGACCGCTACCTGTCTACTGGTGTTTTTCCAGCCTAAGACTTTACTTTTTTCTTAGGGCTAGATTTTTTGGGTTTCAACTTTTCACTGGCTTTCGTTGAGCTTTCTGCTGGCACGACGCTTTGGTTTTTGTATCCTAAGGCCTGGGCAAACTCAGCAACACTTTGGGCATAAAAATAACTACGGTTGTATTGCACAATTGTCAGAAAATTATTTAAACCAACAAAATATTGCACTTGGTCCAAGCCATCTTTATCGGGATAGGGCAAGTCAACAATAAAAGCTTTGCTTTGCGGCTCTACACCACCACTTTGTAGATCGCCTTGTTGTTGAGTCAAGATTCCCTTTTCAATGAGCTCTTGTACAGTAAATTTCAACTGCGGTTCACCATCAGCCAATGCTTTGGCAGCACTGATGCCATTTTCTTGAACTGGAAATGAAATCGGCATACCGGGTTGCCAGCCATGTTTTTTCATGAAGTTGGCAACACTCGCAATAGCGTCCTTAGGGCTTTGCTTTAAATCAATTTGACCATCGCCGTCACCATCGACCGCAAAGCTGCGAATACTGCTAGGCATGAACTGTGGCAGACCAATGGCGCCAGCATAGGAGCTATTCTGATTTAGGCAGGCACTAAAACGTGCGCTATTGATACCTTGACTACTATTTTTGGAGGGCAGCTTGCCACCCGCCCCAGTCCAGCACATCAGAATGAGTTCTTTGAGTTGGTCCTTGAAGAGTTGCTCACGTGCTGGTTTATTAGGGGTATCTGGGTAACTAAAGGCGAGGGTAGATAGAACGTCTTTCACCCTGAAATTGCCGGTTTGGCGTCCATAGATGGTTTCGATGCCAATAATGGCCACAATAATCTCAGCTGGCACCCCTGATTCTTGCTCAACTTGGCTCAAAAAGGCTTGATTTTGGTCCCAAAAGACCCTGCCAGCCTTAAGGCGTACGGGCTCAATAAAGCGTTTGCGATAAGCCAGCCAGTTCTTCTTAAATGTACCCGATGGGGGTAATACCAATTTCCGAATTGAGGGAACCGTTTTAGCATCTAGGAAGCCCATTTCTAGGGCTGGGAGTGGGATTTCTTGGTTTTGGGAGACCTGGGTAAGGAGTTCGTTGAGGTTCTGGCTAAAACGCGCCTCGGTAGCGGCATCGTCAGTCTGGTTTACGATGGGCTGTTGTGATTGGGTTGGCTGTGTGGGGGTGCTAGAGCACCCTGCTAACGCAAGAGCAAGCAGTAGGTAGGAGACGCGAAAGTTCATGCTTAAGGTATTTTTATTGGTATTGGATTTTCGAATGTTGAGCACGTTTAATTAGATTATAAAAATTACAAATTTGCTATTGAGGATTTCGAGTAATGACAACAGGATACATAACTCATCCAGACTTTCTGAAACATGAGATGGGAAGCCATCATCCAGAGTGTCCAGAGAGAATTCAGGCGATCAATGATCAACTGATTCGCAGCGGTGTTGATCAATTTTTGCATCATTTAGATGCGCCATTGGCCACTGAAGACCAATTGGAATTGGTCCATAGTCCTGACCACGTTTCTTTTGTTCGAGATCGTGCCCCAGAGAGCGGGTATTTCATGCTCGATGGTGACACCATTATGAATCCCCATACTTACAGAGCTTCACTCAGAGCTGCAGGCGCTGCTATTGCAGGTGTAGATGCTGTGATGAAGGGTGAGGTTGAGAACGTATTTTGTGCTGTAAGACCGCCAGGACATCATGCGGAGCCAACGCGTTCTATGGGATTTTGTTTATTTGATAACGTGGCGATTGCTGCGCGATATGCAATGGAAACATACGGCATTGAGCGTGTCGCCATCGTTGATTTTGATGTCCATCATGGGAACGGTACTGAAGCTGCTTTTTTCAATGACCCCAATGTCTTGATGTGCAGCTTTTTTCAACATCCTTTTTATCCCTATAGCGGCCTTGATCATGCTAACAATATGGTCAACGTACCTTTGCCTGCTGCAACTCGGGGCGATGTGGTGCGCTCCATTGTGGAAGAGCAATGGCTGCCAGCTTTGCGTAATTTTGAGCCTGAGCTCGTGATTATTTCAGCAGGGTTTGATGCCCATCGCGAAGATGATTTAGGTCAGATGGGCTTGGTGGAGGATGACTATGTCTGGATTACCAAACGTTTAAAAGAGATTGCTAATGAGTATGCGCAAGGACGCATTGTGAGCTGCTTAGAGGGTGGTTATAACCTCTCTGCTTTGGGCCGCAGTGTGGTGGCCCATATTAAAGCGCTAGCAGATATTTAATAAAAAATTTAGTAAAACAGAAATCGAAAGCTGAAGATGGCAAATATTTATGAACAAGGTTTGGCTCGCAATCCAGCCAACTACACCCCAATTACACCGCTCTTATTTTTAGAGCGCTCAGCAGAAATTTACCCCGATAAAACTGCCGTTATTCATGGGAAATTGCGTCAGACCTGGGCACAAACTTATGAGCGTTGCCGTCGCTTGGCTAGCGCCTTACAAAAGCATGGTATTGGTTTGGGTGACACCGTAGCGGTGATGTTGCCCAACACGCCTCCAATGGTAGAAGCCCATTTTGGTATTCCAATGGCGGGTGCAGTTTTGAATGCTCTTAATACTCGTTTAGACGCAGAGACAGTGGCCTTTATGCTGAATCATGGCGAAGCTAAAGTAGTCATTGTTGATCCTGAATTTTCAGGGGTGATGAAAAAAGCGCTTGAGATTGCTAAGAAAGATTCTGGTCGTGATTTCTTGGTGGTAGATGTTGAAGAAAAAGAGTTTGAAGTTCCTGGCGAGAAGTTAGGCAAACTCACTTATGAGAAATTACTCTCCGAAGGGGATCCAAATTTTGCATGGCAAGTTCCCGCAGATGAGTGGCAAGCGATTTGCTTGAATTACACATCAGGAACTACTGGTAACCCTAAGGGTGTGGTGTATCACCATCGTGGCGCTGCAATAAATGCCGTTTCCAATGTGCTGGACTGGGATATTAATAAGCATCCTATCTACCTCTGGACTTTACCAATGTTCCATTGCAATGGTTGGTGCTTTCCATGGACTATCGCTGCTCGCGCTGGTGTCAACGTCTGCTTGCGTCGGGTTGATGCGCAACATATTTTTGCGGCAATTAAAGAGCATGGTGTGACCCACTACTGCGCAGCACCTATCGTGCATAACTTGTTGGTCAATGCGCCGGATGAGCTGAAGGTGGGAGTGCCCACAGGAGTTAAAGGCTTGATCGCCGGTGCCGCACCACCTGCATCGATTATTGAGGGTATGGAAAAGTTAGGATTTGATTTAACGCACGTCTATGGTTTGACTGAAACCTATGGGCCAGCAGCTGTGTGCGTTAAACAAGACGAGTGGAATAATGTTGATATCGGTGAGCGTGCTCGTTTAAATGCACGCCAAGGTGTGCGTTATCACATGCAACAGGCAATTGCTGTTCTTGATCCAGAAACCATGCAGGCGGTTCCAGCAGATGGTGAAACCATGGGTGAAATTATGTTCAAGGGCAATATTGCCATGAAGGGATACCTGAAGAACGAAAAAGCAACCCAAGAGGCATTTGAAGGTGGCTGGTTTCACTCGGGCGATTTGGCAGTAATGAATCCAGATGGCTATGTGAAGATGAAGGACCGCAGCAAAGACATCATTATTTCTGGAGGTGAAAATATTTCCTCTGTAGAGGTTGAGGATGTACTCTATCGACACCCAGCTATTAACGCTGCTGCGGTGGTTGCTAAGCCTGATCCTAAATGGGGTGAAACGCCTTGCGCCTTCTTGGAAATCAAACCTGGTTCAGAGGTGACTGCCGAGGAGATTATTGCCCACTGTAAAAAGCATTTAGCAGGCTTTAAGGTTCCGAGAGCTATTGTCTTCTGTGAACTACCAAAGACCTCGACTGGCAAGATTCAGAAGTTTGAGCTTCGGAAACAGGCGGGTTCAGCTACCGCAATTGATGTTTAATTTGGCAAATATTCAGGTAAAATAAAACGATCGTGCTTTTTATTGAGGGTTTATCCTCGATTTATATATTATTGGAGAGGTTTGAGGGATGAAAGTCTTAGTGGCTGTAAAACGCGTTGTTGATTACAACGTCAAAATTCGGGTGAAATCAGACAACTCTGGAGTTGATTTAGCGAACGTCAAAATGAGTATGAATCCCTTTGATGAAATCGCAGTAGAGGAAGCGGTGCGTTTAAAAGAGGCGGGTGTCGCAACTGAGGTGGTTGTAGTATCTGCTGGTGCAACCCAATGCCAAGAAACCCTCCGTACCGCTTTAGCAATTGGCGCGGATCGTGCCATCCTGGTGGAGACAGATGTAGAGCTGCAACCTTTAGCAGTAGCGAAGATTCTCAAGGCGCTCTCTGATAAAGAGCAAGCGCAAATCATCATTCTTGGTAAACAAGCAATTGACGATGACAGCAATCAAACCGGTCAGATGTTGGCTAGCTTGCTGGATATTCCTCAAGCAACCTTTGCTTCTAAGGTTGTAGTTGCAGACGGCAAAGCCACTGTGACTCGTGAAGTCGATGGCGGCTTAGAAACTATTGCACTAACTTTGCCGGCAGTGATTACCACTGACCTGCGCTTGAATGAACCACGCTATGTCACTTTGCCGAATATCATGAAGGCCAAGAAGAAAACAATTGATATCGTGAAGCCTGAAGAATTGGGTGTCGATATTGCCCCACGCCTGAAAACACTTAAAGTAGAAGAGCCGCCAAAGCGCTCTGCTGGCGTGATGGTTGCTGATGTGGCAGCCCTTGTAGAAAAACTCAAAAATGAAGCGAAGGTGATCTAAATGGCTGCACTTGTTATTGCTGAACACGACAATCAATCATTAAAAGCGGCAACCCTTAATGCTGTAGCAGCTGCTTTGCAGTGCTCTCCTGAGGTGGATGTGCTCGTTGCTGGGAGTGGTGCTGATGCTGCTGCAGCTGCCGCAGCGCAAATTGCTGGCGTGCGCAAAGTCATTCAAATTGATGCCGCTAATTTGGCTGATCAATTGGCTGAACCTTTGGCTGCGCAGATCCTCTCCATTGCGAATGGCTATAGCCATATTCTCGCTCCTGCAACAGCCAACGGAAAGAATGTTTTGCCACGCGTTGCTGCTAAGTTAGATGTAGCTCAGTTGTCTGACATTACCAAAGTCATCTCTGTGGATACTTTCGAGCGTCCAATTTATGCGGGCAATGCGATTGCGACCGTGCAATCCACCGATCCAATCAAAGTGATTACTGTGCGTACTACTGGTTTTGATCCAGTTGCCGCTACTGGTGGTTCGGCTGCTGTAGAAAAAGCTGCTGTTGCTGATAGTAAAGTTTCATCATCCTTTGTTGGTCGTGAGCTGACTAAATCTGATCGTCCAGAATTGACCGCCGCCAAGATTATTGTTTCTGGTGGTCGTGGTTTGGGTTCCGGTGAAAAGTATCAGGAGCTCATTGCGCCTTTGGCCGACAAACTCGGTGCTGCTTTGGGTGCATCCCGTGCTGCGGTGGATGCGGGTTACGTTCCCAATGATTATCAAGTGGGTCAGACTGGCAAGATTGTCGCTCCTCAGCTTTACATCGCTGTTGGTATCTCTGGTGCCATCCAACATTTGGCTGGTATGAAAGACTCCAAAGTTATCGTAGCAATCAACAAAGATCCAGAGGCGCCAATATTTGGTGTTGCTGACTATGGTCTAGTGGCGGATTTGAACATTGCTGTGCCGGAGTTAACAAAAGCACTTGGTTGAGTTGAAGATTGAAGCTAAAGATTAATTAAGTATCTAACTGTATAAAGAGGAGTTGTAATGCCATACGTAGCCCCAGTGAAAGATATGTTGTTTGTGATGAATGAACTAGCTGGGCTATCAGATGTTGTCGCCTACCCCTCCTATGCTGATGCTGGTGCGGATGTAGATTTGGCCCCTGCGATCTTGGAGGAGTCAGCCAAATTTAATCAAGACGTAGTGGCCCCCCTCAATTGGGCTGGCGATCAAACCCCAAGCTCCTTAAAAGATGGTGTAGTGACAACTACCCCCGGCTTCAAACAAGCTTTCGAGCAATACGCTGCTGCTGGTTGGCAAGGCGTCATTCATCCCGCAGAGTTTGGTGGACAAGGTTTACCAAAATTGATCTCTACTGCATGTTTAGAGATGGTGAATGCAGCCAATCTTTCTTTTGCATTATGTCCTTTGCTAACTGATGGTGCTATTGAAGCTCTCTTAACTGCTGCTAGCCCAGAACTTCAGGAGCAATACGTTCCGAAGATGATTTCTGGTGAGTGGACTGGAACAATGAATTTGACTGAGCCGCAAGCTGGCTCTGATCTTGCGATGGTTCGCTCACGTGCTGTTCCAGAGGGTGACGGTACTTACAAGATTTTTGGTACCAAAATTTATATCACCTATGGTGAGCACGATATGGCTAAGAATATTATCCATTTGGTGTTAGCCAGAACACCCGATGCGCCAGAGGGCGTAAAGGGTATTTCATTATTTGTAGTGCCGAAGTTTATGGTAAATAAAGATGGTTCATTGGGTGAACGTAATGATGTTCATTGCGTTTCGATTGAGCATAAGTTAGGCATTAAAGCGAGTCCAACTGCGGTTCTACAGTTTGGTGATCATGGTGGTGCGATCGGCTACTTGGTTGGCGAGGAAAATCGCGGTCTTGAATATATGTTCGTGATGATGAATGCGGCTCGCTTTGCAGTAGGTATGCAGGGCGTGGCTGTTGCAGAACGCGCATATCAAAAGGCAGTGCAATACGCCAAAGATCGAGTACAAAGCCGTGACCTAACCGGTTCACCGGGCCCTGTTGCTATTATTCATCAACCTGATGTGAAGCGCATGTTGATGACGATGCGTGCCTACACAGAAGCATCGCGTGCATTAGCCTACTACGCTGCTTCTGCATATGATGCACAGCATGCTGCTCCTGATGAAGCGGTTCGCAAGGCCAATCAAGCTGTCTATGAATTCTTGGTCCCAATCGTTAAGGGCTTTTCTACAGAAATGTCGATTGAAGTGGCTAGTCTGGGGGTTCAAGTGCATGGTGGTATGGGCTTTATCGAAGAAACTGGCGCAGCGCAGTATTACCGTGATGCCCGCATCTTGACGATTTACGAAGGCACTACTGCAATTCAGGCGAATGACTTAGTTGGTAGAAAAACAGTACGTGATGGTGGGGCGATTGCCAAAGAGCTTTCCCAAAGAATTGCTGCTACTGAAAAAGATTTAGCTGCCAGTGGAAGTGCTGATGCTAAAGCGGTTCTCAAGCAACTCACTTTGGCACGCGCGGCCTTCGAACAAGCAGTTGCATACATTGTTGCGAATGCAAAGACGGACATCAAGGCTGTCTATGCCGGTAGCTTTGCTTACTTACGCTTATCTGGCTTCGTATTGGGCGGCTGGCAAATGGCGAGAGCACTGTTAGCTTCTGAGCGTTTGCGTGATGATGATCCAAAATTCTATGGCGCGAAGATTGCTACTGCCCGTTTCTTTGCTGAGAATCTCATGCCTCAAGCACAAGCTCTGGCAACTTCGATTGTTGAAAGCGGTCACTCTACCAATGCCCTAGAAGTAGAGCAGTTCTAAAGGGGCGCAAAAGAGAATAAAAAAACCGCGCTTAAGAGCGGCTCTTGCAAAATGAAAGCTATCTGCAATTATTGGGATAGCTTTTTTGCTTCATAGATTTGAGAAATGAAGAATTGCTCAAATGAGACTGCTAAAAAAGTCATCATTACACCAGCACCCAATACCAAAGAGAAAATTACTGTCAGTATCTCGAGCCAGCCAGAGCGACTCCGTCGGTGTTCTTCAATGCCGGGATTAAATTGGGCATCCCACTTCTCATCCAAGCGAAGACCAAAGGCAATGGTGGTTAACCAGCTTGCTTCAATAGCCATAAAACCAAAAGTAACGAGCACCCATCCTGGCGCCGAATGAAAGTGGGCGTCCTTAAGAATGACCCAGCCTACTGCGCCACCTATCAAGGCAAATAGCTGAACCCATGCCCAAAAAGATTTGAGTCCTTGTAGATAAAAACAATTGAGGCCGCTGCCCGGAAGGAGTAATCCGAGTGCGCAAAAAAGAAGTTTGGATTTTTTCATGAATCTTTCAGTGATATTGCTAATGAATAATTGAGTGCTTACTTAGTGTTGTTTGGCTTTTGAATAAAACTGAGTACTTCACGATCAGTGCCGATCATGAGTAATTGATCACCATTGCGCACAATGCTGCGATAGTCATTTAACTCATAGAGGAAATCATTTTCTAATTCCATACGCTGAGGGTTGCAAGCCATCTTGGTACTGGCGATTTGCTTAAGGGAAAAACCGCGGGCGTCTTCATCGAGGGTTGCAGTAAACCGATTGCATCCTGTCGAGCCGCTCAGTCGTTGTCCGCTAGCATCAAAAATGATTTGAATCGGGTTGCTGGCATCGCCTTGCGGAATTTGACGGGAACGCACCTCTCCATTGCTATTGGGGGGTAAGTTCCAGCGGGTCAGCTCCCATTTGGTATTTTTGAGTTCGCTGCTTGGTGGGCTTATTTTGGCTCCACATGGAGGTATGACGTTTGCGCAGCCACTTAAAAGTCCAAGACTTAGGCAAGAAAGTGTCAGAAAGAACCCTTTTGAAGGCCTTCTGAGGGAGTCTAAAAGTCTGGATTTAAGGATCATATTTACCTAAGTTATTGTTTTTAATGTATTTTTTATCTAAGTACACATTCTATTCTACTGTCTTAGATGCTTAAATAGGTGGAAGAAGTAGGGGTTTTCGTCTAGAATATGAGGTTTTCCGCTCTACCGTATCTGTATTTGGTGAGCTGGAGCCCAAGGTTTTTTGTAGAAATTTCATTGGGTTGTAATCAACCTGTTTTCATTTTAGATTTTAAGGAATAAGTATGGTCGTCATTCGACTGGCACGCGGCGGTTCTAAGAAGCGCCCTTTTTACAGCATTGTTGCTACTGATAAACGCAACCGTCGTGACTCGAATTTCATCGAGCGTATTGGTTACTTCAATCCACAAGCAGCGGCAACTGAGCAAGCAATGCGTATTGCTCAAGACCGTTTGACATACTGGACTGGTGTTGGCGCGCAGGTTTCCCCAACAGTAGTTCGTTTGATCAAAAACAATCCAGCTGTTTAATATTCGATTGCTAAAAACTTCATCGATGTGATGAGGTTTTTAGCGGCAGAATTTATAGTAGTTCTATTTTGGGAAAATAAGGTGTCTTACAAATGAGTACGCCTTCCCTGAATGATTTGATTGAGCTTGGCGCCATATCTGAGGCGCAAGGTTTGCAAGGCCAAGTGAAGGTAAGACCTCACTCATCAGAGCCTGTAGCACTTCTTTCTTCTAAATCCATTTGGCTGTCTCTGATTCCTCGTAGGGATGCGGGCGTTTCTGCGTCACTAGAGCAAGCCTCTTTGACGCAATACAAAGTGAAAAGCGCCAAGATGCATAGCGGTAATGTGGTGCTTACTCTGGATGGGGTAACTGATCGTGATCAGGCACTCGCATTAAAAGGTTCTCGTATCTTGGTGGCACGCGATGCGTTTCCAAAGGCGGATAGTGATTCCTATTATTGGGTTGATCTGATTGGTTGTCATGCCGTGAATTTGCAAGGCGAAGCGCTTGGGGAAGTGATTGATGTCACTGAGAATGGTGCACATGGTGTTATCGCGATTGGTAATCCAGAAACTAAAACGATTGTGTATTTGGTGCCGTTTGTAAAAGAAGTAGTGCAAAACGTCGACTTGCCAAATAAAACGATTACTCTTGATTGGCAGTCTGACTGGCAATAAGAACGCAAAGATCAATTTCAAAAAATAATTACCGATATGCGCTTTGATGTAGTCACCTTGTTTCCTGAAATGTTCTCTGCATTAACGCGGTGGGGCATTACTGGTCGCGCCTGTGAACAATCATTAGCCAGCGTGCATCTTTGGAATCCTCGTGACTTTTGCTCTGATCCTCGTAAAACCGTGGACGACCGTGCTTATGGCGGTGGACCTGGCATGGTGATGATGGCCAAGCCCTTAGAAGATGCAGTTGCCGGAATTAAGGCAGCCCATCAGGTGGCAAACATCAAATCAGGCCCAATTTGCTTATTGGCACCCCAGGGCGAGCGTTTTACTCAGAAGATAGCGGCAGATATCCTGGATTACGGCAATTTGAGCTTTATTTGTGGTCGATATGAGGCCATTGACCAACGTTTTGTCGATCGAAACGTTGATTTACAGCTTTCTATCGGTGATTTTGTGCTTTCTGGGGGTGAAATCCCCGCTATGGCGATGATGGATGCGGTAATTAGATTGATTCCAGGAGCGCTTGGAGATGGTGAATCTGCCACTCAGGATAGCTTTATGAACGGTCTTTTGGATTATCCGCACTACACCCGCCCCGAAATATATGAAAATTTATCCGTCCCGGACGTGCTTTTGGGCGGACATCACGCTAAAATAGCGGATTGGCGTCGGCAGAAGTCTTTAGAGCTGACGTTCAGGTTAAGGCCGGACTTAATTGAATCGGCCAGAGCCAAAGGGTTGCTAACCCGAGAAGATGAACAATTTCTTCGCTCTCTGTAAATACTTTCAGTAGTGTGCAGTGGTGAATGGGTGGTTTAGTTTTTGGTTTAGTGAAATTGTTTTAACTGCATCCTCTATTAGGTCCGTTGATTTAGGTCTCGGGATTAAACGCTAATACGATGTTTAAGGATTAAAAATGAATTTAATTGAAAAAATTGAGCAAGAAGAAATTGCTCGCTTAAGTGCTAACAAGGTTTTGCCAAGCTTTGCTCCTGGCGATACAGTAGTTGTTGGTGTGAACGTTGTTGAAGGTGCGCGTAAGCGTACTCAGGCGTTTGAAGGTGTTGTGATTGCAAAGCGCAATCGCGGACTCAATTCCAGCTTTATCGTTCGCAAGATTTCATCTGGCGAAGGTGTAGAGCGTACATTCCAAACTTACTCACCATTGATCGCTAGCATTGAAGTGAAGCGTCGCGGTGATGTACGTCGTGCTAAGTTGTACTACTTGCGCGATCGTTCAGGTAAGTCTGCACGTATTAAAGAGAAGCTTCCTGCACGTAAAGTAGCAGTAGCAACTCCAGCTGCATAATTAATGCTGGCTTGATTTAAAAAGGCGGCCTCGGTCGCCTTTTTTGTTGCCTTAGAATATGAATATGCCCAAGACCTCAACACCTGAAGATAATGCAATCAATGTTGCTGCGCCTCCAGGGTTTGATGCACAGGCGATTCCGATTCATGCGGTGTGTGCTGGTGAAAAAAGGGTAGCACCAGAATTTTTGGAGCCAGCTGGTTTAAGGGCTAGGCTGAACTCACCCCCTCAATGGGAGCCAGAGATTACCGATGAAAATCGTCATGTGATTGCGGCTGACATTATTGCTAAGCGCCAAGCTGTCGGAAAAGTCACTAAAGCAGCAGTACTGATTCCACTTCTATTGGGGGAGCATGGTTTGTCAGTATTGCTCACGCAAAGAACCAATCATTTGCGCGATCATGCGGGCCAAATTAGTTTTCCAGGGGGTCGTATGGATCCTGAGGATCAAAGTCCTAATGACACCGCCTTGCGTGAGAGCAAAGAAGAGATCGGATTAGATCCTGGGCGAGTGGAGATTATTGGTCATTTGCCACAGTATTTAACGGTTTCTGGCTATAGCGTTACACCAGTAGTAGGATTGGTCCAAGCTCAGGCAGAATATGTCTTAGACGAGTTTGAGGTGGCCGATGTCTTTGAGGTGCCCCTGAGTTTTTTGTTAGATCCCGCTAATCATCAAGTCAGATTGTGGCAAAGTGAGCAGGGTGGACGACGTTTTTATTCAATGCCTTATGAGAACCGCTTTATTTGGGGTGCCACTGCGGGAATGTTGCGTAACCTTTATCATTTATTAAAAGTATGACTTTCTTTTCTATTCTCTTCGCCCTTATTGCTGAGCAATACCGCCCAGTCACTTCAAGCCATTGGATTGCGCGCGTATGCGCTCGCTGGTTAGATTGGGTTGCTGCTGAATTCGGCGGCAAGACTGAAGACGGTGCAAGCCCTGTCGGTGCTCGCATGGCCTGTTTAGTTGCCTTCATATTGCCAACTTTTTTAGTCTTCATTGTGTATGTTACTTGTATGGTGACTTATCCAATCTTGGGTTTTCTTTGGAATATCGTCATCGCTTATTTGTTTTTTGGTTTTCGTCAGTTCAGTCATTCTTTTACTGCCGTGCATGATGCAATTGAAGCGCATGACTTACCTGCTGCGCGTGCGGCCTTGGGTGAGTGGTATGGCCCTGAATTAGACACGTCCAATCTTTCAGAGACAGAGGTGATTTCTTTGGCACTAGAACGCGCCATCATCGGTTCACACCACCATGTGTTTGGTGTGTTGTTCTGGTTCATGATGCCAATGGGCCCGGCTGGTGTTGTGCTCTACCGCTTGGCTGATATTGCCTCTCAACGTTGGTCAGAGCGCGGTGACTTTAACCTCAGCGAATCTGCCCGTCATTTCTTCTACGTATTGGATTGGGTTCCTGCGCGCATTACCGCAATGGGCTTTGCCATTGTTGGCAATTTCGAAGGTGCTCTATATGGCTGGCGCTATCTCACGCAAAAATGGTCAGACTCTTTGTCTGCAGTGATTTTGGCCGCAGGTAGTGGTGCATTGGGTGTGCGTCTTGGTGAGCCAATGAGTGAGCCTGATAGTGATGAGGCATTACGTATGGCTGAAGCCGGTGAACCGGTTGTTTATGAAGTAGGTCTTGAGCCTACTGAGCGTACGATGCGCTCTGCCGTAGGATTGGTATGGCGCTTAGTTATCGCTTGGATGGCTTTGTTGCTAATGCTGACCATCGCTCTTTGGCTTGGCTAATTCCCTGAATTTGTACATCAGCTGTTTTTGAATCCGAGTGCAGCTGTCTAAATAGCGCCAGTCTTTCTGGCGCTATTTCATTTCTATCTACCGCTTCACGTACTGCGCAATCTGGCTCAGTCAAATGCGCGCAGTTATGAAAGCGGCACTTACCTAGCAAGTCTTTAAATTCCCTAAAGGCATGCTGCAATTCACTAACAGACATGTGCGCTAAACCAAACTCCTGAAAGCCTGGTGAATCAATCAAAGCACCAAGCTTACCTGTCGCATCTCTACCCCAAGCCTCAGGCAATTCAAAATAACGGCATGCAGTAGTAGTGTGCTTGCCGGTATCTAGGCGCACAGAATATTCTTGGGTCAGTGCGGCCGCATTCGGTATCCAAGCATTTAATAGGCTGGATTTGCCCATGCCTGATTGGCCCACAAAGACGGAGACCTTACCCTGTAGAGCGGTCTGTAGGGAATCGATTGAGGCTGGATCAAATTTGGCAGAGACTTCGCTGACTTGATAACCCATACGAGCATAGGGCGCGATGATTTTGCGTGCGTGCTCAAGATTGTCTTTAAGGTCACACTTGTTAAGCAAAATATGTAGACCAATTTGATTGGTTTCAGCAGCTACTACTGCTCTTCCCAATAAGTCTGGTGAGAAAGCGGGTTGAGTAGCAAGCACTACTAAGATTTGATCTACATTCGAGGCAATCAACTTGCTCTTAAATGCATCCGAGCGATAGAGAAGATTTTCTCGGGGCTCAATTTTGATAATGCGCGCTTGATCAGCTGAAGTCATTTCAAGCAACATGCGATCACCCACAGCGCCAATATGTTGCTTAGCTGGCGTGCTGACTTGTATTAATGGACCATCAGGTGATTCTTGACCAGCAGCATCTGCAATTAAACGCTGCGCTAAATAATGCCTTCCGTAGGAGGCAATGAGTAGCGCATGAAATTGCTCCATCGTTATGAGCTAAACCGCTGTAAGTTGGCAATGCGCAAGGGCGCAGGCGGATGTGAGCTATAAAAAGCGGTATAGATCGGATCGGGAGTGAGGGTCGAGGCATTATCTTGATATAACTTCACTAGTGCCGCAATTAAATCTTTTGCGGAAGATTTCTCGGCAGCAAACCCGTCCGCTTCGTACTCGTGCTTGCGTGAGGCTAGGCTAGAAAGTGGCGTGAAGAAAAAGCTAAATACAGGTGAGACCAGCATAAAGAGTGCCAATGCGAGGCCACCGTTATAACCATTGAGGTTGGGCATCACGCCTAAGTCAGTGTAGAACCAGACTTTGGTGCTGATCCAACCCAATAGAGCAAACATCCCAAAGCTGAGAGCGAACGAGACCAAGAGACGTTTACGAATATGTTTGCATTTGAAATGGCCAAGCTCATGTGCGAGAACCGCCTCGACTTCGCCCGGATTAAGCTTTTCAATCAAGGTGTCAAAAAATACAATGCGCTTGGCTTTACCCATGCCGGCAAAGAATGCATTGCCGTGAGCGCTACGTTTACTGCCGTCCATCACAAACAGACCTTGGCTCGCAAAGTCGCAGCGTTTCAGTAGCGCTTCAATCTGTGTTTTTAAAGGACCATCTTCTAAGGCTTGAAACTTATTGAAAAGTGGTGCGATAAAAGTTGGGAAGATCCACTGCATGAGCAAGCTAAATGCTGTCAACACTGCCCATGCCCAAAGCCACCATAACTCACTAGCCTTAGACATTAAAGTCAGAATGACCCACAGTAGTGGAATGCCAATCGCGCCGCCCACTGCCATTCCTTTAAACATGTCCGTGAAGAATAGTTTTTTACCCATGCGGTTAAATCCAAAGCGTTCCTCTAAATGGAACTGCTTGTACCAGGAGAAAGGCATATCAATCACGCCAGAAATGATCACGACGGAAACCAGTAGAGCAATTTGTTGAGCAATGCCTTCGCCCAAAAATTGCAGTAATGCCATGTTCAGAATCTGTAGGCCACCCAATAAGGTGAAGCCAATTAAAATGATAGCGCTGACCCCATTCTCTAAAATACCAAGGCGTAATTTAGCGATGGTGTAGTCAGCTGCTTTTTGATGTTCAGCTAAAGTCACTTTTTCAGCGAAATCCGTGGGGACGGCATTACGATGCTGCGCCACATAGCGAATTTGACGTTGGGAAAGCCAGTGGCGTAAGCCAAAGCTAGCAATAAAGGCAATTAGAAAAATAATTGTGAATGTCATGAGATCATTATAGATATGAGCGAGCAAACTAACACTACAACCACAGCAGCAGTCACAGCGGCAACCAAGGCGGCGCCAGCGAATGAACACCTGATTTGGGTGGATATGGAGATGTCAGGCCTAAACCCGGAAACCGAACGGATTCTGGAAATTGCTATTATCGTGACAGATGCCCACCTCAATACTATTGCCACGGCCCCAGTCTGGGTAGTGCATCAGGAGGATGCCGTTTTGGATGCCATGGATGCCTGGAATAAAGGTACGCATGGGCGATCTGGTTTGATCGATAAAGTGAAGGCATCCACTCTAGATGAGGCAACGGCGGAGACAGAATGCATTGCCTTCTTAAAGAAATATATTAAAGCCGGTATCGCCCCAATGTGCGGCAATACGATTGGGCAAGACAGACGCTTTATGGCGAAATACATGCCGAAGTTAGAGGCTTACTTTCATTATCGAAACATTGATGTTTCTACTTTGAAAGAGCTTTGTAAGCGTTGGCATCCTGAGTTGGTGAAAGGCTTCACAAAGAACCAGGCGCATACAGCATTAGCAGACATAGAAGAGTCTATCGAAGAGCTAAAGTATTACCGTGAGAAATTTATTGTGCCGCTTCCTCAGTAGCCATCTCAAAAGAAAAGGTCCGCAATGCGGACCTTTTTATTGATGGTTGGAGCGAATCAAGCCCCAGTTTTCTTAAGAGCACTTTTTGGTCTAAAGATTTTAATGACTGTTTCGTTAGTTTCGATATACGGGCCGCCAATTAAATCAATACAGTAAGGCACCGCTGCAAAGATGCCGGGAACAATCGATTTACCGTTCTCGTCTTTCAGGCCTTCAAGCGTTTCTGCAATTGCCTTAGGTTGTCCGGGCAGGTTAATGACCAGTGCGGCATGACCATCAATTTCTCTGAGGACGGCTGTCTGTCTGGATAGAATAGCGGTCGGTACAAAGCTCAAGCTAATTTGACGCATTTGCTCACCAAACCCAGGCATCTCACGAGTACTAGCTTCACGAGTGGCCTCAGGGGTCACATCTCTTCTAGAGGGCCCAGTGCCACCTGTAGTAAGAACGAGGTCGCAACCTAGCTCATCTACAAGCTCAATGATCGACTCGGTAATGGCTTCCGACTCATCAGCAATGAGGCGCTCATGAAAAACACAGGGATTGCTAATGGCTTTAATGAGCCAGGTTTGTAGGGCGGGAATGCCTTCATCCTGGTAGACGCCTTTGCTAGCGCGATCCGAGATGGAGATGAGGCCAATTTTGACCTCATTAGGGCTGTTTCGTTTCAGGGCTTCTGTATGCTTCATGTTTCTATTCTAGCTATTATTAGGGTATGTTTACATATACATCCAACCAGTTTCAAGAAATCATCGATTTCATGCTCAAAGAGGCCAAAAGAAGGGGTGCCTCAGATGCCGTAGCGGAGGTTTCAGAGGGTCAGGGCCTCTCCGTTACTGTTCGTAAGGGTGAGGTTGAGACTATCGAGCAAAGTCTGGATAAGCAAGTGGGGGTCACCGTATTTTTGGGTCATCACCGCGGTAACGCCAGCACTAGCGATTTCTCAAAAGCATCATTAAAGGCAACGGTTGATGCTGCCTATCACATCGCACAACACACGGCAGAGGATTTGTGTGCAGGTCCTGCTGAGGCTGATCTCTTAGAAAAAAGTCCGCTGGATTTAGATTTGTTTCATCCATGGAATATTGATGCAGCTGCTGCAGTAGAAATCGCACGTAGTGCTGAGGGCGCGGCATTTTCAGTGAGCAAACAAATTAAAAATAGTGATGGCGCATCGGTATCCGCACACCATGCGCATTTCATGATGGGAACGTCGCATGGATTTATGGGCGGCTATCCTTTTTCTCGTCACTATATTTCTTGTGCGCCAATCGCTAGCGAAGGTGGCAAGAAAGCTCACATGCAACGTGACGATTGGTACTCCAGCTCCCGCATTCCTGAGGAGTTGGCCGATCCTGCCGCAATCGGAACGTATGCAGCTCAGCGGGCCCTGTCGCGTCTCAAGGCCAGATCTTTGACAACTCGACGTTGCCCGGTGATCTTTGAAGCGCCTCTCGCTGCGGGATTATTGGGAGGTCTAGTACAAGCTGTTTCAGGCGGCGCTTTGTATCGCCGCTCCAGCTTTCTACTCGACAGTTTGGGTAAGCAAGTGTTGCCCAAACATATCAGCTTGTTTGAAGATCCACATCTGAAGTCAATGACTGGTAGTGCACCTTTTGACGAAGAGGGCGTCAAAACTTCTGCTAGAACAGTGGTAGATAAAGGAATACTCGAAGGTTATTTTTTATCGACTTATTCTGCTCGCAAGTTGGGCATGAAAACCACCGGTAATGCTGGTGGGTCACATCACCTGACTTTACAAAGTAAGAAAACGCCTAAGGGTGGCTTGCCTGCACTATTAAAAGAAATGGGAACCGGTTTATTGGTGACAGAATTAATGGGGCAGGGCGTCAATTACGTGACGGGTGATTATTCTCGCGGTGCATTTGGCTACTGGGTTGAAAATGGAGTTATTCAATACCCTGTTGAAGAGGTTACCATCGCTGGCAATCTACGCGATATGCTGATGGATATTCAGTTGATTGGGAGCGATACCCTCATTCGTGGCACCAAAGAAACGGGATCGATTTTGCTGGGCTCAATGACGGTTGGTGGAAAATAAATCAAGACAATCAATGCGGACTCTAAAAATAGTATCAATATAAAACTTCATTATTTTTAAAAGGGGTGACGGAAATGCAAAGACGTTCATTTTTAAAGAAAGCCACTATTGGTGCCGGAGTTGCTGCCTTAGCAGCGCCATCGCTTGCACAAAGTTTGCCAACTCTGAACTGGCGTTTGGTTTCGAGCTTCCCTAAATCATTAGATACTTTATTTGGTACGCCTGAAGTATTTGCTAACGCTTTGCGTAAAGCTACTGACGGAAAATTTAACGTCAAGGTATTTGCAGCTGGTGAAGTCGTTCCAGCTCTTCAGGTATTGGATGCCGTACAAAACGGCACCGTAGAGTGTGGACATACCGCAAGTTATTACTACCTAGGTAAAAATAGTGCTTTCATCTTCGATACTGCTGCACCATTTGGTTTAACTGCTCGCCAACAATCTGCTTGGATGCTGCATGGTAATGGCATGAAGTTAATGCGCGAACTCTATGCCAGCTACAACATTGTGAATTTCTTAGGCGGTCAAACTGGTACACAAATGGGTGGCTGGTTTCGCAAAGAAATTAAATCACCAGAAGACCTAAAGGGTTTGAAATTCCGCATCGCTGGATTTGCAGGGCAGGTACTTGCAAAACTCGGTGTAGTGCCACAGCAGCTTCCAGCTGGTGAGATTTATTCGGCGCTGGAAAAGGGCACGATTGACGCTGCAGAATTTGTTGGACCCTATGATGATGAAAAGCTAGGCCTAGCAAAGGTTGCCAAGAATTACTACTACCCAGCTTTCTGGGAGGGTGCCGCTGGACTTTCTTTCTTGGTCAATAAAAAGCAGTGGGATTCTTTGCCGCCTGCCTATCAAGCAGCATGGGAGGCAGCTTGTTTCGAAGCGCATACCGATATGTGCGCAAAGTACGATGCGCTTAATCCACCTGCATTGCAACGCCTCCTGCAAAACGGTGCCGTACTTCGTAAGTTCAATACTTCTATCCTAGATGCGTGCTTTAAAGCAAGTCAAGAAACCTATGCAGAGGAGTCTGCCAAGAATCCGCAATTCAAAAAGATTTTTGAGGACTACCGTGCATTTAGAAACATGGAAGCGCAGTGGTTTAATGTGGCTGAGCAAGCATTTGCTCAATATAGTTTTAGTAAGAAACTTTGATAGTTAAATCAATCAGCATAAGGGCTCTGTATGAGCCCTTATCTTTTGAGCCGATCCTCCCGAATATCCTATTAAAGACTACACTCAAAGGATGATCTTCTCACCGAAACCCATATGAATCTCTCGGAAATCTGGGTCCGCATTAAGCAACATCCTTTATCTCGGGTAGGTCCGGGATTGGTGACGGGTGTAGCGGATGATGATCCAAGTGGGATCGTCACTTATTCTCAAGCGGGTGCGCAATTTGGTTTAAATATGCTTTGGACAATGCCCTTTGCATATCCTTTGATGTCGACAATTCAAGTCTTATGCGCTCGTATCGGTAGGGTGACTGGCCGTGGTTTATCTGCCAATATTAAGTTGGCTTTTCCGCCAGTTGTATTGGTTTCTCTAGTGTTGCTGCTATTGATTGCAAATGTTCTCAATATCGCTGCAGATATTGCTGCGATGGGTGAGGTAGCACAGTTGGTTACGGGTATTAATTGGCATATCATGACCGGCCTCTTTGTATTGTTGACTTTGGTTTTGCAGATACTGATTCCTTATCGCCACTATGTTTTCTTTTTGAAGTGGTTATCACTTTCTCTACTGGCGTATGGTGCCGTCCTTTTTACGGTGCATATTTCTTGGGGCGATGTCATCTGGAGCACCTTCTTTCCTCAGTTGACTTGGAGTGCAGATTCGGCTGCAGTGGTGGTCGGGATCTTTGGCACCACCATTAGCCCTTATTTATTTTTTTGGCAATCTTCTCAGGAGGTCGAGGATATGAACTTGCGTGGTCAGCCCAGTCTGCTTGAACAGAAAAATCCCGAGGTGATCACTTCAGAACTCAGAAGAATTCATTGGGATACGTGGAGCGGTATGCTGTACTCCAATGTGGCTGCGTACTGCATTATTCTCGCTACGGCAGTGACTCTCTATGCTGCTGGTATACGTGACATCAATACTGCTGCTCAAGCTGCATCAGCACTGAGACCTCTCGCCGGCGAGTTTACCTTTCTGCTTTTTGCGCTGGGGATCTTGGGCGTCGGGCTGATGGGAGTGCCTGTTCTTGCTGGCTCGGCTGCCTATGCTTTGTCAGAGGTATTTGGCTGGCGCTCTAGCTTGGAGGATAGCGCTGCTCAAGCAAGCAAGTTTTACGCCATCATTGCTCTGAGCGTGTTGATTGCTCTGGCGATTCAATACTCACCCATTAGCCCTATGAAGGCCTTATTTTGGAGTGCGGTAATCAATGGAATCGTCGCTGTACCACTCATGGTGGCCATTATGGTTTTGTCATCAAAACAGTCAGTGATGGGGGCTCATGTCGCCTCTTTGAGTATGAGGATTTTCGGATGGCTAGCCACAGGCTTTATGGCTGTAGCCGCTGCCTACCTATTCATAGCTTGGTAAAATCGCTGGATGCTTGATTTACTCTTTACCTCCTTGGTGCAATCTTTCAACGCACACTCACTTGCTTTTTTTGTATGTGCAGTCATCAGCGTCACCATTCTAGGTATATCTAAAAGCGGCTTTGGGGCCGGGCTTGGCACCCTCTCACTACCTTTGATGGCTAGCCAGGCTCCAATTAATGAAGCTTTAGCAATTATGTTGCCACTCTTAATTGTGATTGATTTAGTGGGTTTGCGTCGATACATTCAGAATGCGAACTGGGACATTCTGAAGATTGTTATTCCGCCAGCCATAGCAGGTCTTCTGTTGGGAATGATTTTCTTTACTGCCATCACGCCTCAGGTATTAACTCTGTCGATTGGTATTTTTACCCTACTCTTTTTGATTCAGAATCTTGCCATGTCACGCATGGATTTAAAGGAGACTAAGTCTTATCCTTGGCTTGGGCGCGTAATGGGCTTAACGTCTGGCTTCACTTCTTTTGTAGCGCATATTGGTGGGCCGCCGATAACGGTGTATATGCTCAGAGAAAAACTTTTGCCGATGGTGTACACCTCGACCCTAGGAGTCTTTTTCACGATCATTAATTTTGGGAAGCTAGGCCCTTACGCCTATTTGAATCTGCTGAACTTCCAGCAGCTGGCAACTTCCATCATCTTGTTACCTTGCGCACCAGTAGGTGTCTACTTTGGCTTTTACTTAGCCAAAAGAATCTCAATGAAATGGTATTACCGAACAGTGAGATTCTTTTTGTTGATTGCCAGCATCAAGTTAATAGCGGATGGGCTTATTTAGCCGCCAATACTTCTTGCAAGAAGCGCGAGATATCCATGAGCTCTTCATGATTAACGGAGTGTTCCATGGGGTATTCATTCCAATCTACTGGATAACTCATTTGTTCTAGTAAGGCATGCGATGCTTGGGCGCGATCAAGAGCAACTACGGGATCGTAAGTACCATGTGCCATAAAGACCGGTGTCTTAGCATTGGCAGTATGCTTTTCAATATTGGCAGTCATTGCTAAGGGTAGGTAGCCTGATAGGGCAATAATGCCAGCAAGCTTGTGTGGAAAGCGTAAGCCAATATGCAAGGCCATTGCGCACCCTTGAGAAAAGCCAGCCAAAACAATCTTGTCATAGGCAATCCCGCGCTCAGCCTCATTTTCGATTAACTGAACAATCGCTGCTGCTGATTTTTGAATGCCTGCCGCATCTTCTTGATCCATCAGGTTTCTGCCAATGATGTCATACCAGGCTGGCATAACGTAACCGCCATTGACGGTGACGGGCATGCTTGGGGCGCTCGGAAATACAAAGCGAACGCCAGGGCATCCAGCTAGCTTTAATTCAGGAATGATGGGTACAAAATCATTGCCGTCGGCTCCAAGACCATGCAACCAGATAACGGCAGCTGTTGGATTTGGGCTGGTTTCCAATTCGATGCAGGGCAGCATATTTATCTTCCATGAAGTATGTTCAATCACTCATTATCAACTTTTTCAGTCTTGATTGATGCCTAGCGGGCCTAAAGGTAGGTAGAATCTTTCTGTTCCCCTCATTAATTAGGCCATCCATGAACTCTAAAAAGCTAACTCACTTTATTCTAGGGGCGATGGTCTTGGGTGTCTTGGTTGGCTACCTCGTCAACTTATACGGTGCAGGAACTTCTTTCCCCGATCAGTACGTCCTTTACATTTCAATCTTGACGGATGTCTTTTTGCGTTTGATCAAGATGATCATCGCTCCCTTGGTATTTGCCACCTTGGTTGTTGGTATAGCCAAAATGGGTGATGCCTCGACTATCGGTAGAGTGGGTTTAAAAACCTTCTCTTGGTTTATTTCCATGTCGCTGGTTTCTTTATTGTTGGGCTTGGTCATGGTCAATATTCTGCATCCGGGTATTGGCGTGGAATTAACTCTGCCGGAGATTGCAGCCAATACTGGATTAAATAAAGCGAGCCTTAATTTTCCAGATTTTGTGAGACATATTTTCCCGGTCAGCATCTTTGATGCGATGGCTAAAAATGAGATCTTACAGATCGTAGTTTTTGCTGTTTTCTTTGGTGTTGGCGCAGCAGGCATGGGGGCTAGAGCAGATGAGTTCATTCGTAATCTGGATATGCTCTCCCACATCATGCTCAAGATTACGACTGCAGTAATGAAGATGGCTCCTATCGCAGTCTTCTCGGCAGTTTCATCCGTCATTGCGGAAAATGGTGTCAGCATATTGATGACCTACGGAAAATTCATGCTGAGTTTTTATGCTGCTATTTTCACCTTGTGGATCGTCATCATTCTGATTAGTTCCTTGGTATTAAAAAATCGCACATGGGCTTTAGTGAAGATGTTGCGTGAACCGGCTTTACTTGCGTTTACAACTGCGAGTTCAGAAGCAGCTTATCCAATGACTCTAGAGAGAGTGGAGCGTTTTGGCTGTAAAAACAATATTGCTTCTTTTGTTTTGCCGGTGGGATATTCCTTTAACTTAGATGGGTCGATGATGTATTGCACATTTGCTGCCATCTTTATTGCGCAGGTCTACGGTATTGAGATGGAGCTCAGCCAGCAGCTCTTGATGTTGCTAGTGTTAATGATCACCTCAAAGGGGATAGCAGGTGTACCGCGAGCCTCATTGGTAGTTATTGCCGCAACCCTATCCCAATTTAACTTGCCAGAAGCAGGCGTCCTATTGATCCTTGGGGTAGATCACTTCTTGGATATGGCGCGTTCAGCAACCAATGTATTGGGTAATGGCTTGGCAACGGCCGTTATCTCTAAATGGGAAGGTGAGCTTGAGGGCTAGTTAAATACCTTTAAATGAATCCCACTTTAATAAAGCACAGGTGTAAGATGGTTTTATTAACTTGATCTAGTTATAAAAAAAGGGGGACTCAAATGAAACCGTTTTATATCGACTACCCCCAAGAGAAGATTGAAGAGCATCAGCATGCTTATCGCTGCCTTCATTGCAAAATTCCCACCACCATCATTTTTGGTTTGCTAGAGAATCATGCTGAGGATTGCGATTACCGAATCCATCAAAGTAAATGGACTCGGCTAGCAGTAAAGCCCCGACCTCAAAAGACGCATTTTGACGAACCCCATGTTGACGAGGTAGATTGATGAAAACATATCCGATTGCTCTGGAATTAACTGTTTGGGAAGATTTAGGGCTTAATCAATACGAGGTGACGATTGACGAGGTCTCTAAGATTTCTATTAAGCGCACAGATGATGTGCTGCGTACCCGAGAGTTAACGGGTAACGAAGTGAGTACATTAATTGCTGCGATCGAGTCTTTACGCGTTCCTGTGAGTGATGAGCCTAAAGGAGTTGAGGGCAATAAGGTGTCTACCAGTTATGAGCTGATTGTCGAGTCTGCCCATTTCTCCTTGGAGTTCAACTGGGAGGATGTTGATACTAGTGGCGTTAATTCCAAAGCATTTGAATCTGTTTCTGCAATGACGGCGGTAGTAGTAAGTCTGGATTTATCCCGCTGAAATCCGATCTCAAGCCTCCATCACAATAAATTCGCCTAGCGAGATTCTTTCTCTAAATTGCGAGAAGGAAAAAAGGGCTTTTATTTTCCGTGTATTGATCACCTCAATCTTCCCATCAGGGGTGAGGTTGGCAAGATAATCCCCCTCAGGAAAGAGGGCCTCAGGAATGCTTTCGGTCTCGAGTATTTGGGCCGGCAATACCAGGCTCTTTGTAATTTTTATACGCATAACGTATCTTAGGTTTTAATAATTAGAACGATATTTAGGTTTGCACAAGCTCGAAAACTCATGCACCAAAGAGGGGTTTTTATTGAAATCTCTTCGACAGCCTTTTAAGAAAAGGTTCTTGAGTCGCTAATAAGTCTATTAGACTCTTTAATGCACTTAAATAGGGCAAGGTAAATACTTAACTAGAGCCTTTCAAGCGCGTGCTCTTGCGGGTTTTTTCATAAAAAGAATTGGGCTTGCCTTTTACCCATTGAATAAATTTCTTCATCTCCGGGTGTTCTCTTAGGATCTGGGCATGATGGTATTGCTGGTCTAACTCGGATTCGGTAAACAAGGCATGTATTTGCTTGTGGCAAATACGATGAAGGTATTCGGTTGTCTTCCCGCCCTTAGATTTGGGGATGAGGTGGTGGGCATCCTTCTGGGAATCTGGGATGGGTCGATCACAGATAGGGCAAATGATTGCCACCGGCTTTTGTATGGCCGGAATCTCTTGAGAAATCAGTTTTTGACGAATTTTTCCAATCATGGGCTCAAGCTAGTTTATTGAATAAGTCTTAAACTTGCAGAGTGCCAAAACCAGCCCCCAAGACCCTCGCAGAACCCGATTTATCTCGCCTCATTGAAATGGCCTGGGAGGATCGCACGCCATTTGATGCCATTGAGAAAACCTTTGGCCTAGGTGAGCCTCAGGTGATAGCCATTATGCGTAAAGAGCTGAAACGGAGCTCCTTTGAGCTTTGGCGCAAGCGGGTAACTGGAAGAGCCACAAAACATAGCGCCTTGCGCAGTGAAGATGTGACTCGAGCCTATTGCCCCACTCAATACAAAAATAAATGAAGCGGCAAATCAAGCAGCAAATCAAGCAGCAAGCCACGGAGCCTAAACGCTTAGTTCTGATTTTAGGGGATCAGCTCGATTTGCAGAGCGCCGCATTACGAGACTTTGATCCTCTAGTAGATGAAATCATCATGATTGAGTCGGCTAATGAGGCTCAGTATGTTTGGTCGCACAAAGCCAAAATTGCTTTATTTCTCTCGGCAATGCGTCACTTTGCAGTTGAGCTGAAAAAGCTGGAATACACGCTGACTTACGTTCAAGGCTCTCATCTGCCTATTGTCGAGGTTCTCAAAGAGCATATTCTGCAAAAGAAGATAAAGCATTTAGTTTGTATTGAACCTGGTGAATGGCGTCTCAAGCAGGCGATTGAGGCATTAGCAAAAGAACTCAATATTGAGCTGGTAATGCTTGAGGATGAGCATTTCTATTGCTCGCGACAAGAGTTTGTGGAGTGGACGGCAAACAAGAAAGAACTCCGGCTGGAGTACTTTTACCGCCTAATGCGTAAGAAGCACCAGGTATTAATAGACGCTGAAGGTAACCCCGAGGGTGGTCAGTGGAACTTCGATCAAGATAATCGCAAGCCCTATCCGAAAAAGGGACCTGGCATCATCGATGCCCCTGCGGCGTTTGAAGTAGATGTGATTACCAAGGAAGTATTGGCATTCGTTACAAAGACTTACCCAGATCATCCTGGATCTCTGGAGTCATTTAACTGGCCCGTTACCAGAAGCCAGGCTCTCCAAGCTCTGGAGTATTTTGTCGAATTCCGCCTCAGAAATTTTGGTGTGTATCAAGATGCTATGTGGACGGATACCCCCTTTGGATGGCACTCTATTTTGTCGAGCGCATTAAACCTAAAGCTAGTAAATCCTCGTGAGGTGATTGATGCGGTCATCATTGCTTGGAAAAAGTATGCCTTGGATCTATCAACAATCGAGGGTTTCATTCGACAAATATTAGGCTGGCGAGAATTTGTCCGGGGCATGTATTACCTTGACATGCCAAAAATGGCACAAGATAACTACTATCAACATCAGCGCCCATTACCCAAATGGTATTGGACTGGGCAGACCCAGATGGCTTGTATGCAAGATGCTATTGGTCAAACACTGCAATATGGTTATGCGCACCATATTCAGCGTTTAATGGTGACCGGAAACTTTGCACTTCTAGCTGAAATTCTGCCTCAAGAAGTGTGTGACTGGTATCTAGCAATTTACGTAGATGCGATTGAGTGGGTGGAGTTACCTAATACGGCTGGGATGGCCTTATTTGCGAATGGCGGACGGTTTACCAGTAAGCCTTATATCGCCAGTGGCGCATACATCAGACGCATGAGCAATTATTGTGGCTCATGTAAATACAAGCCTGAGATACGCTATGGGGAAGAGGCATGCCCCGTCACAACTTTGTATTGGAACTTTTTGATCAAGCATCGTGCTCAATTTGAAGCGAGCCCACGTACTAAGTTAATGACGGCCAACCTCAAAAGAATTAGTGATGAAGATCAAAAAGAAATTGTGCTGCATGCCCAAAAGATTCTGAATCAGCTCGACGCGCTATAAAAACACTCATGAAGATAACGTTTAAGGGAAACAAAAGCGCTCTCCCAAGTAAGATTTGTGTTGCCTGCAAAAAAGAAATGACCTGGAGAAAATCCTGGGCCAAAAATTGGGAATCGGTCAAATACTGCTCTGATGCTTGTAGGAAGAAAAAACTCCCTTAAGACCTGCCTATTAATGCTTACAAAAGTATTTAATTTGATAGCGTCAACCCACCTTAAAGCTGATCCGTTATGTAAGAAAAGGCTTAATGCCTTTATGAATGGGGGTCTATATGAAAAAAATACTAATATGCCTGCTTACAGGTGTCATGCTTGCAGGGGTGGCCAGCTCAGCCAGTGCTCATGGTGGTAGGGGTTGGTATGGTGGATATGGCGGTTGGCGTGGCGGCTGGGCGCCTTTTGCGGTTGGTGCTGTGGCTGGAGTGGCTGTTGCCAATGCGTACTACAGACCTCCGCGCGTTTATTACGCCCCGCAATATGTTTATCCACCGCAACCACAAGCTGCTGCCTATTGCCCTGAAAATGGACTGTACTATCCACAGACACAGGCCTGTCCAAGTGGCTGGCAACGAGTGGCATATTAAATGCTAGGAGTAAAGTGCTTGCATGACACCCACTTTGTATTCTTATCGAAGATGTCCCTATGCCATGCGAGCCCGCATGGCATTGAAGTATGCGGGTATTCAGGTTGAACACCGAGAGATTGAGTTACGCAATAAACCGCAATCGATGTTGCAACTCTCTCCCAAGGGAACGGTCCCTGTTTTACGGATGGATAATCTCGTAATAGATCAAAGCCTGGATATCTTGCACTGGGCATTGCAACAGTCTGACCCGCATGGGTGGAAAGAGGTTGATGAGTCTATTGCCAATTCTTGGATTGAAAAAAATGATGGCCCATTTAAGACTCTATTGGATCAATACAAATACCCTAATCGATTCCCAGAGCTAGATCCAGAAGCAGTTCTCGATGAAGTATTGCAAGTCATGTTGATTCCTATGGAGCAGGTGCTGCAAAACTTCCAATACCTAATGGGGGGTAGATTAACTTGGGTGGATGTGGCCATCTTCCCATTTATTAGGCAGTTTTCAATGGTTGACTCCAAGAGGTTTGAGCAACTCCCTATACCCGCAGTCAAAAAATGGCTCAATCAGCAGCTTGAATCTGATTTATTCGATTCAGTGATGCAAAAACATCCCACCTGGAAAGATTGAGTAACACCCACCTTAAAAAGAGCTGTGTTTTAGGCTAAGAAAATGGACTTTTATTAGATCAATTGCTGATTGATTTAAAGTACCCACTTAGGGCACAAAAGCATATTTCAGGGGATTTGATGGAGCCATTATCAAAGTTAAAAGTCGTGGAGATGGGGCAGCTCATCGCCGGGCCATTTGCTGCTAAGACCTTGGCTGATTTTGGTGCGGATGTTATCAAGATCGAACCACCCAAAGAGGGCGATGCATTGCGCAAGTGGCGCCTTCTTAAAGATGGCACTTCAGTCTGGTGGCAAGTGCAGTCACGCAATAAGAAATCACTTTCCCTGGATTTAAGAAAATCAGAAGCTCAAGATATTGTCAGGACACTGGTAAAAGAGGCGGATGTATTAATCGAAAACTTTCGTCCTGGAACATTGGAGGGCTGGGGTCTTGATCCAGAAAAATTACTTCAACTCAATCCCAAGTTAATTGTTCTTCGTATCAGCGGTTATGGTCAGACTGGTCCATACAGAGATAAACCAGGATTTGGTGTGGTTGCGGAAGCTATGGGCGGTTTGCGACATCTCACTGCTGAACCTGGCAGAGTACCGGTGCGCGTTGGTATCAGCATCGGTGACACTTTAGCGTCTTTGCATGGTGTGATTGGTATCTTGCTAGCTCTGCAAGAACGCCATAACAGTGGCAAGGGTCAGATTATTGATATTGCATTGTATGAGGCAGTCTTTAATTGCATGGAAAGCCTGTTGCCTGAATACAGCGCATTTGGTGAGGTGCGCCAAGCGGCTGGTAGCGCTTTGCCTGGTATTGCCCCAACCAATGCCTACCAGTGCGCTGATGGCGGCTATGTATTGGTTGCTGGCAATGGTGATAGCATCTTCAAGCGCCTGATGACAGTGATTGGGCGCGAAGATTTAGGCAATGACCCCCAGCTGGAAACCAATGATGGTCGCGTCAAACGAGTGGCTGAGCTTGATCAAGCTATCGGTGAGTGGGCTAAAACAGTGAGTACTACCAAAGCTTTGGAAGCACTGGATTCTGTATCTGTACCAGCTGGAAAAATTTATACCGTTGCTGATATCGCAAGCGATCCACACTACAAAGCCCGTGAAAATATTCAAACGATCCAGATGCAAGATGGCACGAAGTTGGATGTACCGGGCGTGATTCCGAAGTTATCGCGTACACCGGGATCCATTAAGACTCTTGCGCCTGATATTGGACAAAATACCGATGAAATACTCAAAAGCATTGGTTTGAGTGATGATCAGGTCGCCTCTTTAAAAGAGCGCGGCATTGCATTTACTAAATAAAGATAAAACCATGACCAGAATTTATTTCAATGACGTCGTAATGCGGGATGGCTTTCAGATTGAGCCCAACTTTGTACCAACGGACGATAAGGTAAAGCTGGTTGATGCGCTCAGTGAGTGTGGCTTTGCCAAAATTGAGGTGACCTCATTTACTTCTCCCAAAGCTATTCCGATGCTACGAGATGCTGAGGAAGTGATGGGGCGCATTAAGCGCGTACCTGGAGTGGAGTACACCGTCTTAGTCCCCAATTTAAGAGGTGCCGAGCGCGCCCTGGAATCTAAGGCCGATGAATTTAATCTCGTGATGTCCACTTCAGAGACTCATAACTTAGCCAACCTACGAATGGGTCGAGAAAAGAGCTTTGCTGGATTGGCTGAAGTAATTAAGTATGTTGATGGCAGAACGCCTATTAATGTTTCCTTCTCCACCAGTTTTGGCTGCCCCATGGAAGGGGAGGTTTCTCAAGTGGTGGTTGAAGGATTTACAAAACGTTTTGCAGACCTCGGTGTAAGAGGTGTAACAATCTGCGACACCACGGGCATGGCAAATCCTGATCAAGTAAAGAGAATGTGCGACTCATTGCAGAAGCAATTCTCAAATCTACAACTGACATTGCACTTCCACAACACCAGAGGCATGGGCTTAGCCAATGTCTTAGCTGCAGTACAGTCTGGTATTGTTCGCTTTGATGGTTCGCTAGGTGGCCTGGGCGGATGCCCATACGCGCCTGGAGCTAGCGGCAATATATCTAGTGAGGATGCGATCCATATGCTTGATGCGATGGGTTATGACACCGGTATGAATATTCCTAAGTTAATACAACTAGCAAGAGAACTACCAAAGATTGTGGGGCACGAGGTTCCCGGGCAAGTGGCAAAGGCCGGCACTACCAACGTATTGCATTCTGAGCCTAGTTATGTAGATGAATTACGCCGCGCTCAATAAATAAGAAATAATCTGGTTGGCCTATCATTTGCTTGAATGAGGTGGGTTAAGCTAAAGCGGTTAAGTTCATATCAACAGTCTTGACTTGATTCGCTGACACCATTTCTTGCTGAGCACTTTTCTGAGTTGTTAATTCAAGAATTCTAGTTAACTCATGATGGCGAGGGTGATTCATGATTCTGATTATATTTAGCGTCTGACTAGGCTCTTTTTTTGCATGCATTTGGCATTCCTTTCATTGATGACTAAATGATGATTCATCATAAGATGCCAAAATAATTGCGATATAAAACTTTAGTTCTAAATGCTTTGTTTCTTGCCTAATACTTTTGTTCTAGGGTGACCAATTTTGAATAATTTATAGAGATTCTTCGATTAAGATCTCGCTGGCTAAAAAGAATTAGCTTTAATAATTTATTTACAAAAGGGCATTACAGTGAAAAAACTTAGTACAAATTTAGTTGTAGCAGTTGTGGCATTCTTTTTTGGTCTTGCAAGCGCATCAGCGCTAAGTCGGATTGATTCTGATGATGTTCTAAAGATATCGATAGGCAAGACGGATGCGCTGGGTAAGGTTTGCGCGCATCAAGACTAGTACTTTAGTTCTAGCGCTAGTGAATTATTGATCTGGATCAAGATTCCTCTTAACGATTGCTTTTATAAAAGAGTTCCAGTAGCTATTCAAATTTCCATGACGGTTTTTTGAATATTGATAACCACCCTTCGGGGTGGTTTTTTTTCAGTTAGTTTGGCTCTAGAAGTGGTAGCCAACTCCAAAGATAATGTCATAACCAGTGGCATCGGCAGTCGATTTTACGGTGGCGCCGCTATCTGTAAGTACGGTGATTGCCTTTGCTCGATTCACGGCGTAGTTGCCTTCACCAAAGGCATAAATTGATCCTGTGATGAATTGCTTATAGCCAATACCATAAACCGTTCCATTTACTCGGTTAGATTGCTGGGGGTAGTTTCCAGGCGAATTAGCATTGATAGTTGATCCTGCGTAACCTATCTTTGCATAGACTAAGCGTGTTTCATTAATCACATACCCTGGGATTAGGGAGAGGCTAAAGGTGTTGGAAACATCGTACGTGCCGGTTTTCACTGATGCCCCCGCAGGTGTAGTTGTTACCAGAGTTGAGCTAGCAGATCTAGAATGTCCTGGGTATAGTGCTGCACCAATACCCAGTAAGTAGTTTTTACCGATATCAAAGTTATAGCCAATGCCGATATTTGCCGCAGGACCATTAGCATGGTTTGCCGTTGAGGTATTGGGGTAGGTGACACCGCCCGCTGTAGTTGTTCCGCCTATTCCTTTGGGGATATAGCTCTCATATCCAATTAAACCTACTTGTCCGTAGGCGCCTTCCCAAGGGTTTGTTTTGGATTGGGCATGCGCATTCCCTAAGCACAATAGAGGGGCTATGAATGCGATGAGACTGTATTGGATAAATTTCATTTGATATCTTCTATTTTCTTATGAATTATTTGGTTAAAAGTAATTTAATGGCATTAACAATATCGCTATATCCAATTGGCTTATAGAGCACTTCAATATCAAGCTCCTTGAAGAGTTGAATATGCTGCGGTGATGTATCGGCTGTAATGATGATGGCTGGTATATCTACGCCAAAACTGTCTCTCAGTTGTTGAATAATCAAATCGCCCGTCGTAGTTTCAAGGCGGTAGTCACTCAGGATGCAATCAATATGATTAATGTTTGCTAGCTGTTTCATTAAGTCTTGGCTGTTTTCAGGCAACGAGAGAACGGCAAAGCCATTCTGGGTTAAGGCTTGCTTGTAGGCCTCAAAAATAGTGTGATCATCTTCGAATACGGCGATGGTTTTGGTTTCCCAGAGCGACTCTTGAGGATTCTGGTGATCATGCAGTATATTTTGAGTGGAGGATTCCGCACCATCATGCATGGCTAGAGCTAAATATTGAGTTTGCAGTGTGAATGTAGTGCCAACGCCCGGGGTAGATTTAACGGCGAGCTCAGTACCCGATATCTTGCAAAGCCTTTTAACAATAGATAGGCCCAGACCTAGACCATCGTGCATATTTCTGGTGCTGTCTACTCTAAAAAATTCATCAAATATTTTATCTAGTAGAGCTGGTTCAATTCCGCAGCCTGTATCTTCAATCAAAATATGAAGATGATCATTTTGGGGGGATAGCTTGATGGATATTGTTCCAGAAGCTGTGTATTGGATGGCGTTGGAGATTAAATTTCCGAGCAGCTGTTGCAATAGCAGCTTATCTCCATTAATCCCCATATTCATAAAATCAAACTGCAGAACTAAATTCTTATTTTTTGCAATGGGGGTGTAGGTATTAGATAAAAATCCCGCAAGTTCTATTAGTTCGAATGACTTTTCAAGGTTGTCCGAGCTATTTGCATCCAGCTTACTTAAATCTAGTAGCGACTTAAACATCGAGTTTAAGGTTTGAATGCTTTTTCTGATTTGTAGGAAGTTAATTTTTTCTTTTTGGCTTAGCTTGTTTGGCTCAAACAAATCAAGATAAATATTGACGGCATGAAGAGGTTGTCGTAAATCGTGACTAGCAGTAGCAATAAATTTTGATTTAGCAATATTTGCAGCGATTGCAACATTACGCTCAGATTCAAGTTCCTTATTTAGGGTCTGATTTTGAATTTGTAGGCTAACTGTTTTGACCCATGATTTAGAAAAATATGAGGCCATCTTGACAGCATATAAAGAAAACGCAAATTCACCCATCAGAATGGGCCACGGAAACATAAACGGAGGAATGAGGGAGATGATGAATTGGCCAATAAAGATCGGTGCTGCAAAGCATAAGAATGTTGATCGATGAATTGAGTAGCCATAAAGCCCAACAAAGACTGCTGTTGAACTCATGAGGAGATAAAGACATTGCAGGTTAAATGGCAATGTTGGTGTAACTATGAGCCATCCAAGACCCCAGCATGCTGTCACAGAAAAAACACCCACATTTAAGTTGAGAATCTTACGTTTCGTTGATTGGCTTTGGTCTTTATTTTTGACAAAGACCATGTAGGCTCTGAATCCTACGCAGATGAACATAGAGATCAGCCAAATTAGAATCGCTGTTAAATCAGCCTCCTGAAAAACTAAGATTCCAGTGAGTAAAGGGCCGATGATCGTACCGGCAGTATTCGTTTTTGAAGCCGTCTCAAGAAACTGGTACTTTTCTTCTAGTAGTAGCTCGTCGTTGTTTTGAATGGAGAAGGCATCCATGTCCTAGACCCATCCATTTTCTTTGGCTTTGATGACTGCCTGAGTGCGATTAAATACTTTAATTTTCTTAAAGATATCGCCTAAATGGATCTTTACAGTCTGCTCGCTAATATTCAGGGAGTAGGCGATCATCTTATTTGAGTCACCATTAGAAATATGGGTCAGTATTTGTTTTTGTCGATCGGTAAGCGGCTCCAGCTTAGAATTTTCAGAGCTTAAGCCCATTAAATTACAAAGGCTTTCATAGATGTATGAGGTATCGCTGCTTTTAGGTATGAAGATACTGCAGCCCGCTTCGAGACATTCTTTTTCTAAGTTTTCCTCTTCAAGACCAGAAATGGCTGCAATTGCAACCACCTCATCCAGCTTTTTGAATTCTTTGATACCAAAGAGCTGATTTTCAGAGTCTGGAATAAGAAGATCTAAGAGGATGATCCAACTGGATTTTTGGGAGCGGACAATTTGCAAGCCTTCTGTGATGGAATTTGCAGAAAAGACCTGATTGCCTGATGAGAAAAATTTGCGGGTTAAAAACTGGTGAAGTGCATCCCGATAAACCGGATGATCGTCAACGATTAACAATGAAACAGAATGCATGGCGACCCTTATTCTTGGCCTATTTGGGGTGTGTTTTTATCTAGAATGATTGTGACATCTATTATCTTTCTATTTCTAGTACTTTAGCTCTATATAAACACTTGACCAAGATCAATAATCTTTTGCTAGACCCTGATTGGCTCGCTAATTTAAGGGTTTTCCTGAGATTTAAGTTGCGGGTAATTGTGTCAATTGAGTGACTAGAGCTAAAGTGCTATGGCTAAGAGATAGTGGCGCCCTTAGGATGGTCCAAGTTCAATTTTTCGGAGATCCACCATGCTATCAACTTCTATTTTTGGTCGCCACCAGCTCGTTGCTATGTTGATGCTGGTATTGCTCGTATTTGGTTCTGTGGCGATTGCCGCAACGAACATCCAATTGAGCGGGGATGACGCTGTTCGCGCTAATCCAAATAATCCGCATCAAATTCCTGAGTATTTGAATCCGAAGTCTGAAAGCCTGTCCAAAGAAATCCGACTCATTAAATATGAAGCGAGAGAAGAGGTGGCAGAGGTAGGGGAGTCGATGCATGTCGTTGCTATGCGCGATTTTCATGGCCAATCACAACCTATCTTGGATTTCACCACTGGCACATCAAACTAGTTCAAGAGTCTAGATCTTCGTTCTGAATGTTTGGGGATAAATATATGGAAATCTCTCTTTACTTGCCGATTTTTGAAGCTCTTGGTCACGAGACTAGATTTAAGGTATTCATGTCCATCTATCGTTCCGGAAAAGCCGGGGTTAGACCAAAGGAAATCATTGATAGATTTGGAGTGGACTCAGGGACGCTGGATTTTCATTTAAAGAGGCTTGCGGCTGTAGGGTTGATTGTTCTAAAGTTTGGCTGCCAAAGAGGAATTTATTGTGCCAATGAGAACATTCCGCCTGAGCTAGCCCAACTCTTTGCTTCGGGACTCAGTACTAATGAGCTGTTTACGGATAATCCTGCGACTGTGGCTCTGCCTGCAGCAGAGCGCCTTCATTAAGGGCCACTTAGCCCAAAGATTGATATAGCTAAAATACAAAAGCCACCCTCGGGTGGCTTTTGTATTTCTAGTAGACTGAGTGTAACTATTCGCATCAAATTTTCATTTCTAAACAGTCGCCAAAAGATAAAACTATGAATCGCTTAACCACTCTATTTTTTATGGCTGCAGTAGTCGCCCCATTGCAAGCCTATGCCGATCCTCATTTTTACCAGTGCCAAGTGATGAGCGATGCCTACATTAAGGCGGATGGTTCTCTAGATGTATTGCGAGATAGCCCAAGGGTCGGGGAGAAGTTTACTGTGATAAAGGGTACCGGTGAGGTGATTGGGGACGTAATGGATGCTCTTAATAATCCTAAAGTATTTCCGTCAATTGGTGGGAAAAATTCCTACAAAGTAATTTGGGAGCAGAAGGCTGAAGGTAGTGGCGGAGCCTTTGTTGATTATTTGAATATCGATGAGTTTGTAAAAGGAAAAAAGAAGCCATTTGGTTTCTTTTCAGGAAGCCTGCTTTTGACCGGGCTTTGTGAATAATGAATAGCATTCAATCAGAAGATTTACCTGATTCGCCATTCGACACTCTTAAGGTGTTGTTGGTGGCTGCCTTTGCAGGGGCTTTGGTGGGCATAGTGGGCGGCACATTTAGAGCTGCACTAAATTTCATCACTATTCACTTTCTTTCATTTATTGCCTATTTGCATACCATCGATACAGGATGGTTCATTTCTGGATTTATCGTAGTGGGGTTCATCACTAGCTCCTGTGTAGGAATAGCTCGCATGTTGGTTCAGTTAGAGCCTTCGACAATCGGTAGTGGTATTCAGCATGTAGAGGCAGTCATGCACGGGGCAGCTAAACCTAGTAGGTTTAGGGCCTTACCAATTAAATTTTTTGGCGGCTTGTTATCCATTGGATCTGGAATGGCTTTGGGCAGGGAGGGGCCAACGGTTCAGATGGCTGCCATTATTGGCTCCGAATGTGGAAAATTATTCCGCCATAAAGTGGTTGAGCAATCACTTTTATATACCGCTGTAGCTGGCGCAGGATTGTCAGTGGCTTTTAATGCGCCACTATCGGGAATTGCATTCTCATTTGAGGAGATATCTAAAAAAATCTCCATTAAAAGACTCATGGTGTCTATTGCTGCAGTAGCTTCAGGTGTCATTGTGTTTCGAGCTTACTTCGGAAATTCAATTGAATTTGTAGTTGGTGACCTGTTGCCAGATTCTGGCTTTAGTCTGTATTGCTATGGTGTATTTGCAGTGCTATTGAGTTTCATAGCCACTCTGTATAGTCGAACGATTATTGGCGCCTTAAATATTACCGATTCATTTTCTGGCATTTCTCCGGTGAACAAAGCGCTCATCATTGGTTTTGGGGTGGGGTCACTGGCTTATTTTTATCCAAATCTAGTGGGTGGAGGAGATTTACAAGTTCAATCCATCTTGAGTAAAGGCTATTTCTTGCTGCCCCTCATGCTCTTGATACTTGGCCGTTTCTTTCTGGGGCCTATTAGTTATTCCACAGGAGTGCCAGGCGGAATATTTTCACCAATCCTGTTGATGGGCTCTGGTATTGGCGTGTTATTTGTACTTGCAATGAACCCAATATTGAGCCATCTTGCACTCGGTCAACTTGATCCCATTGCCTTTGCATTAGTGGGAATGGCGGCATTTTTTACAGTAGTCGTTAGAGCGCCCCTTACCGGAATTTTGCTCGCAATAGAGATGAGTGGCAAAGTTAGCTTAATTATTCCCCTGCTGATTACTAGTGTGATTTGCTCCATCATCCCTGTCTTGCTAAAACAAGAACCTATTTATGATGCATTAATGGATAGAACTAAATAAAACTCAGCTGTCATCTCTTTGAAGTCTATTGAAGGGTTTTATTGAGTAACTGAGCCAGTCGTTCACCTGCAAGTTTAAGTCTAGCTTCTAGAATTGGGGTGTAGTGATTGATGCACCGCTGATCCACTAGGCGTGCTGGATAAAAGCTATTTTGGATGGGCAATATTGCAGGACTCAGTAGCCGCATTGAGTGGTTCTATATTGAAGTAATCCCCGGGTTGGGTCTTATTGGATGAATATGCGATTGAGCGACTGCCTGATACCTGTTGCAATAATTTGGGATTAGCAATTCAATTGTGTTGCAAGGTCCATAAGATCTTCGGCGTGGTAAGTGGTAAATTCTTCACGATGCAAATCTTGCCTTGAGAAGTTAGGGCCAAACTCTAGTGGTCTTTCAATGAAAGCTGTTTGAAGTCCACAGGCATTTGCTGACAGAAGATCATCTTTGTGAGCCGCCACAAGCATCACCTGTTCGGGGAGGACATTGAAAATCTCCGCGACACCTAAATAAGTTTCTGGATCAGGCTTGTAGTGACGAAATACTTCAGCTGAAAGAATTAAGTCCCAAGGAAGTCCTGCATTCTTGGCCATATCTGCAAGCAGGCCAAGATTTCCATTAGATAAGGTAACGATAGTAAATTTACCTTTTAATCTTGTCAGCCCTTCGACTGTATCTAGCCAGGGATTGAGGCGATGCCAAACTAGATTAAATTCATGTATTTGTGATTCGGACAGCGAGGTAATGTTGAATGTCTTCAATATGTCATCAAGAATCATACGATGTAAATCATCAATCTTTGTCCATGGCAGAGTTCCAGAGCGCACCTTAGCCATTGCTGGTTTATAACCATTACGCCATGCTGCAGCGAATTCATTGGGATCAACTGGCAGGCTGAGTCTTTTGGCTTCAGCCGCGATTGATCCATGCCAGTCAACTACTGTTCCAAAGACATCAAAGGCTAGTATTTTTGGGTCCATACTCATTTTTAAAGTTCTTTTTGGGTTGATATTTAGCGGAAAGGAACGCCTGTTATTGGATATTAGCGGAACTCCAAAGAAAAAGTCCCCGAACCTTCATTTGGAGCTTGATATTACTGGTGGGTCCGGCGATATTTGAACTTGCGACCAACGGATTGCCAAGGCACTTTTACCTTTATCTATGGCTGTTTTAAAGGGTGATCTGTAAATAAATAATCTTTTATAGCGAAAGTAGAGTAAAATACACTTAGCGATTTTCAAGCTAATAGTGTTGTTGTACTATTAATTAATACCGCAGTTCTGCGATAGTTCTTCTTAGCATCTCCCCCGCCATTCTTGACTTTCGCCTCATTTGGGGCATAGCCCCTTTTATATTTTTTAAGGAATAGTCAGATATGGCAAACGGAATTGTGAAATGGTTTAACGACGCTAAAGGCTTCGGCTTTATTACCCCTGAACTCGGTGGCGAAGATTTATTTGCCCATTTTTCAGCAATTAATAGCAGCGGATTTAAGTCTTTAGCTGAAGGTCAAAAAGTGACTTTTGATATTACTACTGGCCCTAAAGGCAAGTTAGCATCCAATATTCAACCTGTTTAAATCAGAAGCAAATGCCAGGCGGAAATTATTTGCCTGGCCTAAAGCCCAGCATGACTGGGCTTTTTATTTTTATAAAGGATGTTAAATGGCAAAAGAAGAGTTGCTTGAAATGGAAGGCCTGGTTGATGAAATTCTGCCAGATTCTCGTTATCGGATTACTTTAGATAATGGCCATAAGCTTATTGCCTATACAGCGGGGAAAATGAAAAAAAATCACATCCGTATATTGGCGGGAGATAAGGTTTCTTTGGAGATCTCCGCTTATGACTTGAGCAAAGGCCGTATTACATTTAGACATCTTGAGAAGAAGCAATCTTTTGCTGGTGCGCCTAAGAGACGATATTGATAGCTTTGAGGTTTAAAACTGCAAGTTAAATTAATATTTGCCAAGAATCGCAGGCCCTGTTTGATGTGGCCCCAGGCAAGCAAGAGATACTAAAACTACCTTCGGGTGGTTTTTTATTTGGTCGTTTGCCATCCTAGGCAACAACGGTCCAACGGATCGCTTATTGCCACCACAAATTACCGACACATTCCAAGCAATCAACAGAAGAGGGGCCACATTTCTGTAATCCCTTTTTATAACTAGTAGGTCGGGCGAGATTAGAACTCGCGACTAATCAATCACTGACGACTAATCAGCTGGTTTCATAGTGAACTCGCCGTTATCGCTGCTGTTAGCGGTTTTATTGAGCTCGTAGTATGTAGGTTCAGCTATGAATCCTACGGGGCCGCTAGGATCTTCTAAAAGCATTTCAGATCTATTTGGCGAAATAACAAATCGATAGGTTTTACCGCTGTCAAATTGATAGGTTTGAGAAAATACGCCGAAAGAGCCGGACATTGTGCCGTCTACCTTAAGAATATGTTTTCCTGAAGGTATGTTTACGGTGCAATTACCTGCATTGGGGATGACACAGACTTTAAGGCCATCCACATAAACTTGGGCACTTTTCACAAGTCCAAAAAAAACCGTACTTGTGCAATTAAAGGTAAGGGTGACATCTCCGCCGGGATTCACGGGGGCGGCGCCTTCCTGATACCCCATGCTCTGACATCCTGCCAAGAGGGCGAACAAAGTAATGCTCAGTAATTTTTTGAATGGCACTATTGCATCTCCAAATTAAGCAATATTAGGCATACATTACCCCAAATTAACTTCCGTAATCCAAGCTTCTAGATTCCAAAGAAAAAGCTACCCGAAGGTGGCTTTTGCATAGCTGGTGGGTCGGGCGAGACTCGAACTCGCGACCAAGGATACTTAGACGCTAGGCTGGCGCTTTTTAATGAGCTCAGAAGCTGGGATCTGAACTATTTTTCCATCAACCATGGTTACGATTGCGGTGTTCGTTTGAATTGCTAAGTCAATTGCTGCTTGCCCAGCACGTCGCATGGCGTAGTAGGAGCCCGCAATGTCGGGGTCTGGAGAGTTACGAATATCTTTAACAATGGACTTCATCTTTCCTCCTGTTTATCTGATTATTTTACGTAACTGAAAGCCTCTGTTTTGCTTAAAACTTGATGGTATGAAGGGTTTTTTGCCAATCTTGCCCTTCTATAGCCTCCTATATATACTTGAACAATGCAAAGCATTAAGTCAAAGCCCTCCATTCCTATGCGTGTTTTAGCTCGTAAGGCTGATGCCGAGAAGTATGAAAAGCTCAGTAGGTTGCATCAACACGTCTTGGTTTTGCTCCGCTCCGATCGCCGGAATGATGTATTACATCAAGCTGAAGGCCGTATTCAAAAGTGGGAAGAGCGGGATTTATGTAGTCGCTTCTATATAGACTCTTGGAGAAGACTGATAAATTCAGACCCCTCCGAAATGGAGCGAGAGGTTTGTGGAGATGCTCCGCAAGCACATGCACTAGCCCAAAATTCACCATTTAGTTTTCTGATGAAAGAAGTTCAGTGAATCTGAGCCATATTCATCACGTACTCACCGAAGCCAAAAAGATCACCAACCATACTGACTACGTCATTATTGGTAGTTTGACTGCGCTTGGGATGAAAGCGGATCCCCCGGATGAAATGGTTCGCTCCATCGATGTGGACATGTACCCAAAGGATGATCCAGGTCGCGCTGGCGAAATAGCTGCGCTAATTGGCCAGGGCAGTCCGTTTGAAGATGAGTATGGATACTATGTAGATGCTGCTAGTCCCGACTTGCCAACATTGCCAGATGGTTGGGAAGACCGTTTTGTGATTCATGACTTTGGCGATGTAAGGGCATTATTTTTAGAGTTAAATGATGCCGCGATATCCAAATACGCCCGCGGTGAAATTCGGGACCGCGTTTGGATTCAAGAGGGACTTAAGGCGAAATTACTATCAATGCCTACGATTGATTATCGCCTGCGAGAGACTGCATTCTTAGATGAGATGGAAGAAAAATCTGTCAAGCAAAGAATTTTTGAAGATAAAAAATTGCTAAATTTAGATCAAGAAACTTAAAGTTCTTTTTTATAACGAGTCTTAGCCATTTTTATCAATTCATCAATATTTCGATGGCCTTGAATGTAGTCTAAAAGACTCTTAACAAATTCTGTTGAAGGCGTAAATCCCTCAATACGCGCAGATGCTAAAGCGTTATTGACAATAAATTGGCGCCTTAAAGGCTCGCTAGAGTATTTTTTTGACATTAAAGAATTTTATATAGAGTTATGGTTTTCTTTATATCTAAAGAAAAAGCCCCTAGATTTCTCTAGAGGCTTTTGTATAACTGGTGGGTCGGGCGAGATTCGAACTCGCGACCAAGGGCACTTAGACGCTAGGCTGGCGCTTTTTAATGAGCTCAGAAGCTGGGATCCGAACGATCTTCCCATCAACCATGGTTACGATTGCGGTGTTCGTTTAATGGCTAGGTCAATCGCCGCTTGACCGGCACGCTGCATGGCGTAATAAGATCCAACAATATCGGGATCAGGCGAATTGAAGATCTGCTCAACAGTGGTGTAACCAACGCTTTTGTGTGGCGGTTTATTTTTTGCCATAAGCAGCATCATGATCTGGTTCAATTAATAAAACCCTTAGGAAATGATCTTCTCTGAAGCCAATGCCCCGGATTGATTTGCTAACTCGAAATGAGTAGAGTGCATCAATATCTTTTGGTACAGGAATGCTATGAATCTTTTCCCACTTCAATCCCTTGTCGCGGTAAACCTGGTTCCAGGTCAATTGCGTGATTTTCTCAAAAGTGGCAAAGGCTTTCTCTTGCTCGGTTGGCTCCAGACTCTCCCAGGTAGATTGGAAGATGGGGCTATTCAGATCAAGCTCAACTAAGGGCTCAGGCTTTGCGTTTCTCGCCATGAGCTTTAGCCGTTTTTAGTTTAGAAAGGTCAGTTGCTTTGGCCGGCGTTTTTTGTGCCCAGGCCAAGGCTGCTGATAAATCCTTTTTAATGGCTGGCGTATGTACCCAACGCTCATTGTCGGGAATAACTGTGGCGGTGCGAATCACCCAAACGCCAGGTTCAGGCGTTTCCACTAATACCTGACGTCCCGCATGCTCTTTGCCAAGCGAGATCTGCCCGCTGGATCCAATGGATTTAATAACTTGATGATCTATCACTGCGCCCATGGCATTCTCCTATATTCATGCAGCATGAATGCATTATAGCATGATATTAAAACAAGATGCTAGTTAAGGCTTCAATAGAGAAGGGACAATGCTAATTAAGCTGATTGGTAAAAGAAAAAGCCCCTAGACTTCTCTAGAGGCTTTTGTATTACTGGTGGGTCGGGCGAGATTCGAACTCGCGACCAATGGTGTTTAGGCTGTAAGTTGACGCTGTTTGATGAGTTCTGCAGCAGGGATCCGAACAATCTTGCCATCAACGGTAGTTACGATTGCAGTATTGGTTTGAATTGCCAAGTCTATTGCAGCTTGTCCAGCACGTTGCATGGCGTAGTAGGATCCAGCAATATCAGGATCTGATGAATTACGTATATCTTTGCTTGGAATCGTCACGGTTAACCTTGGTCTGTTTGCTCGGGCGGAGTTTTATCTCCATCTAACAATATCCATGATTTTACAACTTTTTGATATTTGGGCAAATTCTCGAGGCCAGCGGTATATCGCCTACGAATGACCTCTTCAGGGATGTTGTGCCCTCCTTGTGCCACCCTCTCTTTTACACGTGAAATAGCTAACTCAGAGGAACTTAGTGCAATAAACCAGAGTTTGATGACGTACCCCAGATCTTTCCACTCCTGAATACGTTGCAGATAATGTGTGCCAGATAGAGTAGTTTCAAAGGCAAAGCTTTCGCCTGATTTGGTGTACTCATCTAATTCGTTTAGCATCAATCGAGCTGCTTTGAATGAAACAGACTCTGGGTTAAATGGCGCTAAACCAGCAGCTATGAGATCAGCATTAACAAAGCGAAAAGTATGCGCTTCATGTGGCAAGAAGTTCTTGGCAAAGGTAGTTTTACCGGCTCCATTGGGTCCGGCAATTATGATAATTTTTTTATTTAAATTGACCGTCATTTGGTTGTGCTCTTAATATAACTTTGCTTAGTTTGTTCTATTAATTGGGCGATACTTTTTTTGCCGTTTATATAGTCAGTAAGTTTTTGTTCAAACTGCGTTGCTAGGGCGATGCCTTCAATTCGAGCAGAGGCAATGGCGTTGCAAACGATGTTTTGGCGAAGCTGATGTGTTGTGACAATCTTTGCTGGCATTTCGCTATTTTATTGGATTTGGATTGGATTCCCTAGCCAATAAATGATCCTAAAACAGGCTAAAAAGGACAGTTTTAAAAGATATCGCTGGCAATAAAAAAGCCCCGCAGAAGCGAGGCTTAGTATTGCTGGTGGGTCGGGCGAGATTCGAACTCGCTACCAACGGATTAAAAGGGTCCGCCTGACACATCGCAACTTTTGATAACGTAAATCTAACACAGAAATGCACAAATAAACATACTCCTGATTTAAGCTAAATTTTTACTAAAGCCTGGGGTTAAGATGAGGGAAAAATACTCTAGACAGGAAATCTTAGATTTAATTTGGTCGCTCCCCATTTCTAAGGTTTCTAGCCAACTTGGTGTTGCTGATAGTGCATTGTCAAAATGGTGTTCGATTGCGGATGTCCCTAAACCACCTATGGGCCATTGGATCAAAAAAGAGTTAGGCAAGCCAGTGCCTGAAAAGCCATTACTTCATGCTTGGAATGATGGGGATGAGCCAGAGTTTTCTACCTTTGATAATCTTCAAAAAATGGAGAAGCCGGCTAAGGCTAAGTCTTTGGTTAAACCTATACCTGCTGCAGAAACGGTGGAGGCATCCGATTCTTCGCTAGCTGATGGTGAATTTTCTATCTATCAGGGCCGATCATTTCATCCAGCAATTGAAGAAACTTTTAAGGATTTGGATAAGTCAAAAACCAATCGCTTCGGGCGTTGGGAGTCTACATTTGGGTTTGATGCTCAGATATCTCCCGATAATGTACCCAGGGCAAAAAGAATTCTTCAAACGATTCTCAATATGTATTTGAGCAAAGGTGCTGAGGTTAAAAATTATCAGCGTTGGTCGAATAGCCGCTCCCGACCAGTTTTAGTTATTGATGGTGAGTCTATCCAGTTTAGTTTTTATGAAACTGCCACTAGGCATATTCCACCTCTACGGCGCCAATCTTCCTACATGAGTTATGACGGACACAGAAGGGCTTATATGGCTAGCATTAATTACACGGCTAGTGGAAAGCTTGAACTAAAGATTAGTCATGTAGATCCGTATTCAGAGCGAATGCTGAAAGATTCCTCCAATAAATCGGTTGAAGAGGGGCTCTCTGCAATCTCTGAAATAGTCTCTGACCTAATGGTGAAGGGTAGGGCTGAGCGGATTGAGAGGGAGGCGAGGGAACTTGAGAGAGAGCGCTTGCGAAAGATCGAGCAAGACAAGGCTGACGAGATTGAGAGGAAAAAGCGTCAGTGGCAGGAGCTACAAGAAAATGCTTCTGAATGGGCTGCTCTTCAAGAAATAAGAGCATTTATCAATGCCGTGAAGGCTGATAGGTATTTCCGCAAAAAACACCCTGATTGGCGCTTATGGGTAAGTTGGGCCTCGGATCAGGTGAATAGACGCGATCCTATTTACAAGATTAGAAATGGGAAAGCCCTTCCGGGCGCCCCAATATAGCTTTTTTAGCTAATTAGACTTAAATAATGTGTAATATATTACACAATTTATGGGATAATATCTTCATGAACTTACGCGAAATTGGTCTCAAAGTTGGGCAGCGTCGTGCTGATCTGGGTTTATCCCAGGATCGGTTGGCAAAGCTTTGCGGTCTTTCAAGGTCCACTATCCACCATTTAGAGAAAGGCACTTTGAAGGATTTGGGTGCCGCTAAATTGCTCTCCTTGCTGTCCCTATTGGGTTTGGATGTCATCACTCAAGAGCACAGCAAAAAACATCATGGCTTGGATATGGCCAGTAAAACTGCAAGCGTTAGTTATAAGACTAAGCTTCACAGTAGCGACTTATCTCATTCATTAGCATGTGGAAAATTACCGGAAAGTATTTTTCCGCATGTGGCAACATTGCTAGATGAGGCGCCTTTAGAAATTATTGTGTCCGCAGTTGAGGAGGCGGCAGCAGTAAATCATGTTGCCCCCAAACTAATTTGGAAAAATATTGATCGGTGGGCGCATGAGATGCATTCACCAAGATCGGCATGGGCTTAATTGATGACGACTATCGTTGAACGTAATTTACCTTCAGGGGTTTGGGAGGATTTGCTGCTACATGCACTTTCGATTATTGAAGATATTAAGAGTCATGGGACACCCGATCCATTCTGGACTTTCGGGGGTGGTACCGTATTAATGTTTCGATATCAGCATCGTCTTAGTAAAGACATTGATATCTTTGTCCCAGATCCGCAGTACTTGGGTTTTATAACGCCGCGTCTAAGCGATGTAGCTGCAGCAGTGAGTACAGATTATGTCGAAGATCAAAGTTCATACGTTAAGCTAATTCGCCCAGAGGGGGAGATTGACTTTGTAGCCTCTCCAAACCTAACTGAAGCACCATTTGAGATGTGGAATATTGGTGGGCAACATATTCGGGTGGAAACAGCTGCAGAGATTGTGGCAAAGAAATTATGGCATCGAGGCGACAGGGCAACTGCCCGTGATTTATTTGACTTGTCTTTAGTCATTGAGCGTGAGCCCGAGGCATTGATAAAAGCAGCTAAATTCTTGCGAAAGAATGCTGATCCATTTATAAGTCAGATAGCAATCAGAGCATCAGTATTAAAGGCGCAGTTTGCTGAGATTGATGTATTAAATTACAAGCCAAGCTACGACGAGGCAGTTCAGCGGGCGACCAAATTTTTACAGTCTCTTAAATAAATTTTTCATCACTTTGACGCGGTAATCTAGTTACGGAGTGGCGATATATGTTCGTCGGATTGTTGATCCGCGTGTCTTCGGGCTATTTAGATGAATCGAAGTTGCCTTAAAAGTTCATATCGATGAATGCAGAAGATTAAGTGAGAATTTAAAACTCCCTCAAAAACCTTAAAGTAAATACACGGGTTTGTATGAGCCCATTTTGCACTCCCATATCTCGCCCATACTGTAGAGAAAATCTTCCGATATCGGTATGCATGAGGCTGCTGAGCATAAAGCGCTGAGTATTGATGACATTATTCTGGTAGACATTATTAATGGTGGTGGCGCCACCTGCTACGTAGTAGTACTGGGCAGATACTGTGAAGATTTGATTGATCTTATAGATCGGGCCAACTTGGGTAGTGGTAACTGGTTTTTGATTAAGTGGAACATTAGTAGAGGATAGGCATGCTACTGAGCATTGGCTATTACCGCCGTACCACATAGTGTCAATTGCAAACATACCATCAAGATCGCCAACGATGGGTTGTTGATATCCCAATTGAATGTCAGTTGTGTAACGATTGCCACCCATATTAAAAGGTTGCATGCTCGAATAACCGCCGGTAGGAATAGTGAGATAGGCGGCTAATCCTAGATAGGTACGAGTCTCTCTATTAGAGTAGGGCCAAATTGCCGTTGCTAAGGCAATATCTCCAATGCCGGTATCTGAAGGGGTGCCTGACAGTGAGCCAGCAGGCCTAACGGTGCCGTAAGGTAGCTGCACATAAGAAGCGCCTGGAAGATTGGCAATTGTGTAAGTTCCAATAAATTTGGGGATAACACTTTGGGCATCAACTACTGGACTAGCAAAGGGGCTAGCAGAAATTACTGAACCATTCTTATAGTAAGTGGTGTTTTCAGTGTTGTAGTAGGTGATCTGCGCATAACGCTTATCGGGCAATGGCGCCACAATATCGTTCGGTTGCAGATCGACCCCCCAGCCCAATAATGGGTAGAGGCACAGAGCGCAACACGAGAGTCTTTTTAAGAATTGCTTCATTAATTCTGGGATAGGGTTTATGTTTGGAGGAATTGTAGATTGCTTTGCTTTAAGCGGTCTTTTAAAGGCATATTTCTTATATAAAGTACAAAAGTAGTAGGATGGCAGCCATGAAATACCCAAATGAGATCTTTTGTTTTGTTGCTGCCCTAATCTTGTGGGGACTGCTATTCGGTTCAATATCCGTATTCAGGCCAATCAAAAATAAGCAGCCTGAAAAATTTTGGTTGATTGCCCTAACGTTGAATGCGTCCGCCTTCACGCTTTTCTCAGCTGCATCAACTTTATCTTTAACTCTACTTACTTTAGCTAACACATGCTTTATTGCAAATTTTTTTTATTTAGGGCTATTTTGTCGAGCTCTTTCGATGCCAGTAAAAAAATATATTCATATTCTGATTGTTGTAGGGTTATTGGCTTTTGCAGTTTTTTTGAATACTTAAGACAAAGCGGATCTTTTGCGCAACGAGTTTCCCTAGTGAGTTTTTTGGCTGCAGCTTGCTTTATTTGGGAATTAGTTGAATTAACTAAATTAAAGAAAGTTCAATCTACTCAACTGAGGTTTTTGTTCTATACGATTGCCATTGAATTAGCCCTCACGTTTGCAAGAATTTTAGCTTTATATATTGAGGGTGCTCCATCAGCCATTAATCTATATCAAGAAGGTGCGATTAGCTCCGCCATTAGATGGTCTTGGCTTGGCATCGATATTCTTTCCTATATAGCAGTACTGGGGTATTGGATGGAAAGGCTCAGTATTGAGAATATCCAAGTTGCTAGAGAAAACCAAAAAATCACTGAGCTCTTAAAAGAAAAAGAGCGCGCCTCATCTACGGATTGATGAAGGCTAATAAAACTGCCGCTACTGGTGCCTTATCTGCATCTATTGCTCATGAACTTAATCAACCGCTTGGGGCATCTAACCTCAATATCCAGTTTCTTAAAATGAAATTAGAAAAGGGAGTTCTCAATCCTGAGTTAGATAAAGAAATCCTGGATTCCCTAGAGGCCGACAACCGGCGTGCGGCTACGATTGTTAAATCACTCAGGTCAATATTTGCAGAAGGTGAAGCGAATGCTCAAGAAGTTCAATTGGGTGATTTAATAGCAAAAGTTCTAGATATTGTGAGGCCAGAGCTAAAGTCTAAGAATATTCAAACTCAGCTTCGAGTTGATGATGACTTGGTAATTATGGTTAATCCATCTGAAATTGAACAAGTGATATTGAACTTGGTCAACAATGCCGCACAGGCTTTGGCTAACTCAGGAACGCTCCAGCGTCATATTGCTATAGAGGCTACTAAGATTGGTGAGGTCGTCCGCCTCTGTGTTTCTGACAATGGACCAGGCGTACCTGCGGACTTCAAATCCCATCTTTTTGAGCTCTTGAGTACAACCAAGCAGACCGGTATGGGCCTAGGGCTATGGCTTTGTAAGCATATTGTCACTAGATATAGTGGTTCGATCCATTATGAAGATACTGTTGGCGGCGGCGCTAAGTTTGTGATTGAAATTTCATCTAGTTAGCCTCTCGGCTAATTGACTAGCGTCCTCGCGGGGAAGTCTATAGAGACCTTAATTTATGCAGGGTCTTATGAACTTAGCACACATACAATCCTTTAGGCAGATCGGTAGGCATCTTCGTGATGCGCGAGAGACGCGTGGCCTGACATTGTCTGCGATTGCGGGTTCTTGTGGCTTAGCAATTTATGAATTGGTTCGCATTGAAAATGGTGAATTGCTGGGATTCAAGCAAGCACCAAAAAATACTTTAAGTAATGCTGAGGTTTATGCCAAAGCATTAGATGTTGAGTTAGATGGTGTGGGGAGACAGCATTCTGGAGTAACAACAATAAAGGCTAAAAATGATGAAGCCTTTATTCCAGTCTTTTTAAGAAAAAATAATTAGTTCTGCTTGCCCGCTCCTACGGGTTTAACCACTTTGGGTGAAAACTTAAAGTGGTTTTTTATTGTCTGCACAATTCCAGGTTCTAAGATCAGCTTATTAGATTCCCCCATTCTTTATTAGCCTAAGAGCCAATGGGAATTTCTCCTATAACCATTTAAATTTACAGGATATTTTTAACTCTATTCTCTGTAAGGAGAATGTCCCTTTATTGGAATATCTCTTGTGATTTCAGTTGCCAAATTTTCTCATATCCAAATTTCGCGATTATCTTGTGCGATTCTGGTTTTATTTGCCACATCACACGCCTATGCTCAAGTAGATGCTGGTGCTTTGCAACAGGGATTAGAGCAGCAGTTACCGTTGCCATCCCCCCTTGCACTTCCTGAGCCTGGAAGGGCTGCTCCAATTCAACCGAGTGCGCCCAAAGAGGGTGAGTTACGTTTTACGGTGAAGTCATTCGTATTGGAGGGAATTGGTATTCTTCCTGAGGCTGAAGTTCAATTGGCTATTCGGTCATGGGTGGGCGTACCAGTCAGCTTTGATGATTTGCAAAGGGCGTGCGACGCAATTCAGAACTTCTACCGCAGCAAAGGTTACACAGTCCAAGCAATATTACCGCCGCAAAAGATTGCCGATGGTGTTGTAAAGATTCTGATCACTGAAGCAAAGCTCGGTAAGGTTGAGGTAGAAAACCCACAAGGTCCAACACGCTTTAGTAAGGAGCGCGCCGCTTCTTATATTACTTACGCCAATCCTCTAGGTGATCCCCTCAATTTAGATAAGGTTGAGCGAGCAATCGTCATCCTCAATGAAACTCCTGGTGTGATGGCCTCCAGCCAATTAGAGCCTGGAGAGAAAGAAGGTGAAACTAATTTGCGCTTGCAGTTAACTCAGCCAGATATGGTGCAGGGGAGAGTTGAAGCAAACAACTACGGAAGCCGCACGACCGGGGCAAACCAAGGTGTCTTTGCCATGAATCTCAATGGCCCCCTGGGTATCGGCGACTCAGCTTCTGTGAATGGAATCTTTTCGCAGGGGTCGCAGTATTTGCAGGGTGCCATTTCTCTACCAGGCTCTAGGGATGGCTTAAGGCTAGGTCTTGCAGGAACCTATTTGCAATATAAGAACGTGAGTAACTACGCATCTACTGGCGGCGCCGGTGATGCGTGGACTACTGGAGTCAGTGCTGCATATCCTTTAATACGTGCGCAGGGAGGCAATCTCAATACCAGTCTCAATTACGATATTAAGAGCTATAACAACCGCAACACAATTACCAGCACCACTATCAGCGCCTATAACATTAACAATATCTCAGCAGGCTTATCCGGTAATTTTGTTGATAGCTTGGGGTATGGGGCTATTACGAGTGGATCAGTGACTGCAGTATTGGGACACCTAGATATCTTGGCAACGAGTATGGCTAACTACAGCATGTATGCGGTGCCAGGTACATCGCCAGCGATTTACCAGCCCATTACACCAAGTAACTTTAGCAAGCTGACATTTTCTGGTAATCGCAACCAACAATTGGTAGAAGAAGGCACAACCACTTTGTATGCCGCTTTATCTGGTCAATTTGCTTCTACTAATTTGAACTCAGCAGAGCAGTTTTATTTAGGTGGTCCTTATGGAGTGCGAGCATATCCAGTTGCTCAGTCTGGTGGCGCTCAGGGCGGTATCTTCACCTTGGAAGTACGTCATGAGTTGCAGCCTAAATTAACGCTCTCTGCATTCTTTGATGGTGGCGTAGTACAGCAATACAAATTTATGTACCCAGCTTGGCAAGGCAATACTAACGCCAACAATACTTACTCTTTAATGGGGGCTGGTTTTGGAGTGAAGTGGGATTATGAGGGATGGAATTTAGGAGCAATGGTGGCTTGGAAAGTAGGTCAAAATCCACTGTATAACTCTTATGGTCAGGCAGTCAATACTGATGGCACAACAACGCAGCCTAGAGGTTGGATTACGGCAAGTTACAACTTCTAGAGCAGCCTTCATTCCGCACGCCAAATTGTCTTGGCAGCAACATCTAAAAATAGAATTATTTTTAGCAAATTCGCACTCTAAATTGTCATGAGCTGAGAGTTACAAAAACAACTTCACGAAGCTGAAAAGCTGGAATCAATTTAGAGGTATTGTTAGTTTTTGTATTTCCGACACCTCATGGGGTTAAAGAGAGCCTCTTAAATCAGGGGCTCTAGCATGTTATCCCCATAGCTAATACCAATATCTATAAGCCTTTGGGACAATACGTACCTCCCATAAGTAGTAGAAAGTCTAGTGAAAAATACGCTTGAATTCGGGTCGCTCCTGAAGTCAAAAATTTCAATAAAAAATTGTTTTGTGAAAGTACATTTCGCAGGCGCAATTGCACGCATATTTTTTGCAACTTCAATCATGGCAACGGCAAGCGCATTTGCAAATCCAGCAATGCCTATTCTGCCAAAATTAGCTCTCCCAACAAACGGTCAAGTGGTTGCTGGTAATGCATCGATTTTGCAAACGCAAACTGCGACATCGGCAACGATGAATGTGAACCAAACTTCACAACGTGCGGTTATCAATTGGGATAGTTTTAATGTTGGGAAAAATGCCACGGTCAACTTCAATCAGCCGAATACAAGCGCGGTGACTTTGAATCGTGTTACTGGCGCATCTGCTTCGATGATCGAAGGTGCAGTTAGAGTAAATGGCCAAGTGATTTTTGTAAATCCAAACGGTGTAACTTTTGCTAAGGGGTCTGAAGTTAACGCTGCTGGTGTTGTTGCGACCACTATGAATATTGCTGATAAAGATTTCATGGAAGGTAAGTCAACCTACAAAGGTAATGGCATGGGACAGGTTATCAACGAAGGAAAAATTAAAACTAATGTTGATGGCGGATACATTGCATTGCTGGCTCCAGAAGTTCGTAATGATGGCTACCTGATCGCTAAAAAAGGGGCTGGAACGGTTGCTTTAGGATCGGGGGAGCAAATTACCCTCGATTTCAAGGGAAATTCCCTGGTTTCCCTAAAGGTGGATAAAGCGATCTATCAAGGACTTATTGAAAATAGGCGGGTAGTTGAGGTTAACGGCGGTTTAGTGGTGATTGCTGTAGGTTCTGCAAATCAGATCATGGCCAGCGTTATCAATAACACTGGAAAAATCTCGGCTGGCAGTATGGTGAACAATGGTGGTGTTATTGAGCTGGTAGCTAATACGGTGACCCAGGCTGGTAAGATCAGTGCCAATAGCCAAAATGGTCAAGGTGGACAGATCAATATCGTGGGTAATGACATCACGATTAGCCAAAACTCCAAAACAACAGCTACTGGTGCAACTGCCGGTGGCCAAGTCAATATCGGCCTTGCTAACACAGTAGTATCAGGCGGAAGTCAGATCAACACTTCAAGCCAGGCTGGAATCAAAGCCAATGCTGATGCGGCCGCTAATAGCAAACAACTAGCCAAGACAGTGACTGTCCAAGAAAATGCTCTGATTGATACTTCGGCAACAAAGTCAGGTAATGGCGGATCAATTGCAATCTGGTCTGAAGTGCAAACCACTGTTGCTGGCGTTCTCAAGTCTATGGGCGGTGCAATATCGGGCAATGGCGGCTTTATTGAAACTAGTTCTAAAGGATCTGTGGCGCTAGCTCCCCAGGCTCAGATCAATACCGGTGCAAGTAACGGCAAAACCGGCACATGGTTACTAGACCCTATCGATCTCATCATTAACAGTTCAGCAGCTAATGTGATTTCTGCTGCTTTATCAAACAACAACGTGACGATTGCGGTAACTACCAATACAACGTCTTGCCCAGTAATGGGCGCTTGCACTGAAAACGGTAGTGGTAGCTTAACCATTGCTAGCGGGGCCGATATCCTTAAAGCAGGATTGAATTACACAACTCTAACCTTGTCCTCAGCAGGTATCTTTAATCTAAATGCCAATATCAGCGGGCAAAATTTAGATGTGATCATTAGTTCATCTATTGCCTACTTGAACGTAGGTAGCTCTATTAACGCAAGCAAGGTCACTGTTCAGGCTCAGGCTATCTATAGCACCGGGTCTATCCAATCAACTAACTATCTTTTTGGCGCAAACTCAGGTTCACTGGGTAATTCCATTCAATTATTAGCTCAAGCTATCTATGTATCAGGTGGCCTTAGCCTGAATGCTAACTTGCCAGTCAATGGCGTCAGTATCGTTACCGTTAACGGCATAGCTAAGCGCCCAGATGAGTTACCTGCCTACCTTTTAGCGCAGAGCGCCGATCAAAATCTGAATCGGGTTTACTCCAGCTCAGCAGCTAACGATGCAAGCGCTATCCAGGCGACTGTCACTCAATCTAATAGCAACGTGATTCACCTCGTAGCTAGCAACTTGCTGAACATACAGGCTACAGCGCAGGTCAAGGCGAACGGTACAACGGGTGGAACTATTTATGCATCAGCCCCAAGCATCAATACTCAATCCGGTAGCGTAGTGCAGGCCAATGGCAATAATGGCCCAGGTGGTTTGATTGCATTCTCAGGCGATCAAATAACAGTAGCAGGCAACATTGCAGCAAACGGTTCAACAGATGGCGGCGCCATCACTCTTATCGCTAACAACGGCGATCTCAATATTCAGAACAGCATTATTCAGACAAACGGCTCCACTGGTCGTGGTGGAAGCATTGGTTTATCCGCAAACAATAATGTCACCATCCAAAATGCTTCAATCGAAGCAACTGGCGCAAACCAAGGTGGCAAAATATTAATAGGCAATGATGCAAAAAATGGGACATTGCCTTTTGCTTTATCTGTCAGCCTAGATCAAGTAACGAGTCTCAATGCCTCTCAGCAAACAACTGACATCAACAACCAAAATGGTGGTTTGATCGAAACCTCCGGTGCAACCCTTAATCTACTATCGAGTATTAATGCAGGTCGTGGTGGAATGTGGCTACTAGATCCAACTAACGTCACCATTAGCACAACAGCTGGAACTTCAACCGGAACCAATCCACTCTTATTCACCAATCAAACAAACGTTAGTGCAACACAAATCCAAACTGCAATTAATGCTGGAACAAGCATTCAAATCATTGCAGATGGAACCATCACTCAAACTACGGCATTAACTTTCAACATCACTGGTGCGAACTTAACGCCAACCCTCACGCTAAATAACACTAGCGGATCTAAACAAGCAATCACCCTAATCGCCATTACGGATAACTCAGCGGGGACAGGTTCAGGTGTTAGCTTGAATGCAATTTCAGCGGGTGGGGCAATTTCAGCCAATGGCGCAATCAACTTAAAAGGCGCAATCACAATTGATAACACCTA
>NZ_LZFI01000006.1:0-158962 GCF_001889925.1 Polynucleobacter sp. MWH-Adler-W8 | reverse complement strand
CCACCGCTATAGGTATTAGCACCAGAGAGATTAAGCACTCCAGAGTTATATCCACTTGCAGAGTTCAGTGCCACAGATCCCGATCCAGAAATAATTCCGGTTACCTGGCTTGCGTTTGAGGTTGAGTTAATTGTGAGACTAGATAGGCCAGTCACCGCAGCAAGACTGACTGCACCACTGCCCGTAGTAATTGTTAAGCCAGATGTAGTGCTAAATTTAAATACGGCTATTCCAGATCCACCAGTACCGCCAAACTGATTCGTCATGCCACCCGCACCGCCTCCACCGCCACCGTAATTGGAGGCAGCATTGCCGCCTGCACTTCCACCGCTACCATTATTACCACCAGTACCGCCATTACCAGCATAGGTGCCGCCGCTACCCTGATTTCCATTGTTCATGTGTGGGATATCACCGGCACCGGCACCACCCCCACTACCATAAACAGCGGAGCTTCCAGTGATATCAGTTGTAAGGCCTGCCCCACCATTGCTAGCTGTTGATCCATTTGCTGAAGTGCCGACCGCTGTTGCTCCGCCGCCGCCGCCGTTACCTCCTCCAACACCATTCGTACCCGTACCTCCGTTATAGCCGTACGAGGTCAATCCAGATGGGCACCCGGAGCAGGAAGTAACCCCACCAGGATTATGTGCACCACCATATCCATTTCCACCGCCACCCGATCCTCCTGAAATACCTGTTGAAGAGCCCCCACCGTTACCTTCACCACCTGCACCACCGCCATATACAGTGATTGTTGCGCCGCCAGTAATAGTTGTATTGCCACCATTGCAACATGCATTTGTAGTGCTAAATGAACTAATACCCCCCGCTCCTACAGTAACCACATAATTGGTGTTAGCTGTTAGCTGCATCGTGCCAGATGCAACACCACCACCACCACCACCACCACCACCCTCATATCCACCGTTGGAGACAGCGCCACCAGATCCGCCACCAGCCACAAGAAGTGTGGAAACAGAACTCAATGTCAGACTGCTAGAAGGCGTGAATGTGTAATTAGTTCCGCTCCAAGAAATTGAACCTAACATGCCTAACGAAGAGGCTGAGGAACTGGCGGAGTAAGTAATTGCATTGAAGAGATAACTACTGTTTCCCAAAAACTCTAAAACAGTGGGCTGAGTTGTAATGCTGCCAGTAACCGTTACACCTGCATTACTTGTTTGCAATACGATAGATGGCATGCCAAGAACAACGTTGCCAGTGTAGGTCTGACTACCCATTGTTGTAACGTTGTTATTGATATAGATCGTTGTTGCAGTAAGTGATAGCGCAGCTGTTCCACTTGAAGCGCTAATTAATCCATTAATAACGATGGCGCTGGTAGGGCCAGATCCTGAAATGGAGTTTGAGCCAACACTTGTTGCAGCATTTGTAGCGTTGATCGTGACGGCTGTTCCAGCATTTAGAGCCGTGTTAATGTAGCCAGCCTCAGTACTTCCAATGATGTATGTATATGGATCTATTAACCACATTCCCCCTCTACCTGCATTAATACTTGCGAGCATAGAAAGGGTTGCGCCGGAGGTTTCTACTAAACCACCCGCGGTCGTATTACTTAGGTTGGTTTGAGATGCATTAATAGTAGTTAATGCATCTAAGCTCGTATAAATAGAAAACGGCAATGTGCTGTTATTAGCATCATTGCCGATTAAGATTGTTCCGCCTTGAATAAAGCCACTCGCTTCTACTGTTGCACCTGAGAGAATGGTTTGATTGAAAGCTGAAATGCCAATGCTACCGCCGCGACCATTGCCGCCGTTGGTCTGAATCAATGAGTCAAAGAGACTTAAATTCCCTGCGCGAGAGAGGATTCGGATGCTGCCGCCGTCCGTTGTACCGTTTGCGTATAAACCACTATTGACAATAACTGAATCTTGTGAAACATCAATAGATATGGTGCCTCCAGGCCCGTTCGAACCATTCGTTTGAATAGTGGCACCGCCATCAAATTGGGCATTATTTGCAGAAAGCGCAAAAGAGCCACCGTTTGCGCCATTGGCGCTTATCGCTCCTGAGAGGTGTACATCACTAGTTGTCAGAGTGATTACGCCACCGGGGCCATTGTTGCCATTGGCCTGAATCAGAGACCCGCTTTGAGCATTTAATGCTTGAGCAGTCATGTTGATATAGCCACCGGTAGTGCCATTTGCCTTGATTTCTGCAGTGCTGTAGAGATTAATCTCCCTAACGGCAGTCAGATTGATCACATTGGTCTGATTATTGGCGGTATTTGGGGTGCTGATGGTCGCATCATTAGCGGCAGTTGTTGAGTACACAACATCCAGCGCAGTTGTGGCGTTATTTTGTGCAGTCAAGAACGCAGGTAAGTCTTCCTTACGAATAACATTGCCGTTATACGTCACCGATGTATTGGTATTTGTGTTGCTGTTTGTATTGGTGTTCGTTGCAACATTTAAACCACCAGATACGTATATTGCTTGTGCAAGTAATTGAATCGCTGCACCCAGTGTTGTTGAGCTCACTGCATTGATGTTTCCGTTTGCATAAACACTTTGTGCCTGCACCGTCACTTGTGTTGCCGTGATTGTTGTGCCAACGTTCAGATATGCAATTGAACTGTTAATGATCACGCTCAAATTTTGTCCGCTAATGTCAGCGTTCAAATTAAAAATACCAGATGACGTTAATGTCAATGTTGTTTGTGTAAGACCTTGCTTCAGAATATTTGCGCCACTAGCAATCGTAAGATTGCCACTACCCGCTTGCGTACAGCCACCAAGGCTTGGGCAGACATTGCCATTCACAGCAATGCTGACGTTGTTGTTTGCAAGAGCAAGTGAAATGACATTTGCAGCAGATGCGTCAATGATCAAATCAATTGGATCTAGGAACCACAAACCAGATTTACCTTTTACAGCGCTGGTATCAACAACCAATTTTGGCGCAAGGTTTACTTGTCCTTTGGAGCTTGTTTCAACAAAACCACCATTGCCGTTTATTGCACCACCAATTGCTTTGAGCGTTCCAGCAACAGTCGTTTTAACTTGCGACCAAATCGCGATAGATCCTGCATTACCGTTTTGAGTTGCAGACACGTCAATCACAGCGCCCTGCTTCACGGTCACAGTGTTTGCCATTTGTTTTGTGTTCGCTGCTTGTGCTGCATTACTTGCAACGACTGCTTGATTTTGTTGTGCTGTATTTGCACTAGGCGTTTGCGCATTGACTTGCGTACCACCAGAAGCTTGGGTTTGCGCTAAACCAACATTCACCTGTCCGCCACCAGCTGTGCCAGTTGCTGTCGTAGAGGATTTCTTAGTGATCTTGATATCGTTTGCGACAAGATTGACTTGACCGCCTTTGCCATTAGTTGCAGAGCTATTGGCCTCAACTGTGCCTGCCTGGGTGACATTATTGGCAACCAGCTCAATGACACCACCGTTGTTGACCATGGAGGAGGCAGATATCTTGCCGGTGTTTTTTACCACTGAACTCATCAGCTGGTTAGCCGCTCCTGCGGCGAGGACAATCAGGCCCCCATTAGCCTCAACTACCCGCTTATTGACGATGAGGGCTTTCAGGGTCGCCTTATCTACCGTAACGCCAACCAAACTGTGATTGCCCTGGAAATTCAGGGTCACTTGGTCGCCAGCAGCCATGGCAATGCTGCCACCCGCCCTGGCTAGGACATAACCCTGGTTTTGGACCTCTGGAGCCAGCAAAGCGATAAAGCCATCAGGCTCATTGGCCTGAATCGAGCCTTTATTGATGATTTTGCCGGTTCCATTGCCGTTATAGGTGGATTTACCGTCCATAAAGTCTTTATCAGCGATGTTCATGGTGCTGGCCGTAACGGCTGCAGCATCTACCTGAGCACCCCTACCAAAAACTACGCCATTTTGGTTCACCAGGACGATTTGGCCATTGGATTTGAGGGCTCCATCGATCTGAGAAGCGCTAGTGCCAGTAACTCGATTCAAAGTCGCTGAATTTGCACCTGGAGTATTGATGTTTACAGAGGCATTTTTACCAATGTTAAAGCTATCCCAATTAATCACTGCACGTTGCGTGCTTTGATTGATGGTCATGGTATTGGTTGTCTGTGAAATCGATGCAGAACCTGCCACTACCTTTCCGTTGGTTGGCAATGCATTGAGTGGCTGGGCCACCACATATTCACATTGGAATGCAATTAAAACGAAAAAACTCAAAATGGCTTTTGGTTTGATTTTGGAGATGCTTTGTAATTTGAAATTGGAAGACAGGGTCGCTCGAGCAAATTTCTTCTTCAAAACACGATCTTGGAAAGATTGGACCAAGAGTATGAAAGCATCAAAAATACAAATCGTATTTTGGGTAATATTTTGAACCGCAACGACCGAAGAAAACATCTCAAGAGATGAGAAGAATTTTGCAATCTTTCGGGTCGGTGATTTGACGGTATTTTGGAGTGATTTCTTAACCGCTTGCGTGCGCGCAAGCAAGGCAATTCCCTTGCACATTTGTGTGTGCAAATGAATGCTACCTTGCGAGAGAATTTTTTTCAGTAGTACCAAAATATTTTTTACAAATGGTGTGTGTTTTTCATCTATACGAATCTGCGTTAAACCCTTTGTACATATAAAAAAACATCGCAGACGTTATTTTAAATAAAGTATTTTTTGAGAGCAAATATTGAAGTTGTCAAGCCCTGGAAGCCCCGTCAAATCAAGACCCAGTTTTAGAGCCATTCTCTAGATATCGCTTTTGAGAGGAAATCGCCCTTTTATGAGCCAAAGAGGCAATTCCGTTATCAGGGCCATATAGGGGCATTATTTTTAAAAAAATACGCTCGTATTTTTGTCCAATTGAAGAAATAAAGCGGGTTTATTTCAGTAGAAAAATGGAATGGAGCTGGCTCTATTTGAGCGAGAAAAAAGAATGTTGCTTCTCACTCAATGTGTATTTAAAAAGTGCCATTTTTGTGTCATTTTTATTGGCTATTTTTAAGTGTTTTTTGAGTTCACTAAGTGGGTTTTATCTGCCCCAAAATATCCATCTAATTTCACCCAAATTGGGAAAAGATTTCCGCCTAGAAAGAATCGGCTTGAGCTGTCTTGAGAGTTTTCATCTTTGACCACCCACCCGATTTTGATAAACCAATCCAGTGATTAGCCAGATCTTTTTTTTGCATTCTGAATCGAAAAAAGATTCTCAGAATTTTGACTTACACCGCCTATTTTTGAAAATGTAAGACTTCTTCCTTGGGTTCTTGTTGTTTTTGACTGGAGTGATTTACCTTGAAACTTGCATTAGAAATCCAGCGGATGTCCCAAGTTCATTCAAGAAGTCGTTATTAGTAAGGTGCATCAAATTGAAGGTTAAGCATGGCAATTTTTTGCATTTACCAATAAGAAATTGGCTTGTTATTTTGATGCAAAAACATACCGTTTTTTTAGGCAACATTTGGTACGAAAATTTCAAGAAAAAAGACTCAAAAACCACCCTCATTTGCGGGAATTTTTGAGTCCTGTTCTCTATCACTTAGGTTTATCGCCCTAAGTGATTTTTTATTGGGTATTTTGGCTGTATTAGAAGCTATAACTGCCGGTAATCCAGCCTCTTGGTTGGGTTTTGCTGCCATCGGTATTCACAGGTTGGCCATATTGACTATATAGGGGGTTTTTACCCACCATCCAGGCAACCATGGCTCCTAGATTCCAACCCTCGTAATCCCACTTTGCTCCAAAACCTGCACCCATCAGTGAATAGGTATTGTTGGCGTTAGTAAGGCCTTGCCAGCCTGGGTAGGTAAATTTGTATTGCTGCACCACGCCACCATCAAAGAAGGCCGATATGTTTACTTTAGGCATCAGCTCATGACGCAACTCCATTGTGAAGATTCCGCCTTGAGCGCCGCCCGATTGCGCCACTGGGTAAGCGCGCACGCCATAGGGGCCGCCTAAATAAAATTGCTCGGCAGAATTGAGGTTGGTAGAGGCAAATTGGCCAGATAAGGCGGTATACAGGGTTGTTGTACCGTCTTCAACCAATTGCTGGTTGCGGTTACCAGAAAATGTCAGCTTGCTGAAATTGCTGGGGGTAATAGGCTGGTAAACCGTTGGAGTGGTATCTGGTACAGCATACATGCTGTAGTTCGACATGCTGATTCCCAAGATGCTGAGGTTACCCAAAATTGCCGTTACTGAACCACTGCTAACAGCCCCATATCCAAAGCCATCCACAAAATTTCCGGATAAACCTGCTGATAGATTATTAATGTTGTAAGCGCTGATGGTTGTATTAGTAATCGTATTGCGGTTGTTGTAGCTCTTGATGTCGTAGTTCAAGCTAGTATTGAGGTTGGCACCTTGCGAACGAATGAGCGGGTAAGCTGCGCTGACGCCAGTAGTCCATGCATCACCAGCGCCGCCCGTGGACGAATAGTTGCTGACGTTTTTATATTGCAAATAGGTTCCTGCCAAACCCAGTCTTAAGCCATCTCTGGAGCCAGGTAGCGAGATAGCGCCCTGCACATATTGAGACCCCTGGGAGAAAATTCCATTGACTGATGCCGAGTCACCAATTCCCAATGCGCCGTTCAGGTTCATCGAAAATACACCTTGATTTGCGCCAGTAGTTCTACTGCCGTAGTTATTGGCCTCTACCCTACCCTGAACCAAATCGGGCTGAGTCAGCTGCAAACGCAGATTGGTATCACCATCTTTTTCGCCCGGCTCTAATTGACTTGAAACCATCACCCCTGGAGTTTCATTGAGGATGATGATGGCGCGCTCAACTGCATCCATGTTGAGCGGATTGCCCAAAGGGTTGGCATAAGTAATATAGGCCGCTGCTTGCTCTTTACTAAAGCGTGTTGGTCCCTGCGGATTCTCCACTTCAACTTTTCCAAGCTTTGCCTCGGTAATCAGGATCTTAACTACCCCGTCCTTAATTTTTTGGGGAGGCAAAATTGCTTGAACCGTATAACCCTTCTTACGGTATAAGGTCTGAATGGCATCGCAAGCTCTTTGTAAATCATCAAAGCTCACCGGCACACCTACCCAAGAACGAATTGCCAACTGCACTTCTGCTTCAGGAAGAATATTGACTCCTTCCAGCACAAATGAATTAACCGTAAAACGCAATTCACCTTCTTTGCTGGCGCTTGGCTCGCTTGGCGCCGCTTTACCGGGCTCTGGCAATGCCAACGGCGAAGGTAATGGCAATTGTTGCTCGAGACCTCGCTGTAATGCGCCCGCATCAACTTGAGCATTTACAAGAGATGCGAGGCCAAGCTGCAGCGTCAGAAAAGCAATTGCGGATAGCTTGAAGGTCTTAGTACGGTTTGAGTGCATAGTTTGGGTACTGAATATCAGCATTAAATATCAAAAAGTTCTGAGATTTTAACGGTTTAGAGCGTTTTACAGAAAAATGCCTATACAGGTTAAGATTTCGTATGAATTCAACTGTTAGCGCCCCAATTGCCTTTGATTACCCCCTGCAAGACTCAGCTGGCATCACCTGCACAGCTCAAGCCTGGGCCAAAGTACCGCACCACCTAGCTGGTCCTGAAAAAGCAGCTGTCATTACCCGTATTAAGGAGTTATTAGTAGAGAAAGATGCCGCCTTAGTGGCTCACTACTATGTTGACGGTGATATCCAGGATCTAGCTATCGAGACTGGTGGCTTTGTTGCCGACTCTCTGGAGATGGCACGCTTTGGCAAGAATCATCCCGCCAAGAATCTGATTGTTGCTGGCGTTCGCTTCATGGGTGAGTCTGCCAAGATTCTCAGCCCCGAGAAACGCGTCTTCATGCCCGACTTAGAGGCTACCTGCTCATTAGATTTAGGTTGCGATGCTGCTGACTTTGCTGCTTTTAGGGCAGCGCATCCAGATCGTGTTGTCGTTGTTTACGCAAATACTTCTGCTGCTGTAAAAGCACAAGCCGACTGGATGGTCACTAGCTCCTGTGCTTTAGCAATCGTTCATCGACTCAAGGTGGAAGGCAAGAAAATCTTGTGGGCACCCGATCGCCATCTTGGAAGATACATTCAAGAACAAACTGGTGCAGATATGTTGCTATGGAATGGCGCTTGTATTGTTCATGATGAATTTAAGGCGGCTGAACTGGAGATACTGAAAGCAGCGCATCCGAATGCCATGATCTTGGTTCATCCTGAATCGCCACAAGCCGTAGTAGATCTGGCAGATGTGGTGGGCTCTACTTCAGCCATGATCAAGGCCGTGGTTGAGGGCACTGCTACTGAATATATCGTGGCCACCGACAACGGCATCTTGCATCGCATGCGTCAATTGGCGCCCAACAAGAAACTCATTGAAGCACCCACTGCTGGCAATAGTGCTACCTGCAAGAGCTGTGCCCACTGCCCCTGGATGGCCATGAATGGTCTCCAGGGTATTTTGGATTGCCTAGAAAATGCTTCTGGAGAAATTGTTATCGATGAGCCCATTCGGGTTGAAGCGCTAGGTTGCATAGAGCGCATGCTCAATTTCACAACCAATCACACTGACTTACTAGCTAAAGCGCAACATGGCTTTGTCAAGAATATCGGCGCCGCCTAATATTATTAGTTCCATTATTTTTCTTTTTTCCTTTGGATTGATCCGAATTCTCCATGTTTGAATACAACGAAACCCTAGAGCAAGCGCGTCAACGTAATATTCATGATGCGCTCATGGAGGATATTGGCACTGGTGATTGGACTGCAAAGCTTGTCCCCAGTAAACCCGTTAATGCTCAGTTAATCGTTCGCCAAGAAGCTGTTCTTTGTGGCGTAGATTGGTTCGAAGGCACGCTCAAGAAGCTCGACCCTAATGCAAAAGTCACCTGGCATTACCTTGAGGGCGACATGATGAAACCTGACACCAAGGTTTGCGATATTCAAGCTGACTCACAAGCACTGCTTTCTGCAGAACGCACCTGTATTAATTTCTTACAAACACTTTCTTGGACGGCTAGTATTACTCGCCAGCACGTTGATGCGATTGCCGGCGCTAGTCCGAATCCAAAGGGCTGCGCGGTATTAGATACACGTAAAACCGTTCCTGGATTACGTCAGGCCCAGAAGTATGCAGTGTTAGTGGGTGGTGGAAAAAATCAACGTCTCGCTCTTTGGCATGGAATTCTCATCAAAGAAAATCATATTGCTGCTGCTGGTAGCGTTACCGCTGCATTAAAGAATGCGCAAGCACTGAACTCCGGGGTTGATATTCAGATTGAAGTAGAAAACTTTGCTGAATTAGAAGAGGCTTTAGCTGCAGGCGCCAAGAGCATTTTGATTGATAACTTCAATACCGATCAAATGAAGCAAGCTGTTGCCATTACTGCTGGGCGTGCTTTACTGGAAGCCTCTGGTGGTATCAACCTAGACCAAATGCGCGCCATTGCAAGCACTGGTGTTGACCGCATCTCTCTTGGAAAACTCACCAAGGATGTACATGCGGTTGATTTCTCAATGCGCATTTTGTAGCAATTTGGCTATACCAATAGCACTTGAATACCCTTAGTTTCAATTAGCTGAAGTAGCTTGGCAGCGGCACCACTAGGGTGTTTTCCAGAACCTGTCGACTCCCATTTTTGTACTGTAGAGACACTTACATTTAGTACTGAGGCAAAAATGGATTGACTCATTCTTGCTTGATGAATGCGTATATCCGTCACTTTTTTAGGTGTAAATAAAGGTGGCTTTTCTAAGCAAAGGGTCTTCATTTTTGCATAATCATGCTTAGTTAAAAGACCGTGCTCCTCCAATGCCTGCGCCATTTCCAATAACTCGTCAAGCACCCTTCTATCTTCAGATTTTAATTTTTTACTCATTGCAATTTAGCTCCTTCAATATCCCAGCCCTAACTAGTACCCGCAATCTATTTCTATCTGCCTTTTCGAATGACTTAGCAATAATCGTTGCCGCCTCTTGCTCCACATTGCTAAAGTCAGAGCCGGGATAACTCTTTTCCCTGCCAACGATAAAAATAATTGCTTCCTTATTTTTCTTGGCAACAATAGTGCGAATGCCCCCGCTTTTGCCCTGACCTGGAAGTGGGATTCTCTTTTTACATACCCCGCCACCTAAGTCAGCCTCATAAACTCCTCGCTCTATCTCTCTAGCAGCATTACAAAGTTCTATAGCTCCAATAATTTTTCTTGCCCAACGATCGAATGTTTTTGTTTTTAAGACTATTTTCATAGTCGAGATTTTAATATATAGCACTCAGTGCTATAACATTGTATCCGACAATGAATTAGGGTTGCAAGTAACCGGCTTTTATAGAAGAATTCCGTGCAAATCTATAGAGTTAAATCACACAAGCTATGCGCGTCATGTGAGAAGCCTGGTATCTACAACGCAAGAGGGAAGATGAAAAACAAAACTACAAGCCCCTATGATGTGGCAGAACATTTGCGCACACCCCAGGAGATGGCCCTCTATCTTCAAGCATGCATTGAGGAATCAAATGGAGATGTTGAATTTATAGCAAGGGTATTGGACGATATAGCTAGAGCCCAAGATGCAACCCTGGAACCCAATGGGCCAGGGTGTCCTGAGATTTAATACATTAACTACGCTTGCGAGCAAGCGCACTAAATTACCCTTCCCTACCCTTGTAAATCAACTGCTTCTCCAGGGCGTTGCGAATAAATTCAATATTGCTTCGCAGGCTATAGCATTCAGCAGTGGCTAGCTTTGCTGCTTTTGATCTGAGTATTCTGCGCTCCATCTCATTAAGCACCTCAATATATTCACTGCGACGATTAGGGTCAAAGGTTTGAATCGTGTTCTGCTCAAATTTATCCAACTCTTTATAAATCGAGTTAATTTGCTTCTTAGCCAGGTTGGTTCTATATGTTGGAATTGACTTAATAATCGGATATGCAAAAGCAGCAAAGGGGAGCAAGAGGAAGAACATGCGCTCCAAGAACTCAGCGAGCCAAAATGGCAAATACTTCATTAATGTCGGGGTGCCTTTTTCATAGAAGAACTTTGCCTCATCACTCAATGGCGCTTCAGTATTCATATAGGCCGGAAACTCTCCCGCCTTAGAAAAATAGGATTTGTTACCGTTAATTTCTCGGGCAGCCTCGAGGAATAAAACTTGGATTGCTGGGTGGAGGCGGTTATCAATTAAGAGATTGGTCGTAGTCGAAATCAACTGTATAGGGTGATCAGGGATATTTTTCCCGAGATCAAAGCCGCCCATAGGCACTGATACCTCCTCGAAATACGGTAATAAACGGGTATATGCGTCTGCACGCGTAAATGAAGCTAACTTAATGCCTGGATTTTTAATGAGACTTTGCACATTTGGTGAATCAAAACCATCCACCAAGATCACAGCATCAATTTCGCCACGTTCTAAGGCATGAACACCTTCGGCATTGCCAAGGCCGAGCAAATTAGGGGCATCACCATTCAAGCCATTGAGTTTAAATATGCCAAGAGCCTGCGTACGTGTTCCACTCCCTACCGGGCCAATATTGATTTTGAGTTTGGCAATATCTCTATCAGATACATGAATGCTTTCATTGAAGGCATTCTTTCGGTAAAACATCCAAACTGGCTCATAGTCAACACTACCAAGGGATTCCACACCAGAGAGATTGTCTACTGCAATCATTCCACCCTGAACAAGGGCCGCTTGGATTGGATCCTTGCGATCAATTAAATGCTGTAGATTTTCTTTTGAGCCATGGGTCTCTACCAGTTCGAGCTTAATTCCCTTTTTCTCAAAATAGATCTTATATTTTTCACCTAATACTTTGTAGGAGCCACCGGTACCGGTTGCCATTAATACTTTATTGGGTGGTGCAGGCTTTGCAAACCAAATCAGAATAGATAGCGCAAGTATTAATAAGAAAACAAGTGGCCAGACTTCTCGTAAAGCGCTAAACCAGTTCTTGATTTCATCTGCTGCCGTTTGGTAAACAGCAGAGATATGTTCGCTGACTTCTTCTTTAAAACTGGCCATGTCATTCCTCGTGATATTGGGCTAGCTTATCACCAAAAACCCTGATTTAAGGGCTTGGAATGCGCTTTTAAGTGGCTGAATCGCTCTCAGCACCCTCTGCTTGAGGGGTAAGAATGGTTGGGTATGACACAGCCCAGGTGCCTGGGTAGTCGCGGCTGTAATGAAGGCCACGGCTTTCTCTTCGCATCAAGGCTGAACGCACAATGAGCTCTGCGCACTCTAAGAGGTTTCTGAGCTCAATTAAATCGCGCGTTACTTTGAAGTTGGCGTAATACTCTTGCACCTCGTAGCGCAACAGCTTAATGCGATGTAGAGCTCGCTCCAAGCGTCGATTGGTTCTGACGATGCCTACGTAATTCCACATCAGGGAGCGTAGCTCATCCCAGTTGTGGGCAATAACGACTTGTTCATCGGCATCTTCAACCTGGCTCTCATCCCATAAAGGAAGAGCAGGCATTGCTGGTGTCTTGAGATTGGATATGTCTTCTGCTGCTGCCTTACCAATAACTACGCACTCCAACAATGAGTTACTGGCCAAACGATTGGCGCCGTGTAGGCCAGTATAGGTTGCTTCGCCAACTGCATAAAGTCCTGGTAAGTCTGTGCGTCCTTTGAGGTCTGTGACTACTCCACCACAGGTGTAATGCGCAGCAGGCACCACCGGAATAGGCTCCTTGGTGACATCTAAACCGAGACTCATGCAACGCGCATAGATCATCGGGAAATGTTCTTTAATAAATGCTTCGCCTAAATGTGTAGCATCTAGATGGACATAGTCTAAGCCGTGCTTCTTCATTTCAAAGTCGATAGCTCTAGCAACAATGTCACGTGGAGCTAATTCATTGCGGTCATCATGCTCTGGCATAAAACGCGTGCCATCAGGTAACTTCAGTAAACCACCCTCACCGCGCATTGCTTCGGTAATCAGGAAGGTGCGATCGCTCGGGTGATACAAACATGTAGGATGAAACTGAATGAATTCCATATTGCCCACGCGGCATCCTGCTCGCCAAGCCATAGCAATGCCATCGCCGGTAGCGGTATCGGGGTTGCTGGTGTAGCGATAGACCTTACCAACGCCACCTGTAGCCAATACTACTGACTTTGCTTCGATGGTCTCTACGCGATTATTTTTAATATCGAGTGCATACACTCCATAACAACGATTGGGTTTAGTTCGTTGCGTCTTAGCATCCAGTTGACGATTGGTAATGAGATCGAGTGCAATCCAATGCTCCAAGATCTGAATATTTTTATGGGCTCTTGCTTTATCAAGCAGTACTTCATGAATAGCCTTACCAGTGGCATCGGCAGCATGTGCAATCCGGCGATGGCTATGTCCGCCCTCACGCGTTAAGTGCAAACCCATTGGGCCAGATTTATCTTCTGTAAATGGAACGCCCTGCTCTACCAACCAACGAATTGCATCAGCGCTTTCTTCGGCGATATAGCGTGCAGTCGATTCCACTACGAGACCGGCACCCGCATCCAAAGTATCGGCCACATGAGAATCAATACTGTCATGCTCTTTGTCGACAACGCCAACAATACCGCCCTGGGCCCAAGCTGTAGCAGCTTCACCTAAGCCCCGTTTAGCCATCAAAATCACTGGCTGAGATTCAGCCATATGGAGGGCAACGGTTAAGCCGGCTAATCCAGCCCCAATAATAAGGACAGGAAGATCGGCGTTTGCAGTGGTATTTAAGGAGGGTTTGGAACTGGCCATAGGGGGTTCATTCTAACTGGCATTAGAAATAGGGGTTGCCTTTAAATTCCTTTGTCGCACGACGCAAAAGGAAGCAATTCGTCAAACTTAGACTCAGAAAGCGATAGAAGACAGTTAGCTACAAAGGTGGGTGGTAGCTCTGGATTATCTATGCACGCACGCTCCAATCGCGCCAAGAATTGAGCCTGCTCTTCCTTGGAATAACCGTTCTCAGCAGTGATGGTCTTCACGTAACTACATAAATTCCGCTCTAACATTGGGTACTTGCTGCCTAACCGATTGAGAGCAAAGACTTCACCTTAGCCCTTACTTCAGTGAGGGTCCTTGGATTCACTGTATTTTTATACTTTGCTTTTCTTATTTTCCAATCCAGAGACTTCACTTGGTCAGACAAGATAGCAGATTGCACCCCATCGATCTCAACCAACACCTCAAAGGGGTAGCCTTTAATCTGGGTTGTTAATGGGCAGCAAACCAATAAATTTGTTTTTTTGTTGTAACCCTCTGGGGTCAACACAACAGCAGGTCGACGACCAGCCTGCTCTCTTCCCGCCTGAGGGTCAAACACTAGCCAGACTACATCACCAGCCTCTGGCACATAAGCCCTAACCATTAGAGAAGCTCTTTGCCAACGGGCCCACCAAAGTCGGCCTCACCATGCAAATTCTTAGCGGTAATTCCGGACAATAGCTCATCCAGTGGATACTCTTGTTTAGTCATTGGCTCAATCACAATTCGACCCTTTTGCACTTTTACAGAAACAAGTTGATCAATATTCAATTGGGCGGACTTCATCACCGCAGCATTTAAACGCAAAGCTGGGCTGTTACCCCACTTTTTAATAATTGTTTGCATATGAGCCCCTCTAAATGTGTCTACATTGTATCTACATCATCCAATTCAAGCAAGTCAAAAAGAAAAACCCCGCCACCAGGACGGGGTTTTAGGGGGCTGTTCAAATTAAACGTTAGACATCACCTTAGATCCACCTGGGGCATTCGTGCCATAGCCCATGATCTTGGCTACTTCCCCACCCTTAGCAAGCTTCACAGCGCAATACTTAAACTCTGGAATCTTGCCAAATGGATCTAGCGCTGAGTTGGTAATCAAGTTAGCCGCAGCCTCATAGTAGGCAAACGGTATAAAGATCACGCCTCTTGGTGTGCCATCATCTCTTCTCACGTGAATACCAACCTCGCCACGACGAGACTGAACTGTAATGACGTCACCAGCAGATACACCTAACTGGGTCATGTCCTCACCATTCATCGACACAGTAGCCATAGGCTCAATCGCATCAAGCACAGTGGCACGACGCGTCATACTGCCGGTATGCCAATGCTCTAACTGACGACCAGTAATCAATACAAATGGATATTCAGCATCAGGACGCTCATTCGCCGGAATGATATCGGCTGGCACTAACTTCACTCGCCCATCTTTGGTATCAAACTTGTCATTAAAGACAATTGGGCGACCTGGATCTTCGGCGGATAAGCATGGATAAGTAACGCTAGATTCTTTTTCTAAGCGCTCCCAGGTTATGCCGTTGATCGCGCCGTGCATTGCCTGACGCATTTCGTCATAAACCTCAGCAACACCGGCATCAGGACCTTGGTAATTCCAGTTCAAGCCCATGCCTTTAGCGATTTGCTGAATAATCCACAAGTCAGGTTTTGCATCACCCGGAGGATTAATGGCTTTCTTACCCATCTGAACCATACGGTCAGTATTGCTAGCGGTGCCAACCTTCTCAGGCCAAGCACTTGCAGGCAAGACAACATCGGCAAGCAATGCTGTCTCTGTCATGAAGATGTCTTGTACAACTAAGTGTTCAAGAGCCGCTAATGCATGACGCGCATGATTTAAATCCGGATCACTCATCGCAGGGTTTTCACCTTCGACAAACATGCCGCGAATCTTGTCTGGATCAGAATCAGGTGCAGTGATCTTATGCATGATCTCCACCACGGTATAGCCAGGTTTTTTATCTAATGGCGTACCCCAGAACTTCTCAAACCAAGCATGCGCTTCTGGATTATCAACACGCTGATAGTTCGGGAACATCATCGGAATCAAACCAGCATCACTAGCACCTTGCACGTTGTTTTGACCGCGCAATGGATGCAAACCAGATCCTGGCTTACCAATTTGACCTGTGATACTCACTAAAGCAATCAAGCAACGCGCATTATCGGTGCCATGCACGTGCTGACTGACACCCATGCCCCATAGGATCATTGCAGATTTGGTGGTAGCAAATTCTCTAGCCACCTCACGCAAGGTTTCTGCCGAAATACCGCAGATTGGCGCCATTGCTTCAGGGCTATAACCTTTGATGTTTTCTTTTAAGGCTTCAAAGTTATTCGAGCGATTTTGAATAAAGTCCTTATCAACCAAGCCTTCTTCAATAATCGTATAGATCATGGCATTGAGCATCGCTACATCAGTGTCTGGCTTAAATTGCATCGTGCGCCATGCATGCTTACTGATTTCAGTCGCACGTGGATCACACAAGACAATTTTGGCGCCACGTTTAGCGGCATTCTTAAACCAGGTAGCAGCAACTGGGTGGTTTGCAGTTGGATTGGAACCAATCAAGAAAATTAAGCTGGAATGCTCAACATCATTAACCTGATTACTTACTGCGCCAGAACCAACACCTTCGAGAAGCGCTGCCACAGAGGATGCATGGCAAAGACGTGTGCAATGGTCTACGTTATTGCTACCAAAGCCAGTACGAACCAACTTTTGGAAGAGATAAGCCTCTTCATTACTGCCTTTGGCAGAACCAAAGCCCGCCAATACTTTTAAGCCATGTTGATCTTTTAATTTCTTAAGGCCTCCAGCAGCAAACTCCAAAGCCTCTTCCCAGCTAGCTTCACGGAAGATGTCTGACCAGTCTTGCTTGCCTTCAAGGATGGACTCATCCTTTGGAACGCCCGCTTTACGAATTAATGGTTTGGTGAGGCGTTGTGGGTTATGGATGTAATCCATACCAAAACGGCCTTTAACGCATAAACGATTGTGGTTTGCTGGGCCATCACGACCTTCAACACTAACAATTTTTTCGTCTTTGACGTTGTAAGTAATTTGGCAACCAACACCACAGAATGGGCAAACGGAGTCTACCTTGCGATCCACCGTTTGGGAACCAATCAAACCCTTGGGCATCAATGCGCCAGTTGGGCAAGCCTGCACACACTCACCACAGGCAACGCAAGTGCTCTCACCCATTGGATCATTTAGATCAAATACGATCTCGCTGTGACCACCACGCATAGCGTAACCGATCACATCATTGACTTGCTCTTCACGACAAGCACGTACACAACGATTACATTGGATACAAGCGTCCAAGTTCACAGCCATCGCTGGATGAGAAATGTCACTACTCACCTTCTCGCGACGTAGTGCTTTGAGTTCGGGGCGCACAGTCACATCCATGCGGGCAGCCCAAGTACTTAACTCACCATGCTGGTTTTGTTGCTCTTCTTCTTTGCTATCGCCCACCCACTTAAAACCTTCATCAGGCATATCGGAGAGCAACATCTCCAGAACCAGCTTCTGGCTCTTAACAGCGCGCTCGCTATTAGCCTTAACTTCCATTCCTGGAGTAGCACTTCTGCAGCAGCTTGGCGCTAAAGTACGTTCGCCATTAATTTCCACTACGCAAGCACGGCAGTTGCCGTCAGGACGGTAACCATCTTTAAAGCACAGATGAGGAATATCAATACCGTGTCGCTTAGCAGCTTTGAGAATCGTTTCGCCTTCGTATGAAACGATCGTCTTGCCATCGAGCTTGAACTCTACGGTTTGTAATTCGAGTTCTTTTGGATTTGTTGGTGCGTTCATGTTTGTCTCGTTATTCCCTGAATTTTTATTAAGGTACTTCCTTATTGAACTTCTTCAGGGAAATATTTATGAATACAACGAATAGGATTTGGTGCGGCTTGACCTAGACCACAAATAGAAGCATCCACCATCACTGTGGCTAAGTCCTCTAAGGTTTCTTGATCCCAAGATTTAGCCTGCATCAACTTAGCCGCTTTACCCGTTCCTACTCGGCAAGGCGTACACTGACCACAGCTCTCATGCTCAAAGAAATGCATCACGTTCAACGCCATATCACGCGCTTTGTCTTTGTCACTAAACACCATGACTGCAGCAGAACCGATGAAGCAACCATAAGGCTGCAAAGTATCAAAGTCGAGTGGGATGTCATTCATGGACGCAGGCAAAATACCGCCGGATGCGCCACCAGGCAAATAGCCGTAGAACTTGTGGCCATCTTGCATGCCCCCACAGTACTCATCAATCAATTCTTGAATAGTAATTCCCGCTGGGGCCAACTTCACACCAGGTTTGTTAACGCGCCCGCTCACGCTAAAGCTACGTAAGCCCTTGCGATCGTGGCGACCGAATGAACTAAACCACTCAGGCCCACGCTGAACAATATCGCGCACCCAGTAAAGCGTCTCAAAGTTGTGCTCTAGGGTTGGGCGTCCAAACAAACCGACTTGTGCAATATATGGAGGGCGCATACGCGGCTCACCACGTTTACCTTCGATACTTTCAATCATGGCGGATTCTTCACCGCAAATATAAGCACCAGCACCACGACGCAGTTCAATATTCGGCAATGGAAATGGCGGATTAGCTTTGAGTTTTGCTAATTCGGCCTCAAGCAATTCACGGCAACCGTGATACTCATCACGTAAATAGATATAGCAAGCATCAATACCAACCACGCTTGCTGCAATGAGAAGCCCTTCTAAGAAACGATGTGGATCACGCTCTAAGTAGGTGCGATCCTTAAATGTTCCTGGCTCACCTTCGTCGATGTTCACTGCCATCAATTTAGGAGCTACTTGATCTTTCACAATGCGCCACTTACGACCCGCTGGGAATCCTGCACCGCCTAAGCCGCGCAAGCCAGAGCTTTCCATCGCCTTGATGATGCTTTCGGCATCTTTCTTGCCGTCGAAAATTTCTTTAACTAAAGCGTAACCACCTTTAGCGCGGTATGACTCATAGCCAACATAGTCAGGAGAGACAGCTTGCATTTCACCCTGAGGAGAAACGCCCTGCTCTGCTAAGGCAGCGGGATCAAAGACGGCATCATCTTTAGCCATTGGCTGAGTGGTGAGCTTGTTATTAACGGCTGCCTGCACTTTGTCTATTGTTGCAAACAGAACTGGATATTGATGAACTACTGCTACAGGGGCTTGCTCGCAACGTCCCACGCAAGGAGCTGCAGCGACTTTGATATTTGGATTACCCAAGATGCCCGGTAATTTTGCTAGAAGATTTTGTGCTCCAGCTAACTCGCAGGCAATGCCATCGCAAACGCGAATCAGAATATCCGCTACCGGATCGTTGCCACGCACCACTTCAAAGTGGTGGTAGAAAGTTGCTACTTCGTACACCTCTGCCATTGGCAGATTCATTTCCTTGGCTAATGCCACTAAATGTCGGTCATGCAAAGCGCGGTATTCATCATTAAGCTTGTGAAGATTTTCAATTAATAGGTCACGACGATGTGGCGCATTACCAATGAGCTGACGAACTTCAGCAACTGAAACATCATCTGCTTGACGCCCCTTCAATTTGCTCTTACGGCGAATGGTTTCCCTCAAATCATCTGCGGTTGCAACAGCAACTGCTTTGACTTCTCCAGAAGGCTTTGGATGATTCATAGTTCGTAGTCTCTAATTTTCTATTTATTGCTATTTTGTACTCAGCACCAATGCAGAGCCTTATCCCACTTTGCGCATCAAAAAACCCTGCTAAGCCAAATACTTAGCCGGTCATCAATACGCAAAATAACGCTTAATTTTGGGTTATTTAAGGTCCTATGTCCTTGACGGCGCTCAAGGACTTTAACTAAGGGTTTACCCTACTATAGGAGGGATGGTGAAGGCTGGTCGCCAGGAGGAAGTGAGTAGTCCAACTTGCGCTCATACAGTCTGGCTTTGTAGCAATCCTGGTAACCCTTGCTGCCAATTTGCCAACCAATTGATGTGCAATCGTCTTGGGCAGCCGATTCAATAGAGCCACAGCCTACAAGGCCTAAAGCGACTAAGAATGTAATTACAGGGAGAATGGGCAATTTTGTTGAATTCATGACCTCAAGTCTACTTGATTCTGATCTCAACATCGAGAGGTATGCCCTCTTTTCCAGCCTCTACAGTCTTCACATCACCTAGCTGAATACGGTCCTTAAGACTGGGATCAGCCTTAACCATGAAGCCATAGGCCGTCATCGCCCTATTTTTCGCCAATTCTTGAAGCTCGGCATCAGTGATACCTATTCCAGCGATTAATTCCTCATGCAGTTGCTCATTGCGCTTCTCGCCATCTGGAAGTGTCAAAAGACGTTGTCCAAGCTTGATGCGCCCTATGTATTGGGCATATGCCGCCTTCAGGCCTGACTGCACTTTCGGGTCTGTAAATGAGGGGGTGGGTACCGGCTCTCCAGGGGTCAACTTAAAACCAGCATCTAGCAAAATGGCACCATCTGCCTTAGCTCTTGCAAGCTCCTTCTTGTCCTGCACAGGATCATAAGTACCGATGATCTCTAAGTTCGAGTTCGGGCGCCTCACCAAATACTCGCCAAATTTTTCTAGGCGATCTTGATCAGCAACCAGAAAGATCGTCTCTCCAGGCACTGCATTAACACCCTCTTCGCCACCCATACCCAAAATAGATGCAAGAGCTCTAAATGGTGCTGTTGCTACGTTTGTTAGAACATTACTTATGGCCTGCCAAACCAAGCCACTGGCACTAAATTCTGGAGAGTCAACATTGCCTGCAATCCGAACCGTAACGTCAATCGTGTCATCAGAGTCTTCTAACAAAGCAATTGCTAAGCCTAACGGTAATTTTTTGCCAGTAAAGTCCGGCACCTCCTCACCTAGCACCACCTTCTTAATAATGATCTGATTACTTCCATTAAGTTCGCCATCTTTGGCTTTGTAATTGAGATTGAGGTTTAGTCGTCCACTGGTAATTTGATAGCCTGCGAATGTCATGACTGCAGGATTGAAGGCAGTCAGCGGAAGGTTTCTAAAACTCATCAAGATGTCATGATTACGTCGTGGATCATCAAATGATGCTTGACCTTTTACTCGCATACTTCCCGAGCCAGCAACAACGCCATCCATCGCCACAGTGGCAAATCGACCAGGAGTATTGCTGACCCCCAAAAGAGTGGCATTGAACTTCTTCACATCCACCTTGAAGTTAGGATGCATCGCCATATCCGAAAAGTACACTTCCCCATTCTTCAGAAGAGTGGATCGAATATCCAAACTGAATGCAGAAGGATCTGCATTCTTAGAGGCAGCCACAGGCTCAGACTTTGTTTCTACTGCTGACTTAGCAAATAGCCTTCTAAAGTTTGAGAACCCTTCTTCATTAATTTCAAATTGCAGGGTTGGCGCATCAATGGCCAACTCATCTATTGAGAGGCTATTGTTGGAACCCTGTTTTGACTTAACGGATTGATATTCAAACTGACGAATATCCGCCATCTTCCAAACAATCAGTGGATTTTTTTGCCCTTTCTCTAGTATTGCTAAGTCTGCAATATGAATATCGCCCGTAACCAAATCAGTCTCACCGCCTATCTTCACGATTAGATCGGCATTCATCAGGCCACTGGTACCGATGAGCTCTTTATTAGCTGGCAATAGAGCGACGATTGGCGCGGTTGCAAGATTGTGAATTTCTAACTTGCCATTAACTGACTTCGAGCTGGTATTGAAATCCCAGTGTGAGCGTATCTCACCATCGTCCAACTTCAAGTTGAGCTGCGCGCCTAAGTTACCTGGCTGAGGATTATCCAATCCACCTGCAATAGCAACATGGCGATACGCAATAGTTTTATTGATTCCAGGTATTAATAACTGCAAGGCACCAAGATTAAAGTCGTATTGACCACGGACCCCAGTCACTAAACCATCCTTATCGTAATTGGCTACATCAAGCAACTTCATCGTAAACGGGTTGAGTGATTCTTTTAATTTGCTCGAATCATCCACCAAACTTAAAGAAGCTGAACTGACGATAAATTCATCGATCGATATTTTGAGAGGCTTCTTGAGCTCTTTGGGATCTGTAGCAGGCATCGCCTTTTCAACGGCAGCAATTAATTCCTGCCAATTCCAGGACCCTGCGTGCATGCCCTTAGGCAGACTCTTCTCGACCAACACTTTAGGCTCTTCCAGCAAAATCTCATCAAAGCCCAGCTCCCCTATAGCCAGCTTTGTCCACTTGAGGGTAATTGCTAGCTTTTTAAATTCCAGCAATTTAGAGCCACCTTCTTTTGCCAAGTGAAGACCATCAAGCTCCACCCTCAGCCGCAACGGAGAAAGACTGAGGTCTTGATAGGAGATCTCATAACCAATCTTGTTGCCATATTCAGTTAGGGACTTTTTAATCAAGCCAGGCAGCAACAAATGGCTTCCCAACCAGAATAAGGCGGCTATCAGAATAAAAAGTCCCGCCAAACGCAGAGACCATCGCTTTATTCGGGGGTTTGTGAGGGAAAGCATCTACTTGTCTTTATAGGTCAATATCAGTAACAATGAAAATGAACGCAGAATAATAAATATACCCCCCTCAGGAGACCCATGAAAACATTCCTCAAAAAACTGGCCTTATCTGTTGTGTGCCTTGCCGCTCTATCGATCGGTGGTGTTGCTATTGCCCAAAACTCTGATGGCTTTACCGATCTGATTGATGGCGTAAGTTTGAGTGGGTGGAACATTATTGGGAGCGCCAACTGGGTCATTGGTAATGGTATTGTCGAAGGCAATAAGCCCAATGGTTTTTTAGTCAGCACTAAGACTTACAAAAACTTTGTCATCAAGGCTGAGTTTTATGCTGAGTCCAATACGAATAGCGGCATTTTCATTCGCTGCCAAGACCCTAACAAGGTGAGTCAATCCACTTGTTATGAAATCAATATTTGGGATACCCGCCCCGAACAAGCGTACGCAACCGGCGCTATTGTGGATGTTGCTAAAGTTGACCCGGTACCTAAGGCCGGTGGACGCTGGAACACCATGGAGATTATTGCAAATGGTCCCAATTTTAAGGTCATGATGAATGGCGTTGTGACAGTGGCTAATGGTCAGGATAGCAAATATTCTGAAGGCCCTATTGCCCTGCAATCTGCTGGTGGCGTCATTAAATTTAGAAAGCTACAGATAAAGCCGCTTTAAATTATTGAATACTGATTTCGTAGCGATCGCCACATGCCACGGGCCTCAGGGCCTTGGCCTCTTGGAGCATTTTGACTAAGCCGTAATGAGACATTGTTTTTAGCGTGCGTGATAAGTTCCCCTGCTTTCTTCCGGTAAGCTCTGCCAACTCAGAAATCGATACAGGCTTAGTTGCTCTAATGACATGTAAAAGAGCCCTGTTTTCGTCGCTCAATACCTGCGCCAGTGAACGCATCGAGGTAAACCATATCTTCGGATCAGATGCTTTTGGTTTTAGATCGCCTTTAGCAATGGCCAAGACGCGTGCCCGAATATCTTTTTGTGATGCAATCCCTATTTTGATGACTTTCATATATCTTTATCTACCTTTAAGACTTTATCAACATCGACAAAAAAATCACTTAGGAGTTGGTGCGCATCCCTAAACTCATAGACAACGCCTGGGTCACTTGAACTACGATGCCTGTGATCGAATGCCAATTTTCTACCTGAATAGCCTGCTCTAAGCCTTACCGCATGAGCATTGTCTTAACCCAAAATTCGCAAGCCTTTGGGGTTGTGTAAGGTTAATGAATAGCGCACCCCGTGCGGTATTGCCTCGCTAACAACTACCTCCCAAGCCTCAATCTTTACCCAGTAACCATCACCTTGATCAATGACCTCTTGGTGCAGATCTAAAAGAGTGATAACTCCACGATTTCCCATCACTCATGGTATATCACCAGATGATATACCAAAAGTAACAGCCCCGCTTAAATTATGGGTTTATTTTGCTGGCGGAAAGCCTGCTTTTTGCTCCCACATATTATTAAATACATGGATGATTGGCTTTTCATAAACCCCTGCCTTGGTATAGGGCTCATCCTTTAACCAAACATCAACATCTGCCCTACTAGGAAAATCAATTGCAAGCAAGCTGCCAACCGTAGTCTTGCCATCGTCAGCAGTCATTGGACCGGCAAAAGCCATGCGATCCGAAAGTTGCGCCAAGTATGCGCGGTGTTCTGGACGGATTTGTACACGCAAGTCAGCAGTACCAGGCTTATCCATCAATAGAATTGCAAAGATCATATTTTCTCCATCTTTTAATTGGTTTTATTTTTAAATCTTAATTAGCAAGATATTACGGTAAGTTCCAAAGAAAAAACCACCCGAAGGTGGTTTTCTTGATACATGGCGGAAGAGGCGTCCATAAATGAGCCCTCCGAAGAGCTCCATCAAAACCCTGAAGCCCTTTATTTATATAGGTTTTCTGGTTAACCACACTCCCGACTAGCCCTCTCTAACCCACTAAAATCTATGCTTTGGTGGTGGGTAGAGTGGTGGGTAGAGAACGGGGTGTTGAGGCTTGGAAGAAGGTAAAAAAATTAGCTTTACGGCACGAGGTCTTGGGTCAATCATAAGCCCTGGGTACCATGCCGACCCAGAATCTAAGGGTCTATATATCCAAGTATCAAAAGGGTTAAACAACTTTAAGCGTAGCTGGATTTTTCGCTATACCAGCCCCACCCTATTTAAAAGACGCGAAATGGGTTTGGGATCCTTGGAGGCTAGGTCATTAGCTGATGCTCGCCGCAAAACTCTTGAATTACGTCAAATGGTCATGGATGGCATCGACCCGACCGAGGATCGCTGTAAGGCTAGAAGCAAAAGAATTACAGCTATTAATAGTGGCATCACCTTTAAAGAAGCTGCCGAACGCTGTATTGAGGGAAGAAAGGCGGAGTGGAAGAGCTCTAAGCATGCAGACCAATGGAAGAACACTATCTCCACCTTTGCATATCCTGAGATAGGTGAATTGCGCGTAGACCAAATCAACACCAGCCATATCGCCAAATTACTAGAGCAAGAAATTAAAAAGAAGAATGGCGCTGTTGAAGGTACGTTTTGGAATGTACGCACCGAGACCGCAACCAGAGTTAGACAACGCATTGAGGTGATCTTTGATTGGTGCAAGGCCCATGAGTACATCAAGGGAGATAACCCGGCACGCCTAAAAGGTGCACTAGGACATTTGCTGCCTAAGGCTAAAAAGATTCAGAAGAAGAGTCATCACCCAGCCCTACCATTTCAGCGCATTGGGGAATTTGTAAAAGATCTGCGTGAACACAATGGTTATTCTGCCTTGGCATTAGAGCTATTAATTCTGACTGCCACTCGCACAAGCGAAGTTATTGAATCAAAGTGGACTGAGTTCAATTTAGAATCTAAGGTGTGGGTAATTCCTGCGGCACGAATGAAGGCCGGAAAAGAACATCGCGTTCCGCTAAATGCTAGAGCGATGGAAATTCTTGAGCATCTGAAGACTATTAGTGTGAGTAGCTATTTATTTCCAGGATCACTGCATAAAGAAGAGTCTCACCTTTCCAATATGGCGCTACTGTCTATGATGAGAAAGATGCCAAAGTATTCTGAATATGTTCCCCACGGCTTTAGATCAACATTTAGGGATTGGGCAGCAGAGACGACAGACTATTCAAATGAAACTGTTGAACTAGCTTTAGCGCATACCATTAAGAATAAGGCTGAGGCTGCCTATAGGAGGCAGGATCAGCTGGAGAAACGCACAGTACTAATGGAAGAATGGGGCGCCATAGTAAATGCCGCAATTAATAAGAATGAAAATCTATCTACCATGATAAAGAGCAGTTAAAGCATCCTGACCGAAATACTCAACCGTAAATAAAGGAAATCCACTTAATACTGAGACTTGATTAGACCTCAAAATATGCTTCTCTAATTGAGCCCTAAATATCTGACCCTGGCTAAGCCTGGAAATCACCGTTTGATACTCTGGAGGGGCTCTATCACCTTGAACCAGGTAATTGGCTTTTTTGCAATTCTGGAGAACAACATAATCGAGCTCACTCTTTTTGATTTTCGATAGATGCATGTAATCAGTTTCATCATTTACAAGTTTTTTGTAACTTTTACCATCGGGGATATTAAAAACAGTATCAAGAAAGTCATTGACAGCATTGATATGCTTAACCGCTTCAACCATGGGGTAACTTATATATAGCTTTCCAGGTCCAGTTTCCTCATTAAAGTAATCCAACATGCTTCCCAAGTCCTCATCACAGGAAAGCGAAGTATGGCCATCATAATCAAAGAATAAATATATTTCTGATACATCACCCCTCTTTAAGGGGGCAATCTCATCATGATTTATAAGTGCCCGCTCTTTTAAAACCTCCAAAACATCCAAATACTCTTCAGAGGCCATTCGCTTCCAAAGCTGATAGATCTCGGCTCCAAAAGCAACCTTAATTGAAGTCTGTTTGCTAGAGAAATAGTGTCTCTCAAAAACTTCATGAACCTGTGTCTCTGTTTTTTCACCCTCATAAACGAATAAGACAGACTTAGCCACCAAAAGCTCCCGCTTTATACATTTTCTCAATGTTGTGGGCAAATCTTAACTCTTTATCTGTCATTCTAGAGAATGGAGTTATGACCTTATCTTCCATCACAAAACAGCAGTCTGGCCTCATTAAATCATTTGTCATTAAGCTCGTGTTGTGAGTAGTAAGTACAACCTGAGCATTCGCATCTTTTAACTTTTCAACAATGAATTCGGAAAGTTTGTAATGATAAAAAGCATCAAACTCATCAACAAAAACCAAAGAAACCTGACCATCATTAAGCAACTGAAGCCAGTAGTAAAAAAGTGATAGCGACTTTGTGCCAGTAGATGCCCCCTGCCAAAAATTAAGGGTTTTATCACCAAATTTAAAAACCACCTCCTCTTGACCATTGACTTCGATGGTCGCTAACTCACACTCTACATTTGCAGCATTAAGAAACTCTTCAAAGTCTTTTAGATTTCCTTTGTTAAGAATATTTTTTAATATATCGTCACCAGCCGCTTGATTGCCAATAAATGTTCTTTCATCCACAGATCTGAAAAATAGCATGCCATCAATAAAGTTAAAGAGCTTTTTTAGTGCGTCATTGGCTGGGCTTTTATCAAGAACTGCATTATTTTTAATATACTTTAGGGCGGAAATTTTAGTTGCACCCAAATCTCTGTTGAGTGACTCTGCACCAACTAAGTCTATCTGTATCGGTTCGCCCACTTTATAGAGAACAACAGTTTCACCATCAATTTTCAACTCTTCAAAAACAACTTCATTGACGCCCACTTTTTCACAAAAGTAGTCTATGTTAGTTCCATGAAATTTAAAGGCATACCTAAACCTAGCAGGCGCCCCAGAGAGTTCGGCATGCAAATAGTTTGCAATGTACTCGTGCCTTGGGACAAACTTATCCGTTAAATGAGAAATCAAATCAAAAATTGCGTAGCCCAAGTTTGACTTGCCGCACCCATTTTTGCCGTAAATCATGGCCTTATTTACGATGCCGTTATTTATACAGTCGCTGTTGAATTCATAGTTTTTAATCTCAGATAAATCAAAAATAAACCTATTCTTAAAGCCCCTGAAATTCTCCACCTCAAATTTAGTCAACATGATTTATCACCTTATTTAACTCGAATTTTCGAGTTCTCACTTTGGAGCAAAGATTGTATCAGTCATCCGTAATTTTTTTACGGATGACTGATACAATTATTTAATCCATAATATTCAATAAGTTAGGATAACCCTTTCAAAATGCGGCACATCCACAAACCCCTTGAAATTCCCACCCCACCTATTCTTGGGGCTCAGGCTTTCCCAGTATTCGCCGACTGTACGAATGAGTTCTTTATCCCAAACCAACTTCCCATTCCAAAAGAAGTTCAGATCAATAGCGCAGCGTCTTAGGTGGTTACTGTTCATAGTCTTTGATCTTCCACTCTTGAAATAGATCTCCTGCTGCTCAGGTGAGCGCCAAAGCTCTCCTCCTGTGACTACCCACCCTTCCGCAGTAGCAAACTGAATAAGCCTACTGACGTCAATCAAGAATGCTGCCTGCTCTTTTACTAGATTGCTCATTGCTCTTCTTTTTTGTTTAAGCCATGCATGCGCATTTCAAAGATCTTTTCTACCGATCTGCCGCCGAAGTAAGCAAGCATCACCAGTTGACCCCATTCTCCTAGGAGCTTTACATAACCCTCATTGATATCTATACCCATGGCTGAGAGCAATGCAAATAACAGATAGGCCGTGAGAATGTAGACCAGCGTGCCAGGGCGAATATTCTTTGATAGCTTTGAATCGCTACCCATATCCGATTGCCAGCGATTGGTGGCATTGTCTTGTGAGGCTCGATGCATCTCCGCTAGAAGTTTTGATTCTTCTATTTCGAGCTCTTTCTGTTTGAGGGTGTATTGCAACAAGAGTTGCTCTTGCTCAATCTCTAGTTGCTTGAGCTTGATTAGATCCTCGTGACTTGGATTCTCGGGAATGCGCGCACCAATCTTGCTTTCAATGAATTCCTTGCCTTTGGCTTGAACCGCGCCCGCAAGTAGACCAAGGCCATTGACGGCCAAGGTTTGTACTAGAGATGTGATGATTGGAAGCATGTAATAGGTTCTTTTCTTGATGCTTGTATTTAGAAGTCCACCGCCCCACTACCGCCTAGGCTTTTAATTGGTGTTGGCAGTGGGGCGCAGTTACGCGCGCCCACACACCATGGTTACTTCCACACCCGCAGCCGCACCCAAACACCTGCTGCTAGCGGTGGTCTTCCCTTCTGCTAGCGTTTTTTGGCCCCCTTGGTTTCTGGTGGCTCTTGCTCAAGAGTTCCTTCTAATGCCTTCTCTTGTGCTGAAAGCTGACCTTCTTTCATTAGACCTTCTACGATCTCCATTAGGCGATCACCATCATCTTCACCAAAGACTTTGGCTACGACCTCATGACCATACTTGGCGCATAGGCGGTCATACTCTTGCTCTGGAGTAATGGTGGTCTTTGATGGGCGCTCGAACACCGTGACGTTCTCGCGCCCAAAGAGGTTACGAAGGATATTAGTTTCATAGGGCGGTACGTGCACATGGATAGTTGTAAAAGCATCCCTGCGCACTACTGCTTCCACCTCTTTGATTTGGAAGTCACTATGAATAAGTTCTTTATGGTTCATGGTGTTATTCATTTCTTCCTCCTTATTGAATAGCCAATACCGCATGGGCATTTGCTCGTGAGATGGATAAAGCGCATCGCAGGTTCACCATGGCGTACATCGCCAAGGTATCGTGCGGACGGATTGGGGCAACGATGTCTAAGTCATCATCACGTAGCTTCATAAAGCGTGTGTTGAGGAAATAGCAGCGCTTACTCCACTCCACCGTGCGATTAGCCATGGCATCAAGCTCATCAAACTGCGGATCCCAGATGATCTCTACCCCCTTGAAGGCTAAGCCATTGTTAACACCAGCACCTACCCCGGCATCAATGTACTTAGTCTCACCAGATCCCGCAATATGGGTCACCGTCACTTGCTTACGATAGGTATCAATGAACTTACCACCCGCGATGATGAAATCAGGACTACCGCCATGCTTAATACATTGACGCCATGCGGTTTCCATCTCACCCACTAAGTTACCAGGCGATGTTGAGGCAATGTCTTTGATAGCGTAGTTACGCCAGTAACTTGCTTTAGCTCGATCGATACCTCCTACCGTACCGGCATCAGGCGCTAGGCTGACAAGACTATCTAAGCCAACTACCGCATCGGCGCCGTGTGAGCCGTCGCGGTGAAGTTCTAGGTCTAACTTATTCAGAAAGCCTTCTCTTAAGACCTCTAACTGCTCATCCAAGAGGTTGATGAGTTGTACGCGCTCGTTGTATTCCAACTGGAAACCACGCGCCCCGCCCTCACGCACCTTGATGCCGTTACTAAAGAGTCGGTCATAGTCGATATAAAGACCATCTACCGCCCTTCTCCATGGGAAGGAGGCCTGCTCAGTCGTATTGCGTTTATTGAACTTGACCGTCTCCTCCCCAAAGGCCCAGCTAAAGTTACTGCCATGCTCTTTGCGGATGTTCTCGACTACGTTTTGCTTTGCGCCCAATAGGCTCTTACGACCCTCCATCAGTTTTTTAAGGAAAGGTCTCTCTACAGCGATTTGATCGACCGGTAGATTACGCAAGTACTCATCTAAGGAAACCTTGGCTAACTCTTGCAAGTCTGTATTTGAAATTGGCATATGCCACCCCATCAATAATTATTTAAGAAATTGGTGGCTTCATACCTGGTGATGGAGCGTGAACCCATCCATTGCTACGCTACTAGTCGCGACTCTAGCTTTTACGCGATGGTATGAAGCAGTAGATTGAGTGATTAGCTCTCACCACATGAATTGATTATTGGGGTGCTTGGTGTGGGGTTTGGATATTTCTGGGGTTTTTATTGGCCGATTTATTCACATCGCTATGAGTCTTTATACCCAATGTGTCTTTGTGCCACCTTGGGCATAAAAGAGCGTTTCTTTGGCAGTGGCCGTCAAGGGTGCGCAAGCCACCCCTTTGGGGTGCCCTTGACTGAATTACTCTATCGTAAATTCATTAATAGGAATGTGGTGATTTATTTTGTTTGACTCTTTGCAGCTTGATCTCTACATTGCTCATTCATCTAAATGAATAGTGAAGGAGTCCCATGGACAAAGAGCAGTGTTATTTCGCGCTTGATTTAGAGCTTAACAATTCGCAAGATAATTCCACAGTAAATCCAAAGATCATTCAAATAGGGTTAGCAGTCGGAAACTACCATGACTATGTCAATCAATCCCTATCTTCGTATAAATGGTTCTTAGATCCTAAAGAGCCTATTTTTGAGTTCATCACCCAATTAACGGGCATTTGCAATCAGGATATTTCTGACTATTCAGTTCCACATGAACAAGCAGCTAAAGAAATTGGGGAAATTATTACTACGCGTAATTGCTTTGTTAATCCCATTACCTGGGGCGGTGGCGATTCACTTGAACTGAAATCTGAATTTAAAGATCGAGGTATCAGCTTTCCCTATTTTGGTCGTCGATGGATCGATGTCAAAACTTGGTATAGCCTGCACATGCTTGCCATGGGCAAAAAACCCAGTGGCGGTCTATCCTCAGGTCTGGGTTCTTTTAAGCTTCAATTTGAAGGCAGTCCACATAGAGCAGATGTTGATGCTCTCAATACCTTGAGGCTTTTCTTTGAAATCCTTCACAGGCACAATCGGATATATCAACTGGTAAACGATGCCAAGGCCTTGAAATAGCCGTATCTATATACCTAAAAATAGGGTTATTTTGATTCTATACGCACTTTTGTTGACATTAAACTATAATATATGCATAGTTGTTGACATTAATGGATAAATTGAGGCCCCATGAACACTTCTGTTGACCAGCTGCCCCTCTTGCTTTTTAGTTCGAGAGAAGACAAAACCAATGCCCAGAGAATTTCCCGCTTGGCTAGGTCTGGTCGTTTGCGTCAAATTTATCGCGGCATTTACACCAGCGACCTCAATAGCCCACTCGAGCAAATCATTCGGCCAAATTGGCGGCAAATTACCGAATATCTTTATCCAGGCTCCGTAGTAGCTTACCGCTCTGCTCATCTTTGCAAACCGGATGATAGTGGGAATATATTTTTGGTGTCTGGCAATAGAGCACGTCAAATAGCATTTCCAGGGTTGACTCTCAATATCTTGCCAGGCCCTGCTGCAGTTCAATCGCACAAAGATTCGCTAAACGATACCCAGTATGGAAAACTCTTTATATCCTCAGAGGCTAGGCGGTTACTGGAGAACCTCTATAGCCGCAAAGGCTCAGATCTTCGCACTATGGGTCGCCCTTGGGTTGAGTCTTATTTGAGTAAGCTATGCACCATTCGTGGTGAACACAAGCTCAATGCACTACGTGATGACGCTAAAGCAATTGCCCCTCAATTGGGTCTAGAGGTTCAATTTAAAACGCTCAACACGATTGTTTCGGCCTTAATGCAAACTGGTAAAGCCCGCTCTTTACGGGCTGCTGATGCATTAGCGCGCGCAGCTGGTAAACCTTATGATCCTGATCGCATTGAGATCTTCGAAACTTTGTTTTCTGCATTAAGAAAACCTTTTCCCATCATTGAAGATCAGGCAAAAACGGGTAAAAGCGCCTTTAATTTCGCATTCTTTGAATCCTACTTTTCGAACTACATTGAAGGAACTACATTCACTGTCGAAGAGGCCTCCGAGATTATTTTCGATGGGAAGATGATTCCAAAACGAAATGAAGATTCGCATGATGTATTGGGCACCTTTAAAGCAATCATGGAGCAGCCCTTTCGCTCTAAGCCCCCAAAAGATGAAGATGATTTCTTAGCGTGGCTTTTGCAATGCAACCTCCAAATACTCTCTAGTCGCCCAGATAAAAATCCAGGCGAATGGAAAGAGCAAAGTAACCAAGCAGGAAATACTATTTTTGTTCATCCAGAGCTTGTTAAAGGCACTTTGCGGGAAGGATTCAAGCGCATCGCTTTACTAGAAGATCCATTTGCGCGCGCATTGATGGCGATGTTTGTAGTTACTGAAGTGCACCCGTTCATGGATGGCAATGGCCGAACGGCGCGTCTAACCATGAATGCATTCTTAACTCAACACTCCGCCTCTCGCATTATTATTCCCACGGCTTATCGTGAGGATTATTTGCTGCCATTAAAAGCGCTGTCTCAAAACAATGATCCCAGCCCCTTCATTCGATCCATGACTCGCGCATGGCGTTGGACCGCTGGATTTGATTATTCGAACTTCCCAAATCTTTGGGAAAAAATGAAGGCTTGTAACGCATTTACAGACAACCCCTCACAGCATCAATTGCTTGATCCTCACGATATAAGCTAAGTTGTTGACGAAAAATGACTATATCGGCTGTTTTGTAGACAAAATGAGGCGATTTGGGTGTCTAAAGACATTTATGTCTACATGCCACTAGTTTTAAGTGGCATGTAATTCACAGCTATCTATATCCCCATATTCCCTAGATGCTGAGCAATTCGATCCATGGGATTGCCTGCGCTGGCCAATGGCGTGCCTAGGGTTGAGGTTCGCGCCCGTATAGGCTGAGGGCTATGGGTTGCCATAGGCTTAATGCCTCCAAAACTAGGCTCCGGCCTTCCAATCGCCTCATAGATGGACTCAATCATGGTCTGCCACTGCTCTGGCTGATTGCTCTGCACAAAGACTTGCATGTAGAAAGGGTCTGACATGTATTTGCTAAAGCAGATCGCCTTATCGGTGTGATCAATTTCATCTGAACGAGTATTCAAAAACTTGAGCATCTGCAGCTTTGCTTCTAAGACTAATTCGGAAGGCTTTTTCTGTGAATCCACGTGAGCCATCACATTACCCACAAACTTGCTTTCTATTTCATATTTACGAATCACGTCTTGCAAGCTTGTAACCGTGCATTGAAGATCTTCAACCTGCTTTTCTAGATCACGCTTTTCATTGATGATTCTCTGCACACGCTCACAACCCCTCTTCGATTTGATGTTGCTAGAGGCTTCTTGGTTAACGCTGCCATCGACACCAGGACTCAAACCCGTAGGCCCGGGGTTCAATACCCGCTTAATTAGATCTTCACCAGTTTCGATTTGAATCTCAGTTTTCGGAAGTGTATCGACGGTAATGGCGACTGGTGCAGGCAATATTTCACCAAGGTCATGGGCTTGCGGTGCTGCCTTAAGCCCTGAAGTAGGCATAAAGGCTGGTACATGCACCTCGCCCTTCATAGGCGTAAATATAGATTCGGGTTCAAGAGTTTCAGATTCCTCTTCTAATACCTCGCCCTCATCAATATCCTCCGATAACTTGATAAGAGATGTATTAGGGGTCTTACTTAAATCATCTAATAAGTTGGTTGCTTGAGTCCGACTCTGACTCTTACGTTCCGCCTTTTGGGTTTGTTGTGCCTGAGCGCTACGCTCCTTATCTAATTGAGCGGCTTCTTGCCTGGCTTTTGCTTGCGCAATCAATTCAAGCGCACGCTCTTCCCTTGCCTTATTGCGCCTTGCAGCACTTTCGGCCGCGTGCTTCTCATAAGCTTCTTTTTCAAGCCGCTCGCGCTCTTTCTTGGCCTCCCTATTCTGCTCCCTTTGAATTGAGCCACCCTTGCTTAGTACCTCCGATTTAAAGCCTTCCACTTCATTTGCTACTTGCGTCATTGCCTGTCTCCTCTTTTAATAAGTTGCTGCTGTAATGCATTTCAGCGTTTGTCTTTTGCCTTCGCTCAGAAAACCAATTCATTCCTAAGTTTGGATCGTCATCGCGTGACCATCCCTCCGTTTGCTTTTCTACATTCGGTATAAATAGATTTGAATCGATACGATCGTCATATCGCAAGAGGGTCTCATGTAGGAGATTACGGATATGCTCGTAATCCATTCCTCTTGCTTGTAGGTTTTGCATCTGAATTGATAGATTCGTAATCATGGGTAAAACCTTGAGCCAGCTCTCTTTATCTTCTACGCCATCTGGCGCTCCAGTGGTGCCTGCCCTGATGCGTAGATCGACCATGTCAAAGATTCGGTCTTTGGTGAGTTCTGGCCAGTCGTAGGTTTTCTCCATAGTCATGACTAGTTCGCCATTGGCCATGGTGGTCTTGGTGCTTGGCGGCCCCATGTAGCGCTCTACTTGCTCTTTGGTCAGTTCTTGTAAAAGTACCTGGGCACCGTATTGCGCGATCTCTTGTAACCAATCTTCTATCTGGTCTTTGAATTCAAATACGCGCCCTGATAAGGCTCTTTGCAATATGTTGGCTTCTGTAGCTGTCTTGGGTCTTACTACCGTGGAGCGTGCGGCATCTTGCAAGCCAGTAACTTGCTCCCAGTCATAACGCACTGCACTGGTGTCATAGACGATGGGGTCGATCTTGGGGTGACCCCGAGGAATGATGACTTGGTTAAGCGGTTTGCCTTCAGTATCGACAATCGTGATCTCACCAAATCTTGAATCCGAGTGCTTTTTGATGGTCTTTTCATTGATATCAGCAGAGGCTACCCATCCTGGTATGCAGAGATCTCGATGTTGATTGAACCGATCCCTCGCTTCGTTATGCTCGTCCTGAAGACGTTCTGTCAAATCTACTAGGCTTGGGCCAACAAACTGGCCATCAACTACCTGGTATGGCAACAAGAAGAATGGGTACCAGCGCTCTCCAGCCCTTGGTGGTGAATATGGTTCACGCAGCCATTCAGTCGCGCCCTCTACCATCGTGTATACGCGCTGAGTAGCTCTGTCCCAGATCTCTAGGACTGCTATTTGCTGATCATCAGTCACCGATCCTGAATTAGCATTCATTTGCATTGAGGCTAGGCGTTTGGCTTTCTTATGAGATGGCTCGCCTTGGCCTGGTTGGTAGATCTTGGCATTAGCTAGATTCTTCTTGTAGAGCGCTTCTGCTTGGCCACGCTTCATCGGGATGATTTGGCAGATCCAGTCAGCATCGGTGTAGTCCCAGAACTCACAGATGGATGGATCAATAAGGAGGTTTTCTGTAAGAACTCTGTCGATTACCAAGCCTTCGGCAGATTGCACTTCCGATTGTTCCTGCAATGACTTGATGAGCTCTTCTAGCTCCGCTCTCTTGGCATCATGATGATGACGTTGGTCATTCTCTTGGAGGTCTCGCGTTAGCTCCTCTATAGCTAGGAGGTTTTCTTGGGCATCATTAATGCGGCCTTGGATATATGAATCCTTACTTAGATCTCGCTGATACATCACTTTTAGAATCCCGAAGCTACAGGTCAGCGCCGCCCTTACCGTAGACTTGGCTCGATTCTTAAGCTGGGCATGTTCAAGCGCTCTATTGGTGACCTTCTCTAGCGTTTTACAGAAGAGCTTGATGTCAGCGCCCGAGTGGGTAGGCGTTGTAGATATCTCTGGGTTTCGTGCGTAGACGTTAGGCAGCACTGCTGAGATCGTGCCGTGTATGAGATTGGCTCGTAGGCTATAGAAATCTTTGCCGGTGGGATCGGCGTTCCAGTTAAAGCCAGCTACTGTATTGCGGTTGTGCCTTACGCGCTTATGAAATGTTGCCCAGTGAGCGCGCGCATGTGTGATGCGGGCGGTCCATTTTTGCTGGAGGGCTCTTGAGTCTTGGGGCACATCCTATTTATAGATGGCTCGCTCTTTGCTCGTGGATTTATTCTGGATAAATATTAGTAGGTCAGCTATAGGATGAAGAGCAGACCACCTCATGTCAAAATCTAACAGGCAGAGAACGACCCAAGGGAGACCTTGGAGGACAAGTCCAGTAACTCATCCCCCTAGTGTGTTACTACCTTGACCGATCCATCCACATATAGTTCTGCTGCATCATTTGGTTCATCATGTTCTGCTGCATACCCATGTATTGATCCATCATGTATTGGCGTTGCTTTAACTGCTCAGGTGTTAATTTAGAGTAATAGGGGCCCATACCATTCCAACCCATCATGTGTCCACCCATCATGCCGCCGTTACCACCACAACAACCCATCATTCCCGAACCCCACATGCCTTGCATCATATTCATGTTGCCCTGCATTGTGCTCCAGTGAGCCTGCATCAGCTTTTGCCTTTCTTGCGGATCTTGAGTTGCACGGATCTGATCCATCTGCTGTTGCATCTTTTTAAAGTTCTCTTGAATTTGAGCGGCTTGCTTATCAAACTCCGCTACATCAACATTTTTTTGTTGTGTCTGTGAGGCTTTAGTGCCCGCCCCTGCTGTTTGCGCCAAAACGGGCGCACTTAGTAAAACACCTAAACTTAAAATCGCAACCCATCCTAGCTTTTTCATTTTAGTACTCCTTGAGTTAACTGCTTGATATGAACTAACACCTAGCTTCTTAATAACCGCAATCCATTTGCCACTACTAGCAAGCTCGCACCCATATCCGCAAATACCGCCATCCACATCGTGGCTTGCCCTGTAAAGGTAAGCACAAGGAAAATAGCTTTAATGCCAAGAGCAAGAACAATGTTTTGAGTCAGAATTAGAGCGGTTGATTTGGATAGCCGAATAAAGGTAGCAATCTTGCGTAAATCATCATCCATTAGCGCAACATCAGCAGTCTCTATCGCAGTATCGGTTCCAGCCGCCCCCATCGCAAATCCAATACTTGCTCTTGCTAAAGCGGGGGCATCATTAATGCCATCTCCAACCATGCCTACCTTTACATTGGGATCCTTTTTTAGGCGACTGTCAATTATTTTGAGCTTATCTTCAGGCAATAAATTACCCATAATCTCATCGACACCCACCTGTTTACCTATTGCCTTAGCGGTGTGCTGATTGTCACCAGTGAGCATGATGGTAGTCACGCCTAATTGGTGAAGCTCATCAATAGCCTGCTTGCTTGTTTCTCTAACAGTATCGGCCACCGCAATAATGGCTAAAACCTCTGTTTGGTTGGTAAGCAATACCGCCGTTTTGCCTTGCTGCTCTAGTGGTAATAAACGATTCTCAATATCATCAGAGCACAAACCCAATTCTTCAATCAGTCGATGATTGCCAAGGTAATACAAATTACCCTCAATAACGCCTTTGACACCGCGACCCAGAATCGCCTCAAAGCTATCTACAGTCTTTAAATCATTCTTTTGCTCTTGATTAGCATGGGCAATTGCTAGAGATACGGGATGATCAGATCGCGCTGCAAGACTAATGGCAATTTCGTGAATATGCTTGTCATTGCTACTTAATGCAAAAAAGTCCGTTTGTGCAGGCTTCCCGTAGGTTAGTGTCCCTGTCTTATCTACTGCTAAGACCTTCATGCTCCGTCCTGCTTCTAAAAAAGCGCCTCCTTTAATTAAGATGCCTTTTCTTGCAGCGGCTGCTAAGCCACTCACAATCGTTACTGGTGTTGAGATCACCAAAGCACAAGGGCAGGCAATCACTAACATGACTAATGCTTTATAGATCCACTCTTGCCATGACTGCGCCATTAACAATGGAGGCAAAACAGCGACTAACACCGCAAGCAAAAAAACAGCTGGCGTATAGATCTTGGCGAATTGATCAACAAAACGCTGGGTGGGCGCACGACTTCCTTGCGCTGCTTCAACTGCATGAATAATTCGAGCTAGCGTTGAATGAGTCGCTTCTGCAGTAACTTTGTATTCGAACGATCCTGTCTGATTGATCGTTCCTGCAAATACCTCATCGCCAACTATCTTATCGACGGGTAGGCTCTCACCCGTGATTGGCGCTTGATTTACTGCCGAGTTACCACTTATTAATATGCCGTCTAAAGCTATTCGCTCTCCAGGACGCACTCGAACTAAAGCACCTAAAGCGATAGCCTTTACATCCGTTAGCACCCAAGAGCCATCGGCTTGCTGAACGGTTGCGGTTTCAGGGGTGAGGTCTAATAATCCACGAATCGCATTACGAGCACGATCTAATGACTTGGCTTCAATTACTTCAGCTAGAGTAAATAAGAACATCACCATGGCGGCTTCTGGCCAACTTCCAATCGCCATCGCGCCTGTGACTGCAATTGACATTAAGGCATTGATATTGAGATTGCCATTCTTTAATGCAATCCAGCCCTTTTTATAGGTGGTCAGGCCACCTGAAGCAATTGAGGCGATTACTAGAGCAATGACAATCCACTGATTACCAAGTTGCAGCAATTCCATGATTTCAGCCAAGGTTGCAGTGATACCTGCAACAGCCAATGGCCACCAATTTTTTTTAGGTATAGGCTCAATCGAGCTGTCCTTTGTAGAAGTCTGACCACTTTGTAGCACCGCCTGCATTCCAATTGAACCCAAAGCGGACTCGATAGCGTCAAGTGAGTTGAGATTGTGACCAACCGTGAGTATCCTTTGCATTAAGTTAAAGTCCAGCGACTCAATGCCGCTTACACTAACTAGCTTTTTGCGAATAAGCGCCTCTTCAGTTGGGCAGTCCATATTTTCAATGCGATAGATGGCCTTATTCTTGCTCCGTATCTCAGAAGCCTTTGTCACAGGGGTTGATGTAGAACAACTACAGGAGGTATTGCATTCGCTCATAGCGGAAACCTAAATGATGAAGACATAGAACATTTAACACCCTATAGTAACTATAGAGTCAAGGGATTAGAATAAAAATGTAAAAACTTGGAGGTCAAATGAGAATTGGTGAACTAGCAACAGCCACAGGCACTCAAGTGGAAACTATTCGGTTTTATGAGCAAGAGGGTTTGTTAGCAAAACCGGCTCGATCTGAGGGTAACTTCCGAATCTACGGGGATCAGCACCTGCAACGCCTTACATTTATTCGCCACTGCCGCTCGCTGGACATGACCTTAAGTGAAATTCGTCAATTACTTCGCTTAAAAGATTTGCCCGATGAAAACTGTGATGCAGTAAATGAATTGCTTGATGCCCATATTGAAGGTGTAAGCAATCGAATTAATGAGCTACGCCAACTTGAGCGACAATTAAAGCTGCTCAGAAAACAATGTCATGCGAATCAGGACTCAGCACACTGCGGGATCTTAAATAAATTATCGCTACCCGTGAAGTAAAAAAGAGGTGACACTACCGCCTCTTATTGGCCGTTCTCCGCCGGTCCAGCACCACATAAAACTTAGTTGAACGGCAGAAATGGGATGTAAAGCAGACTTTTCGCTTATCAGACAACAGTATCTGCAACTCTTCTCGCCCGCATTACCCCGTATCTAGTTGCATCCCAAGCATGGTCTTCTGCATCGGTATCTACATCTTCTGGATTTAATGAGTCTGGTGGTAGCTGGGGAATAGTTCTTAGCCAATGCTTACAAGTTGAGAAGATCTTGAGTCTATCCTCAGCTAGTAGCCGGATGATTTCTTGTGCTCCGTTTACTCGACTTCTAGGGGCGTTATAGGCCTCGGTCCATTTAACACCTTTGTCCCTAAAGATTTGTCCTATTGATCTTTCTGCTCCTATCTTGGAGAAGATGGATGGGTCTGCTAGATTCATGCGGTATTCATAGCCAAGGCGTTGATCATGAATCTCGATCTTTTTAATCTTGTCCGCGACTACTGTTGCATCTTCTCTGGTGCCCGTGTTTTCTTTATCTCCATACCCATAGAGCTCTCTCCATAGGTAATAGACTCCGTCATTAGATAGTGCGAACCAATACACGGCGTATGGCCTTGCATAGCCCCAATCCATTGAGCGCCAGACCTTCCAGGTTGGTGGAATTGCGAAGGGCTCTACAACGTGTCTAGAGGGCTGCCATACGCCTTCCAAGAAACTTCCCACGTGGATATCCCAATCACCCTCTAGCCAGGCTCTACGCCTGTTTGGATCGCTCAGCGACTCAAGACTCATCAGGTAGTTGGGATCGTTTTTGAGAAGGTGGGTGTTCTCGTAGATAGTCGAGTGAATTCGCACTCTGGGTAACGCGCCCTCCTGCCTGATGATTTGTCCTGCCGGTATTGCCCCAATCTGAAATCTTTCCTTTACGGACGCATGCCCCACTCCAAATGGATTGCACGTAGCTCGCACCATCCGTGGCATGCCTGGGTAAGAGGATCTGCAGGTTGAAAGCATTGCTTCGTAGAAGGAGAGATTGCGCCAATTAGTGAGTTCTTCGAATGCTAAAAATGGATACTCGTGTCCGTGATAATTCCAGTAGTCTCCCTCATTGGCCCCATACCGAAAGTACAACATCTCACCTGTGGGCCATTTCCACACATAGTCTGATTCATTGAACTTGGCACCCGGGAAGATTTGATAGAACCAGCGCTTACTCTTGGCAACAACGTCAGCCAATTGTGGATAGGTCAGGCGAAAGAGTGTGCCGCGCCAGTGATCACCAAAGCCTCTACCTACATGTTGGGCATAGCTCATGAGTAAGGTATCGGTCTTACCCCCACCTCTAGTACCTTCAAGCAATACTTCATACACTGGGCATGTCAGAAACAAAGTCTGGCTACCGGGCAATGGTGCCCAGATGGTTTTCATGGACTAGTGTTTTGCTTGGGCAGCCTGCTCCCACTCGTCTATGCTCATAGCGCTTGGCACGACCAGAACTCCACTTTGTAGGGGTGCGCCATCTTTACCTGTGTGCTCAATGGCAGATAAGCGGGGATGTACGTAAGGTGCAGCGTGCCTTCCTACGGTGGCAGCCATGTTCAGAAGCTTTATGCGAGCTTCATTTGCTAACGTCTTGTCGCCAAGTTCCTCTTCTTGAACATTGCCAGCTTCTTCGTATAGCTGGTGCATTACCTTCATCATGACTTCCAGCGGCGTGATCCCTTGGGTGGCAACAGCTTCAGCAATTTGGCGAGTACGCTTAGTTAGACTGCCAGTCTTGCGACCAGCCCCCTGTCTTTTTCCACCCTTTGATTTCTTTTGATTGTTTTCAATCATGAGGTGACAGTTGGTTCTTTGATGAGCTTCAAAAGATGGGGTTGCAAGGCTACCGAGTCTCCAAGGGGTTCATCAAACTCGATGATGATTCTTTGGAATAAGTCATGTCGGCTTTGGGCTCCGCGATGCTTTACCACGGTGCCTATGCGCCCACTAGGAGTCTTCACTTTTGATCCTATGGGGAAGTCCTCCATGTCTAGACGATCAATAACGCCTGCAATGGTTGGATTAGTTTGCATTGGGTTTCTCCGTGGCTTCTACGCGCTCATTTCGCTTGTGTAGTTCTGCAAAAATTCGGGTTTTAAAGCTCTCGTAGTTTTCCGCTCCTTGCGCTCTCATACCGAGATCCCTGGCCTTGATGTCTATGCCCTCATTGGTTTTCCACCAGGCATCTTCGTCTGCGCTAGCCGCTTCCGCCTTCTTTCGCACCCCTTTGAGTATTGCGAGCACATAGCCTGCATTGATGGGGGTTGGGTTTGAGACTTTCATACGTGTTTCCTTTGCTGTGGCGATAGCTTCTGCCACCTCAGCTTCCGTTACCCCGAGATTGACGATGTCTCGTATACGGTAATCGTCTACGGCAATTGCTCTGCCCTCCTTGCTGATCATGGCTGCAAAGCTTTTATATTTTTCGATGCGCTCCTGAAAAATCTTTTCATCATCGGCAAGCGTGGGTGGTCCTTGGGAAATTTTTTCCTTTTCACCCCCATTGTTTTGTTTGCCTGGCGTATGGAGATTGGTTACTGGTGACTGGTGTTTGGTGTCTGGTGAGCATTGCGTTCGCAATGCGATCGCATTGCGAACGCATCCATTATTTGATGGATTTTCTTCTGATGAATCATCATTTGGAAATGATTGCCATCTGCCTTCTGCGCTCCGCCTGGCTTTAAGTTGCTTGTCTTTGAAACGGGCTATTTCATGGTCACAGCGCTCTTGTCTCCAGCCATCATCAGTGAGGGTAAAAAATTCATTGAGGACAGATACAACTGCATTTTTTTCTTCTTTTGATCGTGCGTTGATCAATCTTTGCACTAGTTTGATTTCGATAGGTAACGGTTTTTCTGTGGCGTAATACTTTCGGATGAGGCGGCTGTAGGTTGCATCCTCTATGAATGTAAGATGCGCAGTCGCTTCTGCGTAATCTCCAATGTGATGCTCGTAGTAATTCATCTCAATCTGTCTCCGTGTAGTTCTTTTTCTTGCGCGCAATATTTTTTGCAAGAGATGAATCTAACAATCGGAAAGCGTATCGTCAAACGCGTTTTTTCTGAATTTTTCTTTAATTTATTTATTCATCAATTCGCTGTAATCCATGTTTGAGATATTCGTAAGAATGAATGTCTTCATCTAAAGTGTTTATTGATCTATGCGTGTCCACCAACCTCTTTGCGCTATCAGAAAGTTCTGACAAGGCTGTAGCCATTTATTTATATGGCTTGTGATACTTCTATGAATAAATATTTTTTTGTAGTCAAAAAATAATATGCGTCTTCAAAGTGGGTATTGACATTTGATTGACCACCAAAATTTCATTGACTACATTGCACTTCAGCAGCACACAAAATGATGCATAACAAAACACAATTGGAGATTAAATTAAATGGTGGCATTTCGTTTGTATAGCTTGTATCGATCTTATGGATACACAAAAATGAGTTCTGCAAAGATGGCGTTGCAGGTTTATCGTAAAAAAGTAAAACGCGCCCGCTAAGGAGATGGTGATGAGTCAATCAAATACTCAAATTCCACCAATTACTTTGATGAGAATTCCTCAAATATTGAAAGTGATGCCAGTTTCTAAATCTAAGTTTTGGCTAATGGTTCAGAAAGGTGAGTTTCCCAAACCAATCAAGATTGGAAGATCTTCGTTTTGGACGATTGAACAGGTTCAGGCTTTTATTAGAGAAAGGAGTGGGCAATCCACCAATTGAAACATGGACATCTCCTGAGCTTATGCTATCTATCCTACGGAAAAATCAGGAGATGACTATGCATGCAGTGAATTTATCCAAACCACTTAGCGTTGAGGTCTTTGACCATAAACGCCCTATGGATCAGAGTGCTTGGATTCAAATTGGGGATTATGAGGATCTGAAGGATGCTGTGGATGCATGCAGGAGAGTAATTGATCGGGCCTTATGCAAACCGCGATATTCATCTCTCGCTGGACACGCTTTGATGCAAGAGTATTTAACTTATGGCCCAGTCCCATGCATTTGCGGGGTTGATAATCTGGATACCTTTAACCCTTATGAGTATCTCGAAAGCAAAGCCAAGTTAGGCAGGCAATGGCGCCACGAAAATGTTCTAGGTCTTAGTCTTTAAATAACGGACAACAGTCCCCCAATCGGGAAACTCAGGGGTAGCAAAGTGAATATGCTCACCCTTAAACCTATCTACTCCATTCTTAAGGCGATCATCCACCAAGAAATCTCCATCATTCAGATTCTTGTGGTGACTTAGGATTAAGCGTTTATATGCTGGCTTACCTAGATAGTCTTTCACCCATAGCAACTTATCAGACCAAGCGCTTGGATTGCCCCATGGGGCTGTTGAAAGGATATAGGTGTCGAACATGGTAGCCAACTCTTCATATGCGGCAATTGCCCCTGGAATTGGATCCATCAAATAGAAGATGCCTGGAACTTCATCCAATCTATCTTCGTACTGGTCTTGTATATGTTCAGGGGTTCTTGCGATTCCTGATGGGAAATCCACCAGGACGTTATCCATATCTATGTAGAGTATTTTCACTATCTAAATCCTTTTAAGAACTACCCAATCCTATCAAGAACGTTGCGCTCGATACCATCAATACCAATCGTCATTTGACTTACTGACTCCTTGTACCTAAGCCAACTCTGAGGGTTAGCAAAGCGACGGTGTACGTGCATATGACATTTACGACAAAGGTGAAATTGATCGGTTTTTCCTGCCTCAAATGGCTCCGAATAATCCTCAGCATGGGCATCAATCAAACCCTCGGTCTGGCCGCAGGCACAGCATTTAGCTGGTCTAGCCAATGTACCATTTGCCCATTGCTTATTAAGCCAATTCTGAGCCTTAACTCTTTGACTCGGGGTAAATCCGTTATAGCTATTCATTTTTAAAATGAGGTCTGCCTCAACCCATACCTTCTATAAACGTATCAATAAATCGAGCAATAGCATCACCAACTCTCACTAAAGTTGATTTACGCTCCAATATTTTTGGCTTTTGTTCCAGAACCTCAATTAACTCCTCAGACCTTGGGGCTTGATTTGTAAATTCATAGCCCTCTAGTAAAGCTTGAAGCTTCGGCCCATTAACCCCCTCAGACTGACAAAGCGCATCAAAGGCTGCCTTCTTCTTCCTGGCCCAAAAGACCTCAAATTCTTCTGCAACTCCATCAGGAGATAGGCCGCTGAGGCTCTCTTCAATAAATTGCTCAATAAGGGTCCTCTTAGAGCGCAATTGAATCTCGCCAGACAGATAGTCATCAATCTGCTTTTTGATTCCCTCGCCCTTTTTGCCTTTACCACCATTCTTTAACCATTCGGTTAATAACAGAATAATGTACGCAACATTAATTTGATCCCGATGAATGAGAACAATCTCAAAGTCCACGTCATTCAGAATGGAATCTTTCTCTTTGGCATTCTCATGTTTGACGCGTTCGTAGATATCGAGGTACTTAGACTTGTAATCTTCAAAACCTTGCTCAGTAAGTGCAAGATCCCCCTCTTTATAGTCAGTAAACGAAGTGATTACGTTCTTTAATTTAAGAAGTTCTCTAAAGCGCGTTACAAATAGCAGCTGCTCATTCTCATCTTGCAAATCATCCACTGATGAAACGGTTGGAGTTAAGGCAAGGAGTGCCTCAACCGCTAGGTTATATTTCTCAACGTAATTCTCATAAGGCTCTAGCAGTACTGTTTCTTTGGCGTCCTTATTGGAGAATAAGGCAATCGCTTCATCTGTCTTTTCCTTCAGATTCCTAAAGCAAATTATATTGCCCTGTGATTTCTTATCGTTCAGGATGCGATTGGTTCTAGAGAATGCCTGAATTAAGCCATGGTACTTTAAGTTCTTATCTACGTAAAGCGTATTGAGCCTTGGACTATCAAAACCAGTGAGGAACATATTGACAACCAATAGGATGTCCACTTGCCCCTGACGCACGCGCTTAGCAATATCTTTGTAGTAGTTGTAGTAGTCCTGGCTATCTTTAGTCGAGAATTTAGTGCTAAACATCTCGTTATAGTCATTGATGTATTGATCTAGCTTGTCTCGGCTATAGGTCACCTTTTCAGGCGTCACGCCATCATCCTCAGGAATTACGCCACCGGTACCATCAGCCTCAGGATTGGCCTCATTCTGCTGATAGCTGAAGATGGTGGCAATCTTTAAGTCTGAGCCCGTTTCTGCGATTTTCTGTTTGAATAAGTCGCAGTAGCGAATCAATGAATCTACACTGTCAACGCAGAACATCGCAGTGAAATCTGGATGCTTTGTCTTTTGACGATGATGATCAATGATGTAATCAGTGATCTTATTAAGCCGGTCGTCAGCCTCCATCAACTCCTTGGTATCGATCGACTCGACGTCGATATCCAGATGGCTGCCAGATTCTTTTTTCTTATAACGCCCGACATACTCTACAGAAAAACGTAGGACGTTCTCATCCCGTATCGCATCAACAATAAGGTATTTATGCAGACAAGTGCCAAACAGATCGGCGGTTGTTTGCTTGCGTCCACCATGCGAAGATGCGTTCTTCTCCAGAATCGGCGTTCCAGTAAAGCCAAACATTTGGCAGTTACTGAAATACTGCTTAATGTTTTTGTGGTTCTCGCCAAACTGGCTACGATGACACTCATCAAATATGAAGATCACCCTCTTGTCTTTTAGGCCGTCCATCTTGATGGCATGCCTATCTCGGGTGATTGCGTTATTCAGCTTCTGGATGGTGGTGAGAACAATCCTAGAGGTTGGGTCATTCAGCTTTTTAACCAACTCTGAGGTATTTGGCGCACTGTCGACTGAACCCTCTTCGAAGTGGTTAAACTCCCTCTCCGTTTGGTAGTCCAAGTCTTTTCTATCCACAACAAAGACCACCTTATCAACCTCGGGCAATTCAGCAATGATTTGACTGGTCTTAAACGAGGTTAAGGTCTTGCCAGAGCCGGTTGTATGCCAGATATAAGCATTGGACTTACTCGTTTTTACCTTTTCAATTAGGGCCTCTACTGCGTAGTACTGGTAAGGGCGCATTACTAAAAGCAATTTGTCTACCGTCAGAACCATGTAGCGAGAAATCATCTTCGCTATATGGCAAGGCTTTAAGAATTCAGCACTAAAGTCATGCAGGTCTGAGATGCGCTTATTTTCTTTGGTAGACCAGAAGAAGGTCTGCTTGAAGGTGAACTCTTTAATACTCTTATTGTTAGAGAAATACTTGGTATTGACTCCATTGCTAATGACAAAGAGCTGAACATACTGAAACAAGCCGTAGCCCGCATCATAGGATTCATGCTTATATCGGATGATCTGATCAAAGGCGACCTTTAGATCCATACCGCGACGCTTGAGCTCTATCTGAACCAAAGGTAGGCCATTGATCAGGATCGTAACGTCATAACGATTCTTACGCTTACCTTCGGTTGATATTTGGTTGGTGACCTGAAACTCATTCTGGCACCAGTCAACATGATTTAAGAAGGTAATCCATATAACATCGCCGTTATCACGCTTTAAGGCAAATTTATCTCGAAGGATTTCAGCGCGGTCAAAGACGTTACCGGTGTTTAGCTTATTGAGAATCTGCTCATATTCCTTATCGCTAAAGCGAAGGTTGGGAATATGATGGGTGTTTTCGTTATGGACCTCAAGTTGGCGCCTCAAGTTAGCCAGCATGGCAGATTCATCCAGAATCTCTACGCGGGAGTACTCCATTGACTGGAGTTGCTTGATTAGCGCTTCTTCTAGAGCGGCTTCAGATTGGATGGCCATATTAGATAAACATCTGCTGTAAAAGGCCCTGCTTGTATTGCTTGGTTAACTCAAGCTTGGATTGCACTGAATTAATCTTCAAATCTAGCGAATCCAAGAATTTAGCAATTTCCACCTGCTCCTCAAGACATGGAAATTCAACTTTTAGACTGCGAATATCACCTCCGCTAATTGCCGTGAAGGTACTACCTTGTTCAATTGATTTCCATTTGAATGATTCAAACCAAAACAAGAGTTGATATAAAAAATCTCGGCTGGTATTTTCTTTTGGAGACATAGAGCAGACCCCTCTACCGATACAAGCTCTAGTCGTAGATTTACCGACCGAGCCAACGGGAGCTCTGACCGTAAGGATCAAATCCCCAGAATCACATGTTTTTGTGGGCTGAGAAGTCCAAATTCTCGGTACAGTTAAGCGATTGGAAATATCTGCGTTACCCTGGATAAGTGGCACCCCAACTGAATCTTCGTTATAACTGGATGATTCTGGCGATTGCCCCATATTAACAATACAGACATCATCAAATGTCTGCGATTGCCACTCCGGAAAATCCTGTCCGGCCTTATCTTTAAAACGTATTTCCTGATTAAAGATTTTTTGCATAACCCCCTTTTTGTATTGAAAAAGGAGCTCATGCTTTTTGGCCAGGAGGGATATTTTTTGATCTATTCTCGAGAGAAAATTTCCTACTTTTACCTGCTCCTTTGCGGATGGAAATTCAATTGGAATGGAGTTGCAGGCGGCCTTGTTCATATATAGAACTGCTGTCTTAGTTGCAATCTTTTCCATGTATAATTTTTTAGTTGACATGGCGTAAAGCAAAAAACTCGGAATTATTTTTTCGCAGGGAACAAATGCATGTAATTGTTGGTTAATTACTATTTCTCGACCTGCAATTCCAACAAGCCCCAAATCACCCACGCATGAGATAACTATTGAATCTTTTGGGACAATTTTTGAGCCAATATTGTTAGCTTCTTTACGGCTAATGTTTAGGCCTTTTTTTGATTCAGAAATTACCCCATTTTGCTGGATATCTGGCGTTGTTACCCAGGGGATGTCTCCATTAAAGTGGACCGGCTTATTTCGGCCAGGAACTATGGAGTCACATACATCTCCAATGGGTAACCGAGTCCATCCCTCAAAATATTGAGGAAACCTTAAATTAGGGAGGTTCATTGCGGTCTACTCCTACTAAACGGGGGCTCAATACCAAGCTCTTCGCAAAAACTAGAAATTTCCTTGTCAATATCAATGGATTCTTTATCTAACTCGACCAATTGAGCAGAAACTAAATTTAAATCAATCTCCTCTTCAGCCTCAAAGCTATCCACATACCTTGAGATATTGAGATTCCAGTCATTTTCTTTGACTTGCTCAATAGTGGCTATGGCACTGTACTTATCTTCTGCTTTACGCGCTCTGTATGTCTGAACAATCTTGGAAATATGCTCGGGGCGCATCACATTTGTTGTTTTGACTTTCTCAAAGTGCTTGCTGGCATCTATGAATAAAATATTGTCATTCTTCTTGCGGCACTTACGCATTACCAAGATACAAGTTGGAATACCGGTGCCGAAGAAGATGTTGGATGGCAAACCAATAACGACATCTAAGCAGTTCATCTTTTCTATAAGGTACTGCCGAATATGCCCCTCTGCCCCACCTCGGAACAGTGCACCATGAGACAAAACGACTGCCATGGTACCTTCTTCAGATAAGTGGTAAACCATGTGCTGTACGAAGGCCAGGTCAGCTTTACTGCTTGGCGCTAGCTTGCCATATGAGCTAAAGCGGTCATCGCTCATAAACATCGGATTGGCAGACCATTGCGTTGAAAATGGTGGATTGGCCACAATCGCATCAAACTTCATTTCTAAATGCTGAGGCTTTTCTAGTGTGTCTTCATTCTTGATATCGAACTTACTAAAGTGCACGTCATGCAAAATCATATTCATGCGGGCTAAGTTGTAAGTCGTTGGATTTCTTTCTTGCCCATAGATGTGGCCAACAAACTCTGCTTGTCGTTTTACGCGTAGTAGGAGTGAGCCGGACCCACAGGTTGGGTCATAGACATTTCTGAGTTTTGGGTTATTCAGAGTTACCAGTTCAGCAAGAAGTTGTGAGACTGGTTGTGGGGTGTAAAACTCACCCGCCTTTTTTCCTGCGCCACTGGCAAATTGACCAATTAGGTACTCATAGGCATCGCCAAGGACATCAGCCGTAGCATCGCGCAATTGGAAATTAATTTCATTTAGATGAACCAGCACCTTGGCAATAAGATCGTTTTTCTCATCCTCGGATTTGCCCAGCTTGGCTGAGGTAAGATCAATATCATCAAATAGGTGCTCAAATTCTTCAGCACTCTCGGTACCTAAAGTACTTTGCTCGATATTTTTGAGGACCTTAGTTAAGTCACTAAGAATGAAGGTATTGGAGCCTAGTTCGCCGTTTCCTTTTTTAGCCAGATGATCAAACATTTCGCTAGGCGCAAGGTAGTAGCCAAGCTCTTCTTTGCAGGCCTCCTCAATGGCCTCTAGGTATTTTTTACCTTCTGTAGATTTTTCATCAAGAGTTTCAAATGTCAGCTCTTCACCCTCTAACTGATCATTGGCAAAGTTGGCAATTTTTTCCGATAGGTACTTGTAGAAGATGAAGCCAAGGATGTAATCCCGGAAGTCGTCTGCGGACATCTTGCCTCGCAATGTATTGGCAATATTCCATAGCTGTTGCTGTAATTGACGACGCTGCTCTTCTGACATCTATTTCCCTTGATTTTGGGCTTAAAACCCAGATAACTGAATTATCAAAATGCCATTACTAGCGCTAATAATGATATTTTTTAGTTTAACTTAGCCCCAACCCTCCTTGGCTCGGCATTAGCCTGCCTACACAGGGGATTAATGGTGATTTCAAGGCGCCAATCAAAGATTTTTCTGGAATCCAGTTATTTACCCAGAATGCTCCCTCCCGATCCATCCAGAACAGCAAATTCAGACAATGTTTTAGTGGTGGGTAGAGTGGTGGGTAGAAAGCCCTCAAAAAGAAAGAGCCCCATGGATAGGGGCTCTCAGGGTGCTACTGGCGGAAGAGGCGGGATTCGAACCCGCGGTAGGCTATTAACCTACGCACGCTTTCCAGGCGTGTGACTTAAACCGCTCATCCACCCTTCCGGAACCGATGATTATACGATTCCCGAAGGGGTTTGGTCTAAATCTTGATTTAGCTTATTACAGAGACTCTTTGAGCTGGTCCAAGATATGTGGATTTTCCAGGGTTGAGGTGTCTTGAGTTACTTCCTCGCCTTTAGCAATCACACGTAAGAGACGACGCATGATCTTGCCAGAACGGGTCTTAGGCAAGTTATCACCAAAACGAACATCCTTAGGCTTAGCGATCGGGCCGATCTCCTTACCTACCCAGTTACGTAGCTCAGTAGCAAGCTTCTTGGCTTCATCACCAGTTGGGCGTCCGCCCTTCAGAACAACAAATACGCAAATGGCTTCACCAGTCAGCTCGTCAGGACGACCTACAACTGCTGCCTCAGCAACTAAAGGATTAGCCACTAAGCAAGATTCAATTTCCATGGTTCCCATACGGTGACCAGAAACATTCAATACATCATCGATACGACCAGTAATCGTGAAGTAGCCAGTCTCTTTGTTACGGATTGCACCGTCACCTGCCAGATACAAGGTACCGCCCAATTCTTCTGGGAAATAGGATTTCACGAAACGATCTGCATCATTCCAAATCGTACGAATCATAGAAGGCCATGGACGCTTCACAACCAAGATACCGCCTTGACCGTTAGGAACATCTACACCAGCCTCATCCACAATCGCCGCCTGAATACCTGGCAATGGCAATGTGCATGAACCAGGAATCATTGGGGTTGCGCCTGGCAATGGTGAAATCATGTGACCACCAGTTTCTGTTTGCCAGAACGTATCTGCGATTGGGCACTTTGAATTACCAACATGCTCGTAGTACCACATCCATGCCTCTGGATTGATTGGCTCCCCTACAGAACCTAGAAGGCGCAGTGATGACAAATCGTAGCTCTTTGGATGCACTGCTTCATCATTGCTGGATGCTTTGATCAATGAACGAATTGCAGTTGGTGCTGTGTAGAAAATAGAGGCTTTATGTTTTTGGATCATGTCCCAAAAACGGCCAGCATTTGGATAGGTTGGCACGCCTTCAAATACGATCTCAGTAGCGCCAACTGCGAGTGGGCCATAAGTAATATAAGAGTGACCCGTTACCCAACCAATGTCGGCAGTACACCAGAACACGTCATTAGGCTTAATGTCGAAAGTCCACTTCATTGTGAGAATGGCCCACAAAAGGTAGCCACCTGTTGAGTGCTGCACGCCCTTTGGCTTACCGGTTGAACCGGATGTATAAAGAATAAATAATGGATGCTCAGCGCTTACCCACTCTGGCTCACAAGTTGTCGCTTCATTGGCTACGATCTCCTGCATCCAAACGTCACGCCCTGCTTGCATCGTGATATCAGTACCAGTACGCTTGCTCACGATGACATGCCTAACCTTAGGGCACTCGCCCGTAGAAAGCGCTTCATCACAAATTGCTTTGAGTGGCAATGCTTTGCCACCGCGGAACTGGCCATCAGCAGTAATCACTGCAACTGCGCCCACGTCCATAATGCGGTCACGCAATGCTTGGGCAGAGAAACCGCCAAACACTACAGAATGAATTGCGCCAATACGCGCACATGCCTGCATAGCAACAATGCCTTCAATCGTCATTGCCATGTAAATGATGACGCTGTCGCCAGACTTAACACCCATCTTGCGCAATGCGTTTGCCATTTTGCAAACACGCTCGAGCATCTCTTTGTAAGTTACTTTAGTAACTGTGCCGTCATCTGCTTCAAAAATGATGGCAGTCTTGTCACCTAAGCCGGCCTCGACTTGGCGATCTAAACAGTTGTATGAAGCATTAGTGGTGCCATCTTCAAACCATTTGTAGAAAGGCGCCTTGGATTCATCTAAAACCTTGGTAAAAGGCTTTTTCCAATAGAGGTTCTCTTTTGCAAGACGACCCCAAAAACCGTCGTAATCTGAATTGGCTTCAGCACAGAGCTTGTTATAAGCCTCCATACCTGGAATTGCCGCACCCTTTACAAAGTCTGCAGGTGGGTTAAAAACGCGGTTTTCTTGCTTTAATGGTTCCATGCTTCACAGCCCTCTATCTAATAATCAATAATCTAAAATCAACAACAAATGCGAGAAAATGTCGCAAAATGGCATATTTAGAGTCTCAAGACCTTAGAAGATAAGTGAAAACACTGGGGATTTGCTCTATGGCAAACCCTTAAAATAGGGCAAACCTTACTAATAATGTGGAAATAAGCAGATAACCATGACCAATATCAAACAAAACGACCTGATTCAAAGCGTTGCGGACGCATTTCAATTCATCTCCTACTACCATCCCAAGGACTTTATTACCGCCATGGGCAAGGCTTATGAATTGGAACAAGGTCATGGTGCCAAAGATGCGATTGCTCAAATTTTGACCAACAGCCGTATGTGCGCCGAAGGTCATAGACCGATGTGCCAAGATACCGGCATTGCTGTGGTCTTTCTCAAAATCGGCATGAATGTTCAATGGCCTGATGCAACCATGAGCGTCACAGATATGGTGAATGAAGGCGTGCGTCGCGCATACCTTAACCCTGACAATATGTTGCGCGCTTCAGTGTTGGCAGATCCAGCAGGCAAACGAAAAAATACCGGTGATAACACCCCAGCCGTGATCCACTATGAAATCGTCCCGGGCGATGATGTTGAAGTGATTTGTGCGGCTAAAGGTGGTGGCTCAGAAAACAAAGCCAAGATGGTCATGCTCAACCCTTCTGATTCCATTGTGGATTGGGTTCTCAAGACCGTTCCTACAATGGGCGCAGGTTGGTGCCCTCCAGGCATCCTCGGCATTGGTATTGGCGGCACACCAGAAAAAGCCATGCTCATGGCTAAAGAAGCACTGATGGGTCCCGTAGATATTCAAGAACTCATTGAGCGTGGACCTAAAAATCGCGTTGATGAACTACGACTCGAACTCTATGAAAAAGTAAACAAACTCGGCATCGGCGCTCAAGGCCTAGGTGGTTTAGCCACTGTGCTCGATATCAAGATCTTGGATTACCCAACGCATGCTGCTTCATTGCCAGTAGCCATGATTCCGAATTGCGCGGCGACTCGTCACATTCATTTCCACTTACATGGCGATGGTCCTGCGAAACTCGAAGCCCCTTCACTCTCAGATTGGCCAGATGTAACTTGGACACCAGACGTTCAAAAATCCAAGCGTGTGAATTTAGACACCCTCACTGCTGAAGAAGTAGCTAGTTGGAAACTTGGTGAAACACTATTACTGAACGGCAAGATTTTGACTGGTCGTGATGCCGCTCATAAGCGCATTCAAGACATGCTCGCTAAAGGCGAAGAGTTGCCAGTGAGCTTTAAAAACCGCGTGATCTATTACGTTGGACCAGTTGATCCAGTACGTGATGAGGCAGTTGGTCCAGCAGGCCCTACTACTGCAACTCGTATGGATAAATTTACTGAGATGATGCTTGCCAAAACTGGCTTGATCTCGATGATTGGTAAAGCTGAGCGAGGACCAGAGGCGATTGAAGCCATCAAGAAACATAAGTCAGCTTACTTAATGGCTGTTGGCGGCGCTGCGTACTTGGTATCTAAAGCCATTCAAACTTCTAAAGTAGTTGGCTTTGCCGATTTAGGCATGGAAGCCATTTACGAGTTTGATGTCAAAGACATGCCAGTAACTGTTGCAGTGAACTCAGAAGGCATCTCGATGCACAATGAAGGTCCCCGTGAATGGCAAGCGAAGATTGCCGGCATTCCAGTGAAGATTGCTTAACACCCTAACAACTTCATTACAGAGCAAGCATAGTCCACATTGGCACTCATCGGGGTTTTCGATTCTGGCGTTGGAGGCTTATCCATATTGGATGAGGCTCTGCGTCAGCTGCCCCAGCATGACTATATTTATCTTGCTGATTCAGCCAACGCGCCTTACGGCGAAAAATCAAGCGAGTGGATTGCAAAGCGCAGCCTCGCTCTTTGCAACTATCTAGCTAGCAAAGGATGTGACGCCATCGTAGTTGCTTGCAACACTGCAACCGCTGAAGCGATTAAACAAATTCGGGAGTCAACCTCTGTTCTGATCATTGGGGTTGAGCCAGGCATTAAGCCAGCAGCCATGCAATCGCAAAACAATATAGTCGGCATCCTTGCTACTGAGGCGACTCTCAAGAGCGATAAGTTCAATGCGTTAATAAATACCCTGCCAAATGATTGTCAGTTCATCAAACAAGCTGGCCCAGGATTGGTGCCGTTGATAGAGTCTGGTAAAGCGGATAGCGAAGAAACCTTAGAGTTGCTAGCAAAACATCTTGAGCCCATTCAAGATGCAGGCGCTGATACCTTGGTCTTAGGCTGCACGCACTACCCTTTTTTAAGAAATGCCATTCGCAAGCTCCTCGGAGAATCAATTATAATAATTGATACTAGTGATGCCGTAGTAAGGCAACTGAAGAGACAGCTAGAGTCTCTCAATATAAAGAGCGGTGGCAAAGAACATGGATCGATGTTGTTTATCAGCAGCAAAGATGAGGCTATTCTGATGTCGATGGCGCAAGATCTCATGTCTGCCGATTTAACTTTGCATTCCATAGAAGCAAATATCCTAGGTGAAGTGCGATGAGCACTTTCCTGAAAAAATTAGATGGTTATATTCCGTTCAACAAAACTGAACGAATCATTATTGGCATCGTGGTGCTCTTGCATGCACTCCCTGCTCTCGAGTTTTTGCACTTTAGTCAGCGCCCGCCGCAAATGGATGATGAGCGCGTCATGGCAAATTTAGTTAGTCCTGAAGCCTCTAAAACTCAACAACCACCTGCTGCCACTCCGCCTAAACCAAAAGAAGAGAAGAAAGCGGTTAAAGAAACGCCAAAGGATAAGCCCTCAGAAAAGCCTAGCCCCACACAGGCACAGCCGCCAACGCCTGCGAACCAAGTTCAAAGCAAATCCGATGCACCACAACAAAATGCTGCTGTAGCCCCTGCTACTAGTGGGGGTGCTAGCGGTACACCTATTCAGACTGACATTGGTAAACTGATTGTGGTTTATCAGCCTGATGCAGATGCTTACTATCCGTCATTCTCTAAACGCTCTGGGGAACAAGGTACAGTAGTAGTGCGTTTAATTATTGATGAGGGCGGCAACGTAGAGGATGTGGCATTACTGCAATCTAGCAACCTCCCCAGACTAGATCGCGCTGCAACTGACATCGGTAGACGTTATCGCTTTAAACCTTTTTTAGTAAATGGCTCACCCCAAAGAATTTCCACCAATCTTTTAATCAAATTTAATCTCAAGAATTAATCAATATGAATACACCATTTGGCATAGCAAATCTCTGGCTTGAAGGCGATGCGATTACTCGATTTGTGGCAATTGCCCTACTGACCTGCTCTATAGTGACTTGGGTCATTTTCCTAACTCGACTTTGGGATTTACGCAATCTACGTAAACTCAAAACTGAGCTTGAGCAATTCTGGCGCGCTACTTCGTTTGATCAAGGCCTACAAGCATTTAGCAACCATGCTATGAACCCTTACTACCAAATTGCGAAGTCAGCAACCAAAGCATCTGCGCACCACCAAAGTCAATCCACCAATCACCGTGAATTACTGCAAACACTGAACTATTCAGAGTGGATGGCAAGAAGCCTTAAGAACAGCGTTGACAGCATTGCAGCGGGATTACAGAAGGGCTTAACCTTTTTAGGATCTACTGGCGCTATTGCTCCATTTATTGGTTTGTTTGGCACCGTGTGGGGCATCTACCATGCCCTGATTGCCATCAGCAGCTCAGGAAGCGCACAACTGGATCAAGTGGCTGGGCCGATTGGCGAAGCACTCATCATGACCGCACTTGGATTAGCGGTAGCGATCCCCGCAGTTCTTGCCTTTAACGCCATCAATCGCGCCAATAAATTATTTGTTGCCGACCTCAATCGTTTTGGCAATGATCTTTTGGCCTACTTCGTTACAGGTGCCCGCGTTAACTCCGGAGAATAGTCATGTCTTTTCATATGCAAGACGACCAAAACGACGACAACATCATGTCGGAAATCAACATGACGCCGATGGTGGACGTCATGTTGGTACTGTTGATTATTTTCATCATCACCCTGCCTGTGATTCAGCAAGCAGTAAAGGTTGAGCTTCCAAAGGCTAATAGCGTTCGCAATGAAGTAAAGCCTGAGTCAGTTCAGCTATCAATTGATGCCAATGGTCAAATCTTTTGGAACAGTACCCCCATTGATTTAAAGACCTTTGATGGCTATGCAGAAAAAGCGGCTCAGAAAGATCCTCAACCAGAGATCAATCTGCGAGCTGATAAATCCGTGAAGTATGAATATGTTGCGCAGGTTTTGGCTGCATCGCGCCGTGCTGGCTTAACCAAGCTCGGGTTTGTAACCGAGCCAAACTAAGTTTTATTTAGTTCTGTAGGGCGCTTTCGAGGGAAAACAAGTCTCTTCACTAGTGTGGGTGCCGTTTCCAATAGTTGCACCCAAGATACCACCCTGTATTTTCTCGACCTTCTTGAACTTACCGGTTACTGGGTCAAGCGTAATGTTGGTGATGACATTACCTGCAGGATAAGAAACCCCCATAATTTCTTCAGGCTGAAAATTCGCCTCGATCAATATCAAGATATTGGGGCGGGCCAAGGTGATACTCTTGACGTCTTGTGTTCCATACATATCTGACTGATCTAGGTCACGACCATCTAAAAAGATCTTGGCCTTTTGAGCGCCCGAGGAGAGCATCAATTTCATCTCATACTCTTCGGTGTAGCCCTTTTCCGAGCGCTTGCAATTAAATTCGAGAACATCAACGCCCCATGCAAGAGATGAAAAGATCAAGCTAGAGCAAATGAGAAGTTTAGGTAAATTCATAGATGAGGGATGAGTGTCTTTGGTGCCCGAGGCCGGAATCGAACCGGCACGACTTTTTTGAGTCGGCAGATTTTAAATCTGCTGTGTCTACCGATTTCACCACTCGGGCTCGCATCAACAATAAAGCCGTGCTAAATAAATCAAGACAAGCGAAATTTTAGCACGCAAGCCACTAATAAGACCCTGGAGCCCCTTTTGCCCCGCAATCCAAGGGCGTGACGAATAAAGCATCTAAAATATCTCCATGAATTTACCGGCTAAATCATCGGGGCTCGCCAAGCTTTTACGGGCTGGACTGTGGCTTATAGGGCTATGTCTCATTACTGGCCTAGCAGTCACTCTTGCCTATTTATATTCTGCCCAATCCAATATCTCCGGGAAACGCACAATTAAAAGTCTGGGTGATTCTGTTGCCATCACCTTTGATGAGTCTGATGTTCCGCATATTAATGCAAAAAGCCAGGCAGACGCCTACTTTGCCTTAGGCTACCTACATGCCAGTGAACGCTCCTGGCAAATGGAAATGAATCGACGCATTGCAAGTGGTCGACTTTCCGAAATCCTGGGTCATGACACTGTAAAAATTGATCGCTTTGTGCGCACCCTCGGTATCAAACGTGCAGCTGAGCGTCAATTTGATCGCTACCCTGTTTCTGCCAAACGTCTATTGCAAGCCTATGCCGATGGTGTCAATGCTGGCAATGCACAATTGGGTTGGGCTCTCCCGGTTGAATATTTCTTAACAGGTTCAAAACCAGGCCATTGGTCTCCGACGGATAGCGTTGCTTGGATGCTGATGATGGCTTATGACCTAGGTGGAAATTGGCAGAAAGAATTACAAAGGCTTGAGTTATCCCAATACCTCACAACAAAACAAGTTTGGGAGGTGATTGAGCCATATGAAAATGATGAGCCTGTCAGCAATATGGATTTTTCCAAGCTCTATAGAGATCTGCAGGTCTTTCATCCCGCTCCAGGTCCAATTGAGAGTAAGCCCAAGAACTTACCCGCAACCGAGTTGAGCCAGTTAGATCAAATGGGAGCAAGAGATGGTATTGGCTCCAATAATTGGGCTGTGGGCGGCAAGTTAAGCGCTTCTGGTAAGCCCTTATTGGCTAACGACCCTCATCTGGGACTTTCCGCACCGGCTATTTGGTACTTTGCCCATCTAGAGGCCCCTGGATTAAATGTGATCGGCGGCACTCTCCCCGGAATACCTGCAGTGGTTTTGGGTAGAACGGATAAATTTGCATGGAGCTTTACCAATACCGGAGCCGATGTTCAAGATTTATATATTGAGCAAATTGACCCAAAGAATCCAGGCATGTATCGAGGTCCTGATGGACCACTCCCATTTAAAGTGCATCAAGAGATTATTGATATCAAAGGATCCCCGTCACTGACTTTCTTGGTAAAAGAAACACGACATGGGCCTGTTATCTCTGATTCCTATGCAAAGGCCAAACGTACGATTGACACGGATCGCTTTGCTCTTGCCTTACGCTGGACAGCACTTGATCTTGAAAACCAATCAGTCATCGGATTATTGGATATGAATCATGCGGCTGATCTTGATCAATTTAAACAAGCCCTACGGAAAAATTACGCCCCGATGCAAAACGTCGTGATGGCGGATGCCGAAGGCAATATTGCTTATCAGGCAGCTGGGGTCGCCCCCAAAAGGATCTTGCACCAAGGCCTCTATGGCGTAGCCCCAGCACCAGGCTGGGAGCGTCAGTATGACTGGAACGACTATGTGCCTTTTGAGCAGCTCCCCTCTATCAATAATCCCGAACAGGGCTGGATAGCAACCGCTAATCAAAAAATTATTGCAGTCAATGATCCCAATCCTTTAACGGGCGACTGGGAATTGCCAACACGTTATGACCGAATTGTTGATCTCATCAAATCCAAAAGCATTCATTCGACTGACGATATGAAGGCTATGCAAGGCGATACCCTATCGCTTGGGGCGACACCATTATTAGAACTATTTAAGGCCAGCCAAAGCTCTCATCCCTTAAGTGCGCAAGCAATGGAAATTGGTAAAAGCTTTGATGGCAATATGAAAGTAGATAGCGTAGGCGCACTTATCTTTAACGCTTGGGCAGACCAATTGACCCGCAATCTCTTCTCTAGATTAAGTTATCTGTTTACTGAAAATTATGGAGCACGCAACTACCGCGCCCCACTAATACGCCAAGTAAAAAATCCCAATAGCCCCTGGTGTGATGATCCTAAAACCGAGAAGATTGAATCTTGTCAGGAGTCATCCAATAAGGCGCTTGATAAAGCCTTAGATTACTTAAGTAAAAAGTATGGTGACGATCCCAAGACTTGGGTCTGGGGTAAGGCCCATATCGCCATCTCTGAACATCGTCCACTGAGTAAGGTGCCGCTACTAGGAAGCTTGTTTAATATCCAAACCCCCTTCCCTGGGGATGGCTTTTCCGTCAATATGGGACGACTTGAGCTGATTCAGACGGAGAATCCCTATCAGACATTGCAAGCGTCAAGCTTACGGACAATTTATGATTTATCGGATCTTGAGAAATCACTTTTTGTATATCAGACAGGTCAATCAGGATGGGTACAAAGCAAGCTGTATCGCAATATGAACTCATTGTGGGCAAACAATGAGTACCTTCCCCTGCAGATGAGGCCAGAAAAGACTGGTCGCCAGCTAGAATTAGTTAACAAGTAGCCTCCATGCCATAGGCGTTTAAAATACCGTATACACATCACAAGCAATTACTAAGGACTGAATTCTCATGAAATCCATCACCACCCTACTCGCAATTTCAGCCTCATTACTGGTAAGCAGCAATGCTATGGCTGCCTGGCAAGATATTGGCAAAAATGATCAATCCACTGTGTATGTGGATACCGCTACCCTGCAAACTCAGGGAAATTTAGCGCAGATTATGTCGATGCTAGACTTTAAAAAGCCTGGCCAAGACCCACAAACTAAAGAGAATGTGAATTCGATTATTGGTTTAAACGAATACGATTGCAGCTCTGGAAAATATCGTCCGATTGAATTCAAAGTATTCACTGGCAATCGCGGTAAAGGCAAAGTAGTTGTAGATCAAAAAACCCCTGATAGCATTTTTGAAGCCATTCCAAACGGCTCATGGGCTGCAGGTGTATTTAATGTTGCGTGTCGTAGCAAATAATTTTCCGTATTTGCGCTTAATCCATATCCTCTGGATTGGCTTAATCTGCTTACTAGGATTTTTGAGTGCCTGCGCTGCGCCATTGGTAGCGCTTAGCAGCTCCGGTACAGCCGCAGCGAGTACGGTTGGAACCGCTGCCGTAGCAAATCCTGGAACAGCAGTTAGCCTTGCCTCAACTGTAGCAACAGGTAAATCCCCCTTAGAGCACGCCGCATCTGCTGCCACCAAAAAAGAATGTAGCTTCTTTAATGTGATTGACTCAAAGCCCATCTGTATTGAAGTTGTGCTACCCACTGTTACGGATAAAAGTGAGCCCTTCTTAGGGTCTGGAGATACGACCAAGAGTTCCACCCAGCAATAACTAGGCCACTTAGCCCCAATCAGGGGGATAAGCGTCTAAAATTAGTACTTACAAGCAATCTAATAACGAATTAATATGGCCACTGAAAACTATTACCTTACTCTTACCTGCCCGAATAAACCCGGCATTGTTGCTGCGGTCTCCACTTATATATTTGAACTAGGTGGCGACATTGAAGAAGCTCAACAGTTTGATGACAAAGCGTCAAAGCGCTTTTTTATGCGCGTCAGCTTTAGCTGTCCTGCGAATGTAGAGTCACTTAGAGCGGGCTTTGTGGAAATTGCAAAGCGTTTTGAACTTACTTGGGATTTGCGTGCAGTAAAGGATCTTAAGCGCGTATTAATCATGGCCTCCAAGTTAGACCATTGCCTGGTAGACCTCCTCTATCGCTGGCGCATTGGTGAATTGCCAATGATCATCTGCGGCATCGTCTCCAACCATCCTCGTGACGTCTATGCCAGCATTGATTTTGCGGACATCCCTTTCTACCACTTACCAGTCACGCCTGAAACCAAGCCAGCGCAAGAGGCGAGACTTCTTGAAATTGTTGCAGAGTCTAAGGTAGACATGGTGATTTTGGCGCGCTACATGCAAATCTTGTCGGATGATTTATCAACCAAGCTATCTGGCCGCTGCATTAACGTGCACCACTCATTCTTACCTAGCTTTAAGGGTGCCAAACCTTACCATCAAGCACATGCGCGCGGCATCAAACTGATTGGTGCTACCGCCCATTTTGTGACCAGCGATCTGGATGAGGGTCCGATCATTGAACAAGACGTGACCCGCGTTACCCATGGCGATACACCAGATGATTTAGTACGTAAGGGTCGAGATTTAGAGCGCGCAGTTCTCTCAAGGGCTTTACGCTACTACCTACACGATCGCGTCCTCATTAATGGAGCTACTTCAGTAGTCTTTTCTGATTAACTGAGGAAAAACCTTTGCTAAGGCCTCACCCCTGGAGATTCTAGGGGAAGGCCTCTGGCTCGCCACATCAGAAATAGCTCTAACTGCGCCATCTCTGGCGAACCATACTCAAATTGTTGCGCCCTAACTCCGCTCATGCAGTTGCGCAAACGTCTTTGCAAAGAGCCCAGGGTTTGCCACTCTAAGCGATATATGGGATAAGCGTTGGGGTGTCCTTGCGGTATTGAGCTTCCGCCAAGCTTTAGACCCGCCCTATCCTCGTGACATTGCGCACAAGATAAATTGAGCTGTCCCATGCGCTCATTGAATGACCGCCTACCCTTTTTTAAGAAAGGTGCGTTAGCAGAGTTTTCATTAACTACAATTGGCATGCCCTTGGACTGAAATGCAATAAAGGCAGTTAAGGCTAAGAGATCTTTGCTCTCGTAGACTAAGGCGGGGGCTGATTGGGTGCCGACTCTACACTGGTTGATTTGGCCTTCCAGTGTCTGGAGTTTGCCTTTTATCACTTTCGGATATTGTGTCGCTACACCCCGCATGGATTTTTTTGCATCGCCATGGCAGGTGCTACAAGAATTATTTTGTGGGCCAAGCTTCTGTTGCCATAAACTTTCACCATCACCAACCCAGAACATTGCCGGATTGAGTGAAGGATCATCCTGCATTGCCTTGTTCTCGGCAGACATTAATTCATAACTCGATTGTTGTGATGGCGGGATTGCTTTAGCCACACCCATGCATATGAAGCCAACAAGCGTGAGATAAAGACTGCTCAGAAAAAGAGATGTCTTTTTTTTCACGAAACAGTAATGTGAGACTGGTTTACCGCCTCGTACCCATCATCCCCAACCCACCTGAATTCAAGGGTTCCTGACTCAACGGCGATAGTGGTAAAGATGATTAAGGGATTAGCCCCAATTCCTGAATAGAAATCCGCTTTAAACACTTCCACAGTGTTGTAGGTGCAGGTAAAGGTACGAATGATGTCGCGAGGAATGGGCTTACCACCCTCGGTATATCGAAAACCTGACTCCATATCATGCTGCGCAATTGCGCGAATCTCAATAATGGAATCTTTTTTGGCCGTCGTCGGCATCGTGATGGATGTACGGGAAGTTTTACTCATACCACCTCCGTACATGCAGAAAGGGTTACTAAGGTTTCGGCGGAACCCTGCCAAAAACTACCATTACTCATTTGCGCAATAGCCCATACCTTCTGACTATCAGCCAAACGGACGCGCGTCGTAATATTGGCAGTTCCTGAGCGAGGGGTAAGGTACACGGTAAAGATATTCGGCAAAGGATTGCCTTCGGCAATCACATGGATGGTCTTAACGTAATCATTGGCGGTCATGGAGCTATCAACACTCACCTTCAAAACCACTAGATTACCGTTCTCCACAAGTGGAGGAATAGTTAAGGTTACCTTACCCTCCTGAATAGTGGCTCCACCAACAATCTTTTTAATAGCCTCATCAGCCTCTTGTTTTTTAGCAAAGGCTGTTAAAGGATTTGCTAGTAAGCCTAGGGCTATCAGCCCAAGACCTTGAGCTTGCTTAAGCCATTGCCGTCGATACTGACTAATATTTTTCATCTAGAGTTCAGTTAGTTTTGATTATTCAAAGTCATTAAAAAAGCGACCACATCTTCGATCTCTTGGCCATTCAGGATGGTTTGACCAACAAATTTAGGGGCTACACGATTGAGATGCCCTATTTGATAATAGGCCGGCATGATTGTTTGGGGGTTGAAGTGTGCTGCATTCACAATACGCGCTCTTAATTGAGGCGCACTTAACCTTGCTACGCTCGCCTTCAATTCAGGAGCTAAGTTCCCTTGAAAGCGCTCTTCTGGAAAGGGACCGCTATGACACAACAAGCACAAACCCGTTTGACGACTTGCCACGATTGCCCTGCCACGTAGTGGATTGCCCGCCTCAGAAGAAAGGGATTCGAAAATCGAATCCCCCGTAATCACTTGAGCGTGCACAACATTGAGATTGAGAATGACTAGCAATGAAAATGCTAGTGCAATCCTCTTTCTCATCGACACAATTTCACTATGAACTAACTCTTAGACCAACTTAATGCCGCTGTTTTTCAAGGGCACTGTGCGCAAGCGTTTGCCTGTTGCCCGGTAGAATGCATTAAGTACTGCTGGTGCAGCTACCGCAATAGTTGGTTCACCAACACCGCCCCACTCTTTACCGCCACCTTGAATGATGATGGTTTCCACTTTTGGCATTTGAGATAGGCGAATCGAGTTAAAGGTGTCAAAGTTCTTCTGTACAACTGCGCCATTCTCAATGGTAATTTCTTCTTCAAATAAAGCAGACAAGCCATAAACAAATGAGCCAGCAACCTGACGCTCGATTTGAGCTGGATTCACTGCATAACCTGGATCAGTTGCCGCTACGATACGATGAATTTTCACATCAGTACCATTGATCACTGAGAGTTCGCAAGCGGCAGCGACATAGCTTCCATAAGAATGCATCTGTGCGACGCCACGAAATACTCCAGGCGCAGCTGGCTTAGTCCAGCCAATGCCATCAGCCACCGCATTGAGAACTGCAATCGCACGCGGATAATCCTGCATGTGCTGACGACGGAAATCAATGGCATCTACACCGGTAGCTTCTGCTAACTCATCCATAAACGTTTCTAAGAAAATGGCATTTTGATTCACATTCACGCCACGCCAAAAACCTGGCGGGACATGAGTGTTACGCATAGCGTGATCAATATTTAAATTTGGGAATTTATAAGTAATGCCATGCTCACCGGTCTCATCTACACCCTGAAAGGCTGCAGGATCCTTACCTTTATTCGAGGCTACCACTGCTGGGCGAACTGCGGCTAAGATGGATTGGCCTGATAAACGCATATTTAAACCGGTAACGTTTTTCTTATCATCGATGGACGCAGACATCTTACACATCATCACTGGGTGATAGTGATCATGTGTCATATCTTCTTCTCGAGTCCAAATCAACTTGATAGGTGTTCCCGGCATTTGCTTTGCAATATTTACCGCTTGAGTTGTGAAGTCCTGAAAGGCACCACGACGGCCAAAGCCTCCACCAAGGTTGACTTTATAGACATTACATTTTTCAGCGGGCAACCCAGCAGCCGCTATCAATGCTGCTAATGATGCCTCACCATCTTGGGTTGGAACCCATGCCTCACACATCTCTGGAGTCCACTTCGCTGTAGCAGTTTGTGGCTCTAAGGTTGCGTGACTCAAAAATGGATAGAAATAAGTCGCCTCCATTGTTTTAGACGCACTAGCAAAGGCAGCTTTCACATCACCGTTAGCGCTTCCGACAAAAGCGTCATTTGCGGTCAAACCTTCTTCTAGGTTTTTCTTAATAGATGCGCTCGAAACGGCAGCATTTGCTCCCTCATCCCAAGTAATATTTACCTGCTCAAGACCAGTTTTAGCATGCCAAAACGTATCAGCAATAACGGCAACAGCATTATCGCCGACTTGAACCACTTTCTTAACGCCCTTCACATTCATGGCTTTTGCAGAATCGTAGGCCTTAACCTTGCCACCAAATACTGGGCACTGTTTGATAGTTGCGACCAACATATCAGGCATCTTCAAATCAATTGCGTAAACCTGACGGCCCGTAACCTTATCAGCAACACCATCAATACGATTGACTGGCTTACCAATGAGCTTCCACTCTTTTGGATCCTTTAATGGAATCTCTTTAGGAACTTCCAACTGGGATGCGGCAACAGAAACTTTTCCAAAAGTCGTTTTCTTACCGGATGGTGTGTGTGTAATAACGCTGTTCATGGCAACACACTCAGAGGCTGGTACATTCCATTGAGTAGCGGCAGCCTGAATAAGCATCATGCGGGCGGCGGCACCCCCTTTACGAACATACTGCTCAGAGGTACGAATACCACGACTTCCGCCAGTAGAATAACTGCCCCAAGCCGCCTTACGCACCAAGCTTTCAGCAGGCGATGGATATTCATAACTTACTTTTTTCCAGTCGCATTGAAGTTCTTCAGCAACCATCTGCGCCAAACCGGTAATGGTTCCCTGGCCCATTTCTGAGCGAACGATCCGGACAACAACATCATCGTTTGGCTTAACTACAACCCAGATACCGATTTCTGGGGTTGATAACGGGGCCATAGCGGTTGTACCGGTGCCCATTGCAGCATTTGCAGTAGATATAAAAGAAAAATCAAAGCCAATGGCCAAGCCAGCCGCAACAGCGCTAGAGCCAATAACAAAATGACGACGGGAAATATTTGTATTTGTAGTCATGTCTTTCCCCTTAAGCCTTGCTAGCCGCATGAATTGCTGCGCGTACTTGCTGGAATGTGCCACAGCGGCAGATATTAGTAATGGACTCGTCGATTTGTGCATCGGTAGGTTTTGGATTGTTTCTTAACAAAGCAGTGGTCGCCATTACCATGCCGGACTGACAGTAACCACACTGAGGCACTTGATTGTCGACCCACGCTTTTTGAACTTTAGAAAGCTGACCACTCCTCTCTAAACTTTCAATAGTCTCGATTTTTTTACCTTCAGCTGCAGCTACTGGAATAGAGCAGCTACGCATGGCTTGACCCTCAAACAAAACTGTACAAGCACCACATTGACCCACTCCACATCCATACTTAGTGCCGGTTAATCCTACTTGTTCGCGGATCACCCAAAGCAATGGGGTTTCTGGATCTACGTCCACCTTATATTTTTTGCCATTGACATTCAATTCAGCCATCAGTGCTCTCCTAAAAATTCTTTTTATGGTTCCAGAGGTAACTTCATTACCCCTTCTTATCTTGTGCTTATCTTAACTAAGAATCAATATATTGCAATGCAACATATATTGGGGACAAAGGTCTAGTGAGTCTGCCAATCAAGGATTAATTCAGAAAATAACTGGGTCGCATCTGTAATCTTGTCGACATAACAAAATTCGTCGGTTTGATGAGCCATTTCTGGCTGGCCTGGCCCTAGAATCACCGTGGGGGGATTGCCGATTGCGGGCTTTAAGGCTGATGCATCGGTAAAGTAAGACACGGTCTTTTCAACCGGGCGAACCCCATTAATCTTTTCACAAAAATCAAATACGCTTGCCATCCAGGGATCTGTAGCGGGCGTGAACACACCTTCGATATCAATAATAGTGTCCAGGCGAACTGCAGGGCCAAGCGCTTTGCATAGGCAGCCGTAAATATATTGGTGGCTTTGGCCTGCAACCGTACGAATATCCAGCGTCATTTCTGCTGCATCAGGAACCGAGTTGATATTAATGCCTGATTTAGCAGTACCAACATTAAGAGTGCCCTGCCCCATCAACTCATGAACCGGAGTATCAAAGGTAAATTTCTCTAGTGTTAATGCTGCCTTAGCTAGCTTATAGAACGCATTGTCGCCACGCTCGGGCATCGAGCCATGTGCGGTGACGCCATCGGTAGAAGCTTTCAGCCAGTAGGCACCCTTATGGCCCAGCAAAGGTTCATTGGCGGTAGGTTCAGCCACAATAAAGCATCCAGCAGGGCCCAGAAAATCCAATATTTCCTGGTTAGCTGCCAAATGAAATGCGCCTTCACAACCCGTCTCTTCTCCTGCGGTAATGATCATGCTCACACCGCCTCCCTGCTTTGCCGAGTCAGCCATTTTCATAGCCGCAACAACAAAAGCAGCTACGCCACTCTTCATATCACTAGAGCCACGCCCATATAGCTTGCCATCTTCAATAATGCCGGCAAAGGGATCATATTTCCAAGTACGAGCACCCAAAGGGACAATGTCTACATGCCCAGTAAAACAAATGCTTGGTTTTTGATCGGAGCAGGCGCCAATTTTGGCAACTAAACTCATTCGATGCGGAGCAAATTCAATCTTGCGACATTCGTAGCCGACTGACTCTAAAAGCTTGGCTAAATAGTTGCAAACTTGATCTTCATTACCCGGGGGATTAATCGTATTGAAGCGAATTAGAGCTTGAGTTAATTCAATTGGATCGGGAATGCTATTAGTCATCTTGAGTTATCCAAAATAAGCCGCTTGAACTTCGGCGTTCTCAGCCAATTCAGCAGCACTTCCCTTAGCCACCACTTGACCCTTGGTAATGACATACCCACGATGGGCGATTGCCAAGGTTTGACGAACATTCTGCTCAACCAATAAAACTGTGGTCCCCATTTGATTGATTTCTTTAATGATCTTAAAGTTTTCTTTTACAAACAGCGGTGATAAGCCCAGCGAAGGCTCATCGAATATCAGCAACTCAGGCGAACTCATTAAGCTGCGACTAATAGCAAGCATGGCCTGCTCACCACCCGACATGGTGCCTGCTAGCTGATTGGAACGCTCTGCAAGACGCGGAAACAAATGCTTAACATGCTCACGACGCTCTTCAATGACCTTTTTGTCGGTCACCAAATAAGCTCCGGCGGATAGATTTTCATCCACCGTCATACGTGGAAACACACGACGCCCCTCAGGAACGCATGCAATCCCCGCCTCAATAATGCGATGTGTTGGTAAATGGGCAATATCCACGCCATTAAAAATAATTTTTCCACGATTGGCTGGAGTCAAGCCCAGGATGGAGCGAATTAAAGTGGATTTACCAGCACCATTAGCGCCGAGTATGCAGGTGATTTCACCCTTCTCGACTTTGATGGATACATCTTCAAGTACATCAATCCGATCGTACGCGGTATAGATGTGTTCAATTTCTAATAAGGCCATGATTATTCTTGCCCCAAATAAGCGACTTGCACTTCGCGGTTATTCACAATCTCATCGTAAGTGCCCTCAGCAATCTTCTTGCCATAGTTCAAAACAATGCAACGCTCAGTCATCCGCTGAATTAAACCCATTTCATGCTCAATCAAAATAATGGTGAATGGCTTAATCTTGCTGCGTACCTGCAAAATATCATCCATTACTTCAGCGGTCTCATCGTGAGTCATGCCAGCTGAAGGCTCATCTAAAAGCAGTAAATCAGGTTGACTGATCAAGGCTCTGCAGATTTCAATACGGCGGCGATCAATCATGGGGAGGCTAGCAACTGGCTCAAATATTTTGTCTGCTAACTTAGGGTTAAATGTGAGAAGCAACTGTCTCACCTGCTCAACCAAGCCTTCGTATTCTTGTTTGAACTTCTCTCGTTGAAACAAATTGAAGAAAAGCCCGGTATTTAATCGACGGTTATCACCAATGGCGATGTTGTCAAAGACAGTCAGCGGTAAAGATAAGCGTGAGCGCTGAAACGTACGAGTAATCGCATGCAAATACACTTGCTGAGCAGTGGCATCAGTCAAATTCTCACCGCGGAATGCGACACTTCCTGAACTTGCCCGGTACAGACCGGTAATCACGTTAAAAAAGGTGGTCTTGCCAGAACCATTGGGGCCCAACAATCCCAATACCTCACCCTCGTTCACATGAAGATCTAATGAATCTAATGCTGTCACACCACCAAAACGCATGGTGAGTTTTTCTGCGACCAGAATCTGCTTCTTGGATGATGGTAATGAGCTCATTTTTGACCTCCCGCTTTGTTACCCGGGAAATACTCACGAATCCGCCTTGGCAGTAAACCATCGGGACGGAATAGCAAGATCAAGATCACCACGATGGCATATAGCAAGAAGCGGTATTCCTGAATAAACTGAAGCTTCTCAGGAAGAATCACCACAATGGCTGCCGCAGGAATGATTCCCCATGGATTACCAATGCCGCCCAAAATCACAATCGATACCAAAATCAAAGAGTCGGCAAAGGTAAAGTTATTGGGGGCAACATAGGCAGTCATCATTCCATAGAGCGCTCCCGCCATACCAGCAATGAAGTTACCCAATGTAAATGCCACCACCTTCCAGTGCGCAATATTCACACCAAAAGTAGAAGCTGCAATTTCATCAGTACGGACCATATCCATACTTAAGCCTATCCATGAGCGCTCTAAGTTCCGGGTAATTCTGAAACTAGCGATTAATAAGATTAATGCGATCAGTAGATAAGGGATGTAAAAAGACAGCTCAAAACCAGCAATGTCCAAACCATCCGATAAATTCCAGCCAAAAATAGTGAGCGGAGGAATCTTTAATCCCTGTGGACCTCCCAGAGTGTCATTTACTTCCAAGAAATTACGGAACAGGATGCCAAATGCAATAGTCACTAATGCAGCATAGTGCCCGCGAGTTCTCAATACAGGATAAATCAAAATAGAACCAATTAAGGCGGAGATGCTAGCAGCGATAAATAGAACCAGCAAATGCGGGATCGCTGTGTGCGTCGCCAATATTGCAGCGGTATAACTGCCGATACCAAAGAAAGCGGCGCCTGCAAAGTTCACGATGCCGACATAACCAAATTGAATGTTTAAGCCAAGGCAAACAATGGAATAGATCAGCACTGTAGCGAGCATCAACAGCGCAAAGTGTGAGTTGTGGAACACCAACATAGTTATCAGCACGCCTGCAATCGAGGCATAAGCAGGAAACTGCGGATGCTCTCTTACGGCAAGCGCAAGCTTATCCATCAACCCTAATTTTTTACCAACCAAACTAGTTGCAAATGCAAGGATTACGAGAGCGCCAACTTCTAACTGGTTTTCAGAGCCCAACAATAAAATGCAATAGACCAGGCAGGCAATGAAGGCAGATATTAATAACTTCATACTTAAACTCGCTCGCTGGATTTTTCAGAAATCAAGCCTGTAGGCTTTAATCCCATGATGATGATAATTACTGCAAATGCAAAGACATCCTTATAGGCGCTAGGAACGCTCGGCATGATGGCGGGTAACAAAACAGCGCCAATCGTTTGGAGTCCTGCAAATAAAAACCCTCCCACAATCGCTCCATAGAAATTTCCCAAGCCGCCAACTACCGCAGCCGAGAAGCCAATCACACCTAGCAATAAACCCATGCTGAAATTGACTTCGTTGTAATACAGGCCGTTCATTAAGCCAGCTAATGCAGCCAAGGCTGAACCCAACATGAATGTGATCAAGACAATTCGATGGAAGTTAATGCCCATAATGCGTGCTGTTTCGCTATCTTGTGCAACCGCACGAATAGCCAAACCAATCTTGCTCTTGGTAATCAGGCGTTGAACCGCAACAATGATTAAAACTCCGGTAATGAGTAGGATGAGGCTATCGGAGCGTAAAGTAAATTCGCCGAGAGCAATACCGTCTACAGGCAGTAACTTTGGAAAAGGTTTTGGATTCGATCCATTTGGATAAAACAAACGGACTAATTCACGCAGCGCTAGGCCCAACATCAAAGTTACCAATAAGGTGTTGATTGGGGGCGCTTTCTGTAAAGGCAGAATCAGATAACGCGCAATGACTGCGCCAAGAAAGGCTGCAACAGCCAGACTCACTACTATTAACACTAGAAGCTGTAGCCAAGGAGAAGTAAAGGTCTCGGCTATACCGATATAAGCAGTGAGGCCAGCAAAGGCCCCCACCATGAGGATGTCACCATGAGAAAACTTAATGACATCTAAAACACCGAAGTAGAGGGTAAATCCAACTGCCACGATTGCATAAATTACACCCAACATCAAACCATTGAGCAAGTACTGCAAAAAAATATCAAATGACATGCAAAATTACCCTCTTCTACTACGATTTCAATTACTGACCTAACTTACGCTGCTTCTTAGCATAGAGACTATCTTCCCAGAGAACCCATTTGCCATCTTGCGCAACATACTTAGAGATCAAAGGAACAATGTTTTGACGATGATCATCAAAACTGACTTTGCCAATAATCGTTTCTACGTTTTGGGTATTGTTTAAAACTTCCATTACCTTCTTACGATTAGGGCCTGCCTTTTCAATTGCAGCCATGATCAAATTAGTAGCGGTATAGGCAAAAGGACCGTAGGCTTCAGGCGCATCCGGATACTTTTGTTGTGAATACTTGGCAATGAACTCAAGTCCACCTGGGAGTTTTTCCCATGGCGCGCCTTCGATGAAAGACAAAGAGCCTTCAGATAATTTACCCAGGCCCTCGATGTAAGCATCAGACTTAATTCCAGAGGTTCCTTCAAATACGGCCTTGATACCCAAGCGATCCATTTGTGTGCGGATACGAATACCAATTGGTGTGAGACCGCCAAAGTAAACCACTTCAGGATTCAACTGCTTGATTTTGGTTAATTCAGCCGTGAAATCTTGTTGATCGGCAGTGACACCAAAGGTGCCCAAGATCTGACCGCCATTTTTAGTGAGGAACTGAGAGAAATACTTATTGTGACCTTTGCCGTAATCGGTAGTGTCATGAATGATGACCCACTTCTTGTAGCCTAAGCCCGTTAAAAATTTAGCTGCAACTTCATTTTGATTAATCATCGTGCCGTTAACGCGATGAATCTCTTTATAGTCATTACCATAAGTGATTTCAGGGAGAACAGCGCCCCACACCATGACTGGCAAACCAAACTTATGATAAACATCGACAGTACTCATGGCGACTGCTGAACAGTAATGGGTTACACCTGCGATGATGGAGCTATCTGATGCAATTTTGGTAGCGACTTGAACACCCACGTTAGGCTTGCACTCATCATCAGCAGTAACCAATTCATACTTATATTTAGCATTCGGGTCTTGGTTTTTAAGGCGAACCGCTAGATCAGCAGAATTTCGTCCTCCAATACCATTTGCAGAAACACCTCCGGTCAACGGCCCAATGTAGGCAATCTTGACCGTATCTTTAGCCGATACAGAAAAAGAAAGGCTGGAACACAAAGCAAGAAGCAAGCCAGATACCAGTGACTTCATGTTGAATCTCCTGTTTATTAATATGAACTGCTATTTTCAGACCAGTGTAGCAAGGTTTTGTATACAAGATATTGGCTGGAATCCTCAGGACATCCCTGAATAGTTCAAATCTAACTTAGATAGCCATGGGGCAGCTTCAGAAAACCCCTTCTTTGGTGCCTCAGGCACTGAGATGGTTATCCGGGCACTCTATTCACGCAGGCGGTAAGATAGATAGATGATTTTTGGTCTTGTACAAATCCTTCTCTTTCAAAGCTTGGGCGAACTCGTTTCCAAGTTCCTTTTGCCGACCCTCCCTGGACCGGTCATTGGATTAGTTCTCTTGGTGCTGTGGCTTGTTTTGCGCAAAGGAATTAATGCCGACTTAGCTATGGTGGGTGATGGCTTTAGTCAGTACCTTGGACTTCTCTTTGTTCCAGCCGCTGTTGGCGTGGTGCTTTTCTTGCCCCAGCTCAAGGCAAATGCATGGGCCATTATTAGCGCCCTCATTGGTAGCGTCATCCTCACTATTGCCTCTAGCGCGTTAGTCGCCCGTTTATTGAGCAGGAAAGAATCTCATGAGTGAAAAGCACTCCATCGTTGAGATTTGGGTTTACCTATCAGGAAGCCCGCTTTTTGCCCTGTTTATTACGCTAGCGGCCTATCAAATTGGGCTCAGCATTTATAAGGCTAGTCATCAGAATCCATTGGCCAATCCAGTAGCAATTGCCATCTTGATTGTGGCAAGTACGATTCAATTTATTGAAATGCCCTACTCAACCTATTTTGAGGGTGCGCAATTTATTCACTTTCTATTAGGCTCCGCGACAGTTTCTTTGGCTATCCCCATCTACAGAGGATTGGGCAGCCTTAAGGGGAGATCGCTCCCTTTGATTGCTTCGCTATGCACGGGCGGATTAGTGTCAATCATTAGCGCGGTAGGTATTGCTACTGTGCTCGGGGCAGACTCCAGCATCACTGGTGCCATGTACCCCAAATCTGTTACCGCACCAATTGCCATGGGTATTGCAGAGCGTATTGGCGTCTCGCCCACCCTGACAGCCATCTTTGCAGTGAGCACCGGAATACTAGGCGCTATTTTGGCGCCCTTTGTCCTAAATGCATTGGGTATGAAGGCTTGGTGGCAAAGAGGCTTTGCGATTGGTATTGGCGCGCATGGCATTGGCACCTCACGTGCGTTTAGCATTCATCCTGAAGCAGGAACGTATGCAAGCCTAGCAATGGGCATGAATGGCGTGGTGAGCGCTATTGCTATCCCAGTGATTTATCACCTATTTAATAAGTGATAGGTCTCTGTTTTTTAATCCACTTATTTAATCTGCATCGCTACGTCAATAGCATCACTTAAAACGCTACACATAAACTCGATCTCTTCAGGCTTAGAGATAAATGGAGGCCCAACGGCAATAGCGTCACCCGCTACTCTCACTAAAGTGCCTCTTTCGATACAGGCCTCAAGCACCTTCATGGAACGAAGACCAGGCTTTCCTGGCACAGGGTCAAGCTCAACAGCGCCAGATAAACCAAAGTTACGAATATCCAAAATGCCTGACTTGCCTTTTAGGGCATGAAGTCCATTTTCTAAAACAGGTTCAAGAGATCGAGCCCGATTGACCAAATCATCAGACTCAAAGATATCGAGCACTGCATGGCCTGCAGCTGCCGGTATTGGATGACCTGAGTAGGTATAGCCATGGAAAAATTCAATCGCCTGCTCTTGACCACCATTCGCAATAATGTTGTCGTAAATATCGCCACGCACAATCACCCCGCCCATGGGAATAACACCATTGGTAATTCCTTTAGCAAACGTAATCATGTCGGGCGTTACACCAAAACGATCGGCGCCGAAGTTTGCGCCTAAGCGCCCAAAGCCAGTAATCACCTCATCAAAGATCAGCAAAATACCGTGCTTAGTACAGATCTCACGAATCTTTTGTAAATAGCCATCCGGTGGAACTATTACTCCGGTTGATCCCTGTACAGGCTCCATGATGACAGCGGCAATCGTATTGGCATCATGAAGAGCCACAATCTTTTCTAACTCTTCTGCCAAATGGGCGCCCCACTTAGGCTGCCCTTTTGAGAAAGCCATCTGCGAAAGATTTAACGTGTGTGGCAAATGATCTACGCCGGGCATCATCATGCTGGCAAACATTTTGCGATTGGCGACCATGCCGCCTACGGATATACCGGCAATACCAACACCGTGATAAGCGCGATCTCGACCAATCAGTCGAATACGGGATGCATTACCCATAACACGGTGATAACCAATGGCAATCTTCAATGCAGTATCAACCGCCTCAGAACCAGAGTTGGTGAAAAATACTTTGTCCAATCCTTCTGGTGCCATCTTCGCAATTCGACTAGCCAAGCTAAAAGTTGTTTCACTGGCCATCTGAAATGCAGGGCAATAATCCATCGTTTCAAACTGCTTTTGAATAGCTGCACCAATACATGGATCAGCATGCCCCAATGGAGAGCACCACAGCCCAGATAAGCCATCAAATAGCTTACGACCCTGATCATCAAAGTAGTAAGCTCCCTTAGCTGACTGCATGATCTTCGGATGGTGCTGAAAGTAGCGGTTAGGTGTAAATGGCAGCCAATAAGCTGACATATCAATTCCGCTGCTTGTTTTATTCATTGTTGTCATGCGTTTCTCTATTTGATCTTTTTAAAACTAGATTCTGAATTTCCAATACTATATTACTCATCTCACTCTCGGATCATTAAATGCGCTATTTCAAATCCCTCATCCTTGGCTCCTTAGGACTGTTGACTTTCAGTAACTTGGCGCTTGCCGCCTCCGATACAGATTGGCCTAAAAAACCGATTGTTGCGATTGTGTCCTTTCCTGCAGGCGGATCTACTGATATTTTTGCGCGTAGTGTGACTGCGCCTTTAGCCGAAGCATTGGGTCAATCCATCGTTGTCGAAAATAAACCTGGTGCCGGTGGAATGATTGGCTTACAAGCCGCCGCTAAATCTGCTCCTGATGGTTACACCATCAACATTAGTGCGCTGACAAATCAATCGATTTCTTCAGCCCTATTTAAAAATCCGCCGGCTGATTTGCAGAAAGATTTTGTTCCGGTGGCATTAATTGGAACAATTCCTCATTTAATTGTGGTGAACCCAAGCGTTCCAGCAAAGAATCTCCCGGAGCTTATTGCATTTATCAAATCTAAAAAGGGTGACTTTAATTACGCATCTCAAGGTAATGGCAGTCTCTCCCACTTAGAGTCCACTTTGTTTATGCAACGTATCGGCGCAACAGGAACCCATATCCCCTATAAGGGCAGCAGTTTTGCTTTGCCAGATTTGATTGCGGGCAACACCCTGATGATGTTTGATAGTGTGACTGCCTCATTGCCCCATATCCAGAGTGGTAAGCTACGCCCGATTGCGATCGCCGCAGCAGAACGCTCCCCTTTATTGCCCAATGTTCCCACTCTCGGACAAGATGGTATGAAGCAGTTTGATGTGGAAAACTTCTATGCGGTATATGTTCCCAAAGGAACTTCTCCAGTAATCATTGCAAAATTAGAAAAAGAAATTCGTAAAATTCTCACGAATCCTGATTTCAAAGCGCGTATGGCAGCCCAAGGTATTCATCCTCAGTTTGCAAACTCCGAAAAATTGTCTGAAATCACCGCAAGTGAAGCCAGCAAATGGGATAAGGCTGTAAAGTCAGCGAATGTTAAAGTAGATTAAGTCGTTAAATAGATAAGCTCTTATGTTGATATCCCCTCCTTTTGGAAGTCGTGCCCCTGTTCTAGCTAAAAACACTGTTGCGAGCTCTCAACCACTCGCCACTCAAGCAGGCATCGAGGCTCTGCAGAGTGGTGGCAACGCAGTGGATGCAGCACTTGCAACTGCAATCACACTGACTGTAGTTGAGCCTACGATGAATGGGATAGGCGGAGATGGTTTTGCAATCCTCTGGGATGGTAAGAAGATCCATGGCTTAAATGCCTCTGGCCGAGCCCCTGCTGCTTGGAAGCCAGAGTATTTTTCTGGTAAATCTGCGATGGATCTCATTGGCTGGAATACAGTCACCGTCCCCGGCATGGTTGCTGGCTGGATTGAACTCTCCAGAAAGTTTGGCAAGCTTCCGTTTGCACAATTGTTTAAACGTGCGATTGACTATGCGGAAAATGGTTTTCCGGTTTCACCTGTTATCGCTCGTCAATGGCGTGAGGCTATTCCGATTCTAAAAAACCAACCGGGATTTACAGAATCCTTCTTAGTTGATGGCAAAGCACCTCAAGCCGGACAAATCTGGAAATACTCCGCACAAGCCAAAACTCTCAAAGAAATTGCCGCTACAGAAGGCGACTCTTTTTATAAAGGCCCCCTTGCAAAGAGTATGGTGGATTTTGCGCAAGCTACTGGTGGTTGCTTCACTATGCAAGACTTCGCCGATAACCAGCCGGAGTGGGTCGAGCCTTTAGCTTTCGATTATGGTGATTACACTCTTCATGAAATTCCGCCAAACGGATCTGGTATCGCCGCTCAAATTGCCTTAGGTATTCTGCAAGCAGCCAATGTGAAGCAATACCCTGCTAACTCAGCGCAACGCATTCATTTGCAAATTGAAGCCATGCGGATGGCGTTTGCTGATGTTTATGCCTACGTTTCTGATGCACGCTCCATGCAAATGCCAGTGAGCTCCCTATTAGATCGGAATTACTTAGCTAGTCGCGCAGCCATGATTGATCACAATAATGCTGGTAGCTATGAGCCTGGAGATCCTCATTCTGGTGGCACTGTTTACCTATGCGCCGCCGATGAATCCGGCATGATGATTTCGTATATTCAATCTAACTTCAAAGGTTTTGGTTCTGGGGTGGTAGCCCCGGGCGGTATTGCTTTTCATAATCGTGGCATGAGCTTCAGATTAGAAGATGGACACCCTAACCAAGTTGCGCCAGGCAAGCGCCCTTTCCACACTATTCTTCCCGCCTTCCTCACCAAGAATGGCAAACCTACTATGGCATTTGGCGTAATGGGTGGCAATATGCAGCCGCAGGGTCATATTCAATTCGTGATGCGCTTTGTGGATGAATACCTCAATCCACAAGCCTGTTCTGATGCGCCTCGCTGGCGTATTGATGATGTAGGCAAGCTCACTGTGGAAGCGGCAATGCCCCAGAGCGTGGTTGATGGATTGAAAGCGCTAGGACATGAGGTTGCTGTACAACCAGCAAACAGCTTGGACTTTGGTAGCGCACAAGCAATTGCCAAGCTCTCAGAAGATGCCGACTCTGCTTTTATTGCTGGCAGTGATCACCGTAGAGATGGATTGGCAGCTGGCTTCTAATAAAGAACTAAATAGCAAAAGCCTCTTGTAGCACGCCAAGACTGGCAGATAGGGTTTTTGGATTGCTCTTGCCCACTTTCTTGACCAAGCGCGCTTTATCAACAGCTCTGATTTGATCTAAAAGAATCAGCCCCTTCTTGCCATCGTGCGTAATGGGTACCCGAAAGCCCGCAGGTCTACCCTTGCTAGTCATAGGCGCAACAATGATGGTACGCAAATGATCATTTAAATCTTGAGGTGATACCACAATACAAGGAAGTGTTTTTTTAATTTCACTTCCGATCGTAGGATCTGAATTGATAAGCCAAATTTCTCCACGAGAAACAATGCTCTTTACCAAGCCCAATCTCCATTATCTTCGTTTGCAAAATCTCCAAGCACCAAATTATCCTCGCCAACCTTAGCAAGGCTTTGGGCATCTTGAGCCCAATGCTCTCTCACAGTATTTTTGGACTTACTTAGAATAATTTTTTCTCCGTCGACCGACATCTCAACAATCTCCTTTAATCCAGATTGATCAAGAATAATCTTTGGGATAACCACGCCTTTAGAGTTGCCAATAGCTCGAATAGCTACCTGTAGTGGTGCTCTAGTTTTAGCATTAGATTTATGGCTCTTATTCATAGTAATAACAATGTTTTTACATTACTCGGCAGACGTCAAATAAGGGAATATATCCCTACTTGGACGGCAAGCAATTTAGATAGAAGCGCTTGATCTCCTGATCGCAACTGACATCTCTGGGCTCAATCGGCCTCTGTAAAGAAATGCCTTCAATCGTTTTACAACGGCTTAGGGCAACATAGACTTGTCCCGAGGCAAACGCTCCTGATGAGAGGTCAACTTTCACTTTATCAAGCGTTTTGCCCTGGCTCTTATGAATCGTTACAGCCCAAGCCAGCATGAGCGGTATCTGAACATAAGTGCCGATGATGCTGGGAGATATCTTTCCTGACATCATGTCGTGATCGTAATGATAAGACTCCCACTGATGGCCTGTTACCTCTACCGTATTTGCGTAAGGCCCGTTTTGCACCATCACCTTCACCTTATCTGGCAGTAACTCACGCACTACACCGATCGTACCGTTGACCCAGCGCTTAGGAAATCCAGGATCCGTTGCAGTGAACATTACTTTGGCGCCAACCTTAAGTACTAAATTATTAGGTGACGGTAGGTTACGCTCATCAATATTAAATTTTCCAGTCGACGAACCTGAGTAGACTTTGCCCTCAACGGAAATTGCCCGCAAGCCTGCTCCATTTATTTGATCTGCTCGTACATTCGTAGTGGTCAGAGTGATGGTCTGCTCATCTATCTCGACATCCTTCCGATAGCACTGGGCATTCAGAGTATCAAGAGCCTCATCAATGTCATGATTAATCCGAATGCGATTTAATAAGCCTGCGAAGTGCTCATCCTTTTGACGGAAGATCTTAGAGAGCTCAACCATAGTGACGTCTTTGCGATGTAAGGCCATGGCACAAAAGAAATAAGGTCCTTCGTAACCACGCTCTGCTAGGACTTGCATATCAGAACTAGAGACTACTGGTGGCAGCTGGAATAAATCCCCCACAAACATTACCTGAATGCCGCCAAAGGGCTTGCCTTTTTGCGGACCGTTCTCGCGCAGAAACAAATCCATTGCGTCCACGACATCCGCACGCACCATCGAGATCTCATCAATGATGAGTAAGCGGATATCTTTATAAAGACGCTTGTCGCGCAGGGGCTTAATATCTTCTTCTGGAAAAATGAGTCGTGGAGGCAACCTAAAAAAGGAATGAATGGTCACTCCTTTAACCTGGAGCGCGGCAACCCCTGTTGGTGCAACTACTACAACGTTACCGGGAATGGTTTCTCGTAAGTAGCCGATGAGGGTCGTTTTTCCAGTGCCCGCTTTACCGCTAACGAAGATGTAAGGATCGTGACGCTCAATAGCCTCAATTACCGCTTGGTAATCGGGGGTAATTTCAATTTCGGAGGAATCTACAACAGGATTAGTCATTCCCTATTATTTCACGGCATCGGCTACACACGGATGGCGGAAAGTAAAAAAGGGTCACAATGAGGAGTTTTTTACTTTAATTCTGTGGGGCGAACGACGGGGCTCGAACCCGCGACAACCAGAATCACAATCTGGTTATGCAAGTCAGATTCTATATGGCTCTGCGGGCTTTTTTGGGAATTAATTTGAGGATTAGGCCCCTTATAGAGCAAGGGTCCTACGTCGGCCGTTCCCAAAAAATAAGCAGCTATTGAGAACTTCTATCCTGCAATAAGGTGGCTGGTTTACAACTGTCACTAGAGCCTGTTTGACTATATTACTCGGAAGGTAGCTATAAGGTGTAGAGCGGTCATTCGCATTACTTAACCGCCGCTGGCAGAGTCCGACCCAAAGCAGTCATTAGTGAATCACTTCTATCATCCTACCATCCATGGATTATCAGTTTCCATGGTCTGTGCTTAAGAATGAATTGGGGTTAATGCTGCTAACGTTAACGCCAGAACAACAAGTCTAATTTTCATGATTAGTCTCCATTCATTTATTTATAGTAAGAAAAATAAGTCGATAAAACCACCTCACACTGCTACTGGTTAACTGCCACTGCTTGATATCTAAATTCCACAAACAGTTCCGCCTGGATTATTATGGACAACTGCTAGGTCTTTTTTGGCAACTCCCACTTGCATATCTCTAGGTAGTTGAACGCCATTTTTTACTGCCAAAATTTCCGCCATAACACTGACAGCTATTTCGGAAGGTGTTTTACTGCCAATATAAATACCGATGGGGCCTCTCAGTGACTTAATAGATTCCTCGGTATATCCAAAATACTCAATTAAGCGTTGATGACGAGCTTCACTATTTCTTCGAGAGCCTATAGCGCCAATATAAAAGGCATCTGTTCCTAGAGCATCTAGCAAAGCAAGATCATCTAATTTGGGGTCGTGTGTTAATGCCACCACACAACTACGACTATCTAATTTCATTTCAATAACAACATCGTCCGGCATTTCAGAAGTCAAAGTAACGCCAGCAACCTTCCAGCTACCGCGGTATTCTTCGCGTGGATCACATACGGTGACATTAAAACCATTAAACAAAGCCATTGTTGCCAGATACTCAGAAAGCTGACCCGCTCCTATAATCAACATTCGATATTCGGGACCAAATGTATTGATTAACACCCCATTCTTCAACTCTAATTCTGATGGGGCTTTGACCTTAATGAGATTTACCCTTCCATCTTTTAACTGAGTTATTCGCTGCATTAAATGTCCCAGCGATAACTGCACTACGAGCTCCTCCAAAAGACTCAAATCAACATTAAATTCAAGCAATACCTCTAAGGTACCCCCGCAAGGAAGACCAAAACGGTGAGCTTCATCGGCTGTCACACCATATTTTAAAAATTCAGGAGGCCCAAATGGAAATTCTGCTTTGCTGCTATAGGCTCGAATAAGATCGTCCTCAATACACCCTCCAGAGATACTACCTACAACGCTGCCATCCTCACAAAGTGCCATGATCGAGCCAATGGGGCGTGGCGATGATCCCCAGGTACGCACTACGGTAGCTAGTAAAGCTTTCTTGCCAGCTTTTCTCCAGCTTAGTAAAGTGCGCAAAACAATTAGGTCTACATTTTCCATATAAGTAATGTGCAGTCTATCCGAGCCTATTTAGAATCAAATCCATAAATCTGATCTCCTTGAGCGGAGTGAATTTGTGCATTAAATGAAACAATAATTCGATCCTTCTCGCCTATATAAGGCATTGCCATATGCGGAAGAAAAGAAGGAAATAAGATCAATTTACCCTCCTCAGGGTAAATATCCAGGCTATTCTTTTGTAGATAAGCGTTTCCGATATCCATGTGAGCACCAGCTTGCCACTGACTATAGGGGCCGTAAAACCTAGTCACTCCGTTCGCCTCACCCATATCCGCATGATTTACCCTCCCAATAGTGTCATCGACCTGAACGTAATACACCCCCGACCAAGAACAATTTCCATGAGTATGAACATCATGAAATGCCATACCATTTTGGATTTGAAACCAACATCCCATAATCTCTAATTGCAATGACATTTTTCCGGGTGGCCAGACTCCTGCGTTTACAGTACTAACTGTTTTTTGGATTGAATCAGCAAAAAACTGTACTAATTTAGTAAATTCTGGAAGGTCGATACGTCTTAGTAATTGATCATCACTTGCGTAAAAACGTTTGGGGAAACTCTGCTCAGATTTTTCTTCCAGCAAAGAATCAGCAGCTTTCATCGCCTGAAAAACTCGTGACAAGACAGAGTTAACCTCGGTAGCATCATCATAGATATGGCTTGCTATGGGTACAGACCAATGATTTCCTATCATTTGCAAACTAACCTTTGTAACGCCATATAAGCAGGTTCAGTATTTGGTAGGCGTTGCTTCGCCTTATCGGACAAGTTGGGAAGCTGCAGATGCCAACCTGTTTTTTCTTCAAATTTTTCCAAGTCCTCGAGGGAATCAACGTCCATAGTGAAATGCTCATTATCAGAATGAAATAATTCCACCATTTCTGGATGTTGATCCATAAATTTTCGGCAAACCATATTGGTACCAGACTCCAGCATTTGATCTAATGCAATCCTACCTATCACTATAGGATTACCTCGATTGCCATCAACCATAGGCAAAATAATTTCACCCGATTTACGTTTTTTAAAGGCAGCTATTAACTGGGCAATATCAACCGCATTAATGAGGGGCTGGTCACATAAAGCCATAATGACCGCGTCAAAATTAGCGCCTAAGGCCTCTAACCCCAATCGAACAGAAGAAGCTTGCCCTGTTTCCGGATTCAAATTACGAGCGATTCGAACCGGGAACTGCTCAACCAAAGGCTCGACTAAGGCATGGTGATACCCAGTTACAACAACAACCTCATCCACTCCCGCGCCACTCAAAGCGATTAATTGGCGGTTGATTAATGGAACACCTTGCAACTCAATCAGTGCTTTTGGTACGCCACCCATCCGACTGCCCTGTCCTGCTGCTAATAGGATTGCCCCTACCCTTACACGGCTATACAGTCCACCGCCTTGTTTCATAATGCAACCCATTACAACCCCATTTCCATCATATTTTGATTGCGTTGAGGCTTGTGCTTTAAAGTTAAATCGACAAGCCCATTTAAACTATTTAAGTGACTAACTGCCATAAATCCAGATATTGCCTCTTTGCTCATTTGAATTGCTTCAGATTGAGGCTGCCCGATAGTTGGATGAAGCCAAAAGAGTTCAGCCCCTTTTTGACGAATGGATGAAATAGCTTCAAGCGTTTTCTTAGGGGGATCAGTGTCGTAGCCATCACTTAGTACATAAACAATATCCCGCTTACCAACACCCTTAATTTTGCTACCAGAAGGGCCTAACTTGCTTTGCTCTAAAAAGGACTGTAGGTTAGTCGCAATCCTCGTTCCCCCACCAAAACCAAAAGCTACTGCATTGATTTTTTCTTGGACACGACCACTATCACGTTTCATGAGAGCGCTTACTTCAATCAGACTTGTGTGAAATACAAAAACTCTTGCGTTCAAAACTTGACAAAAAGATCTGGCCATTCTTAAAAAGAATTGTGCATGAGATTCCATTGACTTACTAACATCAACCAAGATAAATATCTTTGGTGGAATTGTTTTACGTTCTTTCATTCTCAAGCAAATAAGCTCTCCTGCAGTACTGGATGCCTTACGAATTGACTCTCGCAAATCGAGACGACGAGCTTGTGGATTTTGTCGATAATGTCGTAAAAGCTTGCGCTTTAATCGTGCCTGTAATGGCGCAATTAAAGCATCAAGTTGCTGACTATCCTGTGGCAACCAGTCACCCAATGGTTTTTCTGCTAAAGGCTCCACTCTGCTAGCGCCGCCTTGACCTTTGTCTTCGGCACTTGAATTCATCTCATTTTCTGCGGAACCTAAACCAACAGTTCGGCCACCATTACCAGGCTTAGAAGACTTAGAATCCCCTTTAATTTCCTGAATCAGCTCAGGAAGTGATTTACCCTTCTTCTTTTGACCGGTTGACTTGGTACTGCCCTTCATCTTTTTTGGAAACCAAAATGATTCGAAGAGACTTGGAAATTGCTCCCATTGTTGATGCGTCGAAGCGGCAAGACCTCGCCAACATTTCTCAATACGTTTGGAATCTTGGATTCCGGCTAGTTGAACAGTGCTGATCATTGCTTTAAATTCAGACAAACCAATGACAAATCCATTGTCTCGAAGATAAGCAACAAATTGACGAATCTCATGGGTGGGCATTGGTGAACTAAGCATTAGGATTTAGGCCAGCTTTTATCAGTTACGAGACGCTACCACTCCAGCATCGATGCCGACCCTCTTATTTGAGCCCATAAGCTTATTGAGTGTTTGATCAGATATTTGCCACTGATCACTACGTGTTTTTAAAAGCGCAGAAAGCGTGCTTAATAGCTCAGCTGGATCCTCTGGCAATTTTGTTAAGTCTTTAGCGCACAGGACTCTGATCCAATCTAAAGTTTCAGCAATACCCGGTGTTTTATCCAGATCTTCTTTACGCAACTGGTGAACAAATAGCACTGCCTGCTGAACAAGCTCTAAGTTTGCATTTGGAAGAAGCGCTTTAACAATATTTAATTCACGGGGAACCGTCGGATAGTCCACATAGTGATAAAGGCAACGACGCCTTAAAGCATCTGATAAGTCACGCGTCCCGTTGCTTGTTAAGATTACCAGTGGATGGCTTTTTGCCTTAATTGTGCCTAACTCAGGAACCGTTATTTGAAATTCGCCTAATACTTCAAGAAGGTAGGCCTCAAAGGCTTCATCTGCACGATCAATTTCATCAATCAAAAGAACGGCAGGTGATAAAGAGGTGATAGCCTGCATTAAAGGGCGTTGAAGTAAGAATTCCTGGCTAAATAGGTCGTCTCGAAGACTTGATTTATCGCCACCTTCGGCCTCTCTTAGACGAATCTCAAGAAGCTGACGGCTATAGTTCCACTCATATACCGCCTGATTTAAGTCCAAACTTTCATGGCACTGCAATCTTAATAAAGGTCTATTTAAACCAGTAGCGCAAGCTTGGGCAATAGCTGTTTTTCCAACACCAGCCTCACCCTCTAAAAGAAGAGGTCGATCGATTGTGAGTCCCATCCAAACCATCTCAGCCAAACTATCATCAGCTACATAGGAGGACTTAGTTAGAAGGGCTGAGATTTCCTGAACATTCATTAGCTTTTTATACCAACTAAGCCTTTGAAGAAATTCTTAATTAGCATCCAAGCTATTGCCAATCCATTTAATTCAGTATGGGGAGCTTTTGGAGTAGCTGAAGATTTTGAAGCCGAATCTATCGAAGAGGCTGATGATGACTCACTGCTTTGAGAAACATTTTGGATTCCACCTAATGCCTGCGCTTTAATGGAAAAATTATCAGCAAATTGCTGCAGGATCATATCGGATACAGAGTTCATCATACGACCGCCAAATTGTGCAAACTTGCCGTTAACAATCACGTCTGCTTTACCAACTAAATTCGTAGAGCCATCTGGTTGGGCAATTAAGCTAGCAGTTAATTGCATCGAGGCTGATGAGCCCCCTCTATCAGCACCTTTACCAAGCATTCGCATTTGCTTTAACGCAGCATCAACACCTTGAACCTCAATGTCTCCAGCAAACGCTGCAGCAGCCGGCCCTACTTTTACCTTAACACTACCTTTGTAATGTGTGTCATCTAACTTTTCAGTTATGGATGCGCCTGGCATACAGGTTGCCAAATCAGTCACATTCGACAAAACCTGCCAGCAACTTTCAATGCTGGCAGGAATTGGGTACTGCTTATCAATAGTTACTTCCATTGCCAAATTCCTAACTTTAATTAATTGAGGTTTAGTCCGTGCTTTTTGAGCTCTTTCCAAATGCGGTAAGAGGTATGAGGCATATCGATGTGAGTTACTCCAGTATGCGCAAAAGCGTCCACTACAGCAGATGTGAATGTTGGAATACTGCCGACGTGAGGTGACTCTGCAACTCCCTTAGCACCAATCGGATGGTGTGGCGATGGCGTAACAGTAAAGTCAGTTTCCCAATGCGGAGTCTCAACTGCGGTTGGTAAGAAGTAATCCATCAAAGAATTACCTTGAATGTTTCCTTGCGTATCAAATGAGAGAAGTTGACCCATTGCGACGGCATAACCTTCAGTTAAACCCCCGTGAATTTGGCCTTCGATAATCATTGGATTGATACGGGTTCCGCAGTCATCTAAGGCGTAAAAACGTCTTACCTTAGTTTCTCCAGTTGCACGGTCAATATCAACTACGGCCAAGTAAATTCCGAATGGGAAAGTAAAGTTTGGCGGATCATAGTAATGAACAGCCTCTAAACCTGGCTCTAATCCATCAGGCGGCTGATGATAGGCGGCCCATGAAATATCTTTCATTGTCTTGAACTTGTCATCATTACCGCGGACCTTAAAGCGATCGACTTCCCACTCCAAGTCATTCTCGCTTACCTCAAGCAAAGATGCTGCGATCTTTTTTGCCTTTGCATGAATTTTGCGAGCAGCCATGGCAATTGCAGCTCCAGCTACTGGGGTAGAGCGTGAGCCGTAAGTACCTAAACCATAAGGTGCTGTATCAGTATCCCCCTCTTCCACTTTAATGACATCAGAAGCAATTCCTAATTCTGTTGCAATAATTTGAGCATAGGTAGTTTGGTGCCCTTGACCCTGAGAAATAGTGCCCATTCTAGCGATAGCACTGCCAGTTGGGTCAACACGAATTTCGCAAGAATCGAACATACCGATACCAAGAATGTCACAGATTTTACTTGGCCCAGCACCCACAATTTCAGTAAAGGTAACTAAGCCAATACCCATGAGCGTTTTGCTATTAGGGTCAGCACGTTTTGCAGCCTGCTCAGCTCTTAGGCCCTTGTAATCCACAGCATTTAAAACTTGATCTAGCGCTGTATGGTAATCGCCGGAATCATATTCAAATCCAAATGCAGATTTATACGGAAATTGTTCTTTGCGGATGAAATTCTTTTTACGAATTTCAGATTTATCCATATTCAATTTTTGAGCAAGAACATCGACCATGCGCTCGATTAAATAGACCGCTTCTGTGACTCGGAATGAACAACGATAAGCCACCCCTCCAGGAGCCTTATTTGTATAGACTCCCCTTACGGTACAGTGTGCTGCTGGAATATCATATGATCCCGAACAAATATGAAATAAACCTGCAGGGAACTTAGTAGGATCGGCACAGGCATCAAATGCGCCGTGATCTGCAAGAACGTTAACTCGTAACCCCTGAATTTTTCCGTCTGCTGTAGCTGCTAATTCACCAGTCATATGGTAGTCACGCGCAAAAGCAGTCGATGAGAGATTCTCAATACGGTCTTCGATCCATTTGACTGGACGGCCTAAGACAATGGATGAGACGATTGCGCAAACATATCCTGGATAAATGCCGACCTTATTGCCAAATCCACCACCAATATCAGGTGAAATAATTCTCACCTTTGATTCTGGAATGCCTGAAAGCATGGACACCACAGTTCGAACCACGTGGGGGGCTTGACTGGTGATGTAGGTAGTCAAATCACCGCGAATTGGATCAAAAGAGGCCACGCATCCACATGTTTCAAGTGGGCACGGATGAACCCGTGGGTAAAGTAAATCTTCTTTTACAACTACTTCAGCACTTGCAAATGCAGCATCAGCGGCAGCTGCATCTCCTGCCTGCCATGTAAAAATATCATTAGGATGATGACGCGTTCCGTGAGCACCTTCCATCTTTTCAACCAAATCCTCACGCAAAATTGGAGCATCATCCTTTAAAGCATCAAACGGATTAATCACCACTGGAAGCTCTTCGTACTCAACTTGAACAGCCTCTTTGCCATCTGCGGCAGCATAGCGAGTTTCCGCCAATACAACAGCAACTTCTTGCATTTGGAAGTGCACCTTCTCATCAGCCAAGACAGCGGCTACGTCGCCAGCCAGAGTGGGCATCCAATGCAATTTCAAAGGCTTCAAGTCCTCAGCAGTAAGAACCGCAATAACACCTGGAATTTTTAATGCATCTTCTTTGTTGATTTTCTTAATACGAGCATGCGCTAAAGGGGATCGGACAATATCCATATAAACCATATTAGGAAGCTTAATATCGTCAACGTAATTACCTTTACCTTGGATAAAGCGAGCGTCTTCCTTGCGTAGACGTGAATCTCCCATACCCATCAATGCTGCTTCGCGATCTTTTAACGGTGCATTCATCTAAATCTCCTATGGAGCCTTGGAGGCTTCAAAAATTTGTATTTATGAAAATAATTGTGGTTTTATGCAGTAGCAGTTTCTTGTAATTTTTTAGCTGCATACTGAACCGCTTTAACAATATTTTGGTAGCCAGTACAACGGCATAGATTGCCAGAAATGCCTGCACGAATTTCTGCTTCAGTAGGGTTTGGATTTTCTTGCAGCAGTCGATAAGAGCGCACTAACATCCCAGGGGTACAAAAGCCACACTGCAATCCATGCTCCTGATGAAATCCTTCTTGAACAGCACTCAGAATTCCATTTTTTGCCAAACCTTCAACCGTCAAAATATCAGCACCTTCACACTGTACGGCTAACTCAGTGCAAGACTTAACGGATTTACCATCAATATCAACAGTACAGGCGCCACAGTGACTTGTTTCACATCCAATGTGAGCACCAGTCAGATTCAGATTCTCGCGTAAAAAATGAATTAAAAGTAGTCTCGGCTCAACAGCCTCCTCTACCTTTTTGCCATTAATTGTCATGCTAACTAATTTTTTGCTCATTATCTATTGCTCCGTATTGGGTCTAGAGTTAACTAATTTGTGAGGCAGCGTCAAGCAAAGCACGCTTGGTCATTTCACCAGCCATAGCAGTCTTATATTCAGCATCGCCTCGAAGGTCTTCGGCTGGACTACAAGCTGCTTGGACAGCGCTTGCTACTTGACTTAATGTTTCATCCGTAAGCGCTTTCCCTAGCAATAATTCTTCAGCCTTGGTAGCACGAATGGCAGTGTCTGCCACATTGGTTAAACCAATGCGAACCAGCGAAACCTTACCTTGGCTCATCTGAAGCACAACAGCCGCTGCGGCCGTAGCCCAGTCACCTGTTTTGCGCTTTAGCTTGACATATGCACAACCAGTATTTTTGGCTAGAGGAGCAAACTGAATCTCTGTCAATATTTCGTTAGGCGCCATATCAGTCATGTAGGTACCTTGGAAAAAGTCTACCGCCTTAACTTTTCGCTCACCCCCTGGGCCATGAAGCACGAATGTTGCATCCAAGGCCATAGCGATTGCAGGATGATCATTAGCAGGATCACCGTGAGCAATATCACCGCCGATAGTTCCGCGGTTACGAACCTGGGGATCGGCAATCCATTTGACAGCCTTAGGCAATAAAGATGCTTTTTCTTTTAAGAGGTCTGAATCCAAGATGGCATTTTCTACCGTCATTGCGCCTATCTTGATTAGACCGCCCTCCTCACGGATACCTCTAAGCTGTGGAATGCGATTAAGGTCAACTAAATGAGCTGGCTCGGCAAATCGTAGCTTCATCATGGGCAAAAGACTGTGTCCGCCGGCTAAAATTTTTGCATCATCACCCAACTGCGAAAGCAATGCAACCGCATCATTTAACGTAGTGGGTGCATGGTAATCAAACTCCGGAGGAATCATTTTTGTCTCCTGTTTTAAGTCTATTTATAAAAATGGTTTTGAATCAAATATGTTTATAAACTAAAAAATAATTCTATGTTTTTAATGCATTGCAGCATTAGGGTTAGTCGAATTCTTATTAGTAATAACCCTTAAAAAACCTAGAGCAAGGTTTAATTTTTTGAAACATAATCCACCAGATATTAAATAAATCATGATCAATCTTGAAAAATACTCTTCTAGATAAAAATATCAACCTGTTGGTTGCTCTCGGCTTAGTGGCGGCCGTGGGAATTACTTTGATGTTGATCACAATAACTTCTGCAGAAAATATTTGGTCCTTGCAGTGGCTCTCTTTGGTAGGGATAGCCTTAGGGTGTCTGACGCTCTCCAGATTAAGGCCACAGCGTCTGGGCCTTTCTCCGCCAAGCGTGATGCTCTCACTGGGTTTTGGGGGGATGTTAATTGGCCTATTTATCGATACACGTGTGACACCCATCTACATAATTGCAACGATTTGCACATCTAGCCATAGCCTCTCAGGAATCGAATCAATTAAATTACATATGCTATTAATGCCATATATGTACGTAGGTATGCTACTAGGTGGAATGGCAGCCATTCCCAGCCTGAGATATCTTAGACCTCAATGCAGAAAGCTATGCTCGATGCTCACTCAGAATCTTTTATGTTCAGGCTGGATGTTGCTTGGAATGACTTTAGGTTCAGTCATATTTACTCAGGCATTACAAAGTAGTGATGTTGTTTCGCTCAACTTTAGCCTAATGCTTGCCGGCATGTTCACCGGCATGGTTTGGGGAATGGTATTAAGTGTTTTTCTTTATCGCCAATACTTTAACTGGCGGGATCGTTTACAAGCTATTCAAGTGGGGTCGCAAGATAGACTTTAAGCCGATTTAATCACATCAAAGTCAAAGCACTAAATCTAGTTCTGGTAAAAATTTACCTCCTATCTAACTGTCTCTTACTGGCCGTTCTCTGACGGTCAAACACCTAAAAATACTCTATTTTGAGTGTCCGCAGATCATCTAATAACAGCCACTTAGACCCCATTACTTCTACTTAAATTTATGACAGATTAACGGCGGTAAATAGAGTCTCTTTAGAAGAGTTGTTCCCAATTTGGGAATTTTTTTCACTCTCATAAAACACGGCAGTAGACAGCAGAGCTATATTCCATATAGATTAAATGACTAGGCCTAAACCCGCGACAACCAGATGAACATTCTATATAGAACATCAAAAAGACAGATGGGCCTGCGGTAGTTTTTGGGGATCTTAAAACCAGTAACCCATATAGAACGGGGCTTTGCGGGGATATGCTCTCACCAATTTGAGGGATCAAGAAACGGTGATTTAGGCGCAAGAAACGACAAGAAATTCCCAAATTTCATACTAAAAGCTGTTGATTTTGACAGTAACGGACAGGAAGTCCTTATGCTATATGGGGCGAACGACGGGGCTCGAACCCGCGACAACCAGAATCACAATCTGGGACTCTACCAACTGAGCTACGTCCGCCACTGAAGACCTAGATTATAGCTTTTTGCTCAAAAACCTGTCAAAAACATCCCCTCAAGACCTGTTTCTAGGCACTGTCGAACTCAAAAGCTGCCCAATCCCCAAGACACAGGCTTGCATCTATAAAGAAATCCAAGATGGCGGCTTTACTCTGAACTTTAGCTAAAGCGTGATGATCAGAGAGGCGTTGGCGCCAATACCGTGATCCTGCCCTGCCATGAGCTAAGCCGAGAATGTGTCTGGTGAATGCGCCGATATAAAAAGGTTTGCCTTTGGCTTGGCACTCGTCAAACCAATCTTGTACTTGCTTGACTAAGGCAATTTGAATGCGATGCCACTCGGTTTCGCTAAATAGGTAGCCAGCTGCGTCACCATCCGTATTAATCATGTCATCCCAGCCTAAAAGTAGCGCCGGGAAATGATATGCAGCCCTTCCCACCATGAAACCATCAAAGTCATCCCAGTGGCCAGCAATTTGTTCATTAGTTTCCAAACCACCATTAAGCAATACTTTGAGATTCGGAAATTGCTTCTGCGCATCTACTCTGAGCTTTGCAGCTACTTCATAACGCAACGGTGGTTTGCTGCGATTCTCTTTTGGCGATAAACCTTTAAGCACTGCATTACGTGCATGAATGGTTACCTGACTGGCACCAGCATCGGCAACAGCAAGAATAAAGTTCAGCGCAAATTGGTAATCAGCTTCAGAATTTGCGGCATCCATCGAGTCCAAGCCCAGACGATGCTTTACGGAGATCGGAATATCAACCGCTCCCCTCATAGAGCGCACACAGTCTGCAACTAAATTAGGCTCAGCCATTAAGCAGGCGCCAAAGGCACCACGTTGCACGCGCTCTGAGGGGCAACCGCAATTGAGATCGATTTCATCGTAAACCCACTGTTGAGCTAGTTCGGCAGACCTTGCTAAGTCGCCGGGCTCTGAGCCGCCTAATTGCAAAACAACAGGATGTTGCTCTTGTGAATAATCTAAATGACGTGGCACATCCCCATGCATGAGCGCACCAGAAGTGACCATCTCTGTATAAAGAACAGCCTCTTTAGTGAGCGTGCGATGAAACGAACGGCAATGGCGGTCCGTCCACTCCATCATGGGCGCTACCGCTAGTATCTTGTTGATTTTATTAGGTTTTTTATCTGTCATTTTGGCTATGCACACGATTACGCGCACACGTAATGCACACGAAACTACGATTAAGTTATCATTCCAATATCTAAACAGAGTTCATAAATTGCACACGTGGCTACATTCACTCAACTACCTAGTGGTAAATGGCGGGTTCAGGTACGCATCAAAGACTATTATAAGTCGGCTACCTACCCCCTAAAACGGGATGCTCAGGCGTGGGCAACTCAGGTAGAGGCGCAAGTCGGCTCGATGCAGATTACGGGCTATCAGGCGATACCTCAGGGCTACACGATTGGCAAGCTAATCGAGACCTATCTCGAGGACGTTGCCCCCAAGGGTCGCAGTAAACTTTTTACGGTGCAGATGCTTAAAGACAAGCTCGGCGCAAACCAACTTAAAAACCTCTCGCCGATTATGTTGCGCGACTTTGTTAATGACCGCCTCAAAACTGCGGGCGGCGTAACTGTAGGGGGCGACCTCTCAGCGCTTGGCACAATTCTTAAATACGGTAGGCACGTATTAAAGGTCGACATTAACCCCGACATAGCTAAGACTGCACGCGCAGACCTAGGGGCGCGAAATGTAGACACTCGAGGGCAAGAGCGCGACCGCGTAGCAACCGACGACGAAATTAAGCGCTTGTGCGACGAATGGAAAAGTAACAAGCTACTTACCCTACCAATGGTTGCTCTTACGAGATTCGCCTTAGCTACGACTATGCGGCAATCCGAAATATGCAGCCTAACCGTAGAGGATATAGACGCTAAAAATAAAACGGCTCTCATTCACGACCGTAAAGACCCACGCCGCAAGATTGGCAACCACCAAACCATACCGCTACTACCCGACGCTTGGGCAATCGTTGAGCCCATCATAAAGAAAAAGAAAGAAGGCTCACTCTTTGGCGCTAATAGTCGCTCTGTATCGGCTCGCTTTACGCGTACGTGCACCAAGTTAAATATTAAAGACCTACATTTTCACGACCTACGCCATACCGCGATTACCAACCTATTTAAAGCGGGCTTGCAGATTCAGCAAGTCGCCCTACTAAGTGGGCACAAAGATTGGAAGATGCTAGCGCGCTATACCCACGTTAAAGCCGCAGACGTGCACAAGAGTTTCGAGGGCTTGAAGTGAGCAAGCTAAAGGTTTTTAGCGAGCAAGACGGTATCTATACATTGGGTATAGACAAGCCTAAGCGCCCCGACTTGGTTAAGCGCAACACCGAAAGGCAGACTCGCACCGTTAAAAATAAGCAAGTACCCAACGGCAAGCGCAAGGTAATTAACACCCTTGACGAATCATTGGTTATGGCTTGTTGGAATTACCTAGAAATTACTCATAACTTTTACTATGCTGACGAAGCATTAGACCAAATGGTAGCCGACCACCTTAACGAAAAACTCAAAACAAAAGAGCGTAAAAAGGCACAAATTAAAGTCTCAGCTATAAGAGCGATTCGTAAAAAGTTGCAAACAAAAGACGACCCATATAGCGACCCACGCTACGAATAATAAAAATAATTCCCGACAATTTTATCGACCGCTAACCCATAATGGTATTGACTTAGCGGGTTTATGGTCTACAAAATAAGTAATATACAGAGTAGTTTTTTTTAGAAATACTGCAAGCCTGTTTAACAAAAACGAGGTAATGCAGTATGGAAAACCAAAGCAATACAAATATCAAAGAGATAGCACGCTCGCTCGATTGCATTACAGAGCAAGAGTTTTGCGAGCTCTTAAAAATCTCACCCCTCACCGCAGTAGGTTGGAGGCAACGCTCGCAAGCGCCCCTACCTATCCTGATTGGTAATAACTACTTTTACCCACTAGCGGCAATCAAAGAAGAAATGGCATTACGGGTACGTACGCCACGTCGTAAGAAAGCGGCGGTGCTCGCATGATTAACACCAACCAACTACAAGCCGAGCTCTTAAGCGATATTCAGCGCCTATTGCTTGAGGGCGGAGGAAACATGAGCATAGTTGGCGCGGATGGTCGCAAGTACCAACTCAATATCTCGCCGCTACCTATCGTTGGCACTTCGCCGCGTATGGATGACTACTTCGATGAGCGCGAGTAATGGCTAAGGCTAAGGGAATTTCAAACCCATTGCCCACGCCTGATAGGTTACGTGAGCTATTTTTCTACCCATCGGCGATGGGAAAGCTCTACAACCTTAAAACTAGGAGCCCAAACGCTTACAGGCTAGAGGAGGCGGGCACGCTTCACCATACAGGGTATCTATATGTCAGCATAGATAAAAAGTCATACGGCGTGCACCGAATCATATGGGTTATGCGTCATGGTAAAGATATTCCTAAGGGCTATGAGATTGACCATATAGACGGTAACAAGAGTAATAACCATATTGATAATTTGCGACTTGCTACTCGTGCTGAGAATATGCAAAACAAGTCTAAGAGAATTGATGGCAACAATTCCTACAAAGGTGTGCATCATCGAAAAATAAGCGGGCGATATTCTGCGTCAATTACATATAACGGAGAACAAATAGCACTCGGTAATTACGATAGCGCTCTCGAAGCCGCCGCGTTTTATGATGCCGCCGCTATTAAGTTCCACGGTAAGTTTGCGAGACATAACAATACGGGAATAGACCGCAGTAAAGAGTTAGAGGACTTCTTAGCCAACCCTCTTACGACTAGAAATAAAAGCGGCTATCGAGGTGTTAGTTGGTCTAGTAGGAGAAATATATGGCGGGCTCAGTTTAAGCGGAAGGGGCTCGGTTACTTCGCCACCAAAGAAGAAGCCGCACTCGCCTACAACGAAGCCGCCAAACGCTTACACGGCGAATTCGCGTGCCTAAACGTAATCCCCGAAACGCCGCGCTTAGGTAGGTCGCTAGGTGAGCAGTTGACGCTATTCGATTCACCAAAAGAAAAAGCCCAAACGTGGGGTATGGGCTTTCTCAGTAATACATATTAACGAGGGTCGATTTTCAAACCGTTGATTGAATAAAAACCAAACCGCGTACTAATTTTAGCGCGGTTAACTGAAATTAGGAAAGTATTTTTATGAGCACAAAACTTAAGCCGCTACCGTACTACGCATTTTTTTGGGAAGCATACCGAGCCTCTAGGCGCGTACAGAAAATGAACTACATAGAGCGCGGGCTATACCGACACCTTTTAGATGAGTGTTGGGTAGAGGGTGGATTCCCCTCTAGCTTTCCCACAATCTGCGAAATATTGGACTGCCCTATCGAAGTTTTGCATACGGCATGGACAAAATTAGCCCCATGTTTTTATCTTGACGGCGACCTCTTTCGTAATGAAGAAATGGAAGAATTACGTACCACCAAAGATAAAGAGCGAGTTATTAAATCTATCTCAGGAAAAATAGGCGGGCAACGTAGAACCCATACAGATAGGGGCTCACAAGCAAGTGCTAAGCAAGTGCTAAGCAGTTGCCATATAGAAGAGAAGAGAAAAGAAGAGAATAGAAAAGAAGAGAATAGAAAAGAAAAGTCATACGATAGCCAAAACTCTACCGAGTTTGCGGCTATAGCTTGCCCTTATGAAAAGATTAAAAACCTTTGGCATGAAAAGTTACCGACTTTAAACAAAGTTCAGGCAATGACCGATAAGCGAGAGAACACGCTTAAAAGGCTTTGGCGAAAAGCCTTCGTTGAAGCAAAACTAAAAACTGAGGAAGAAGGGCTAGAGTGGTTTGCTCAGTTTTTTCAACACATCAGCGAATCTAAATTCCTCATGGGTAGAACTCATACAGAGGGAAGAGCCCCCTTTAACTGCACCTTTGATTACGTTATCGACCCTAATAACGCAGTAAAGATTATCGAGGGCAACTATCACAAGAACCCATCTAAGAGCTACGTAGACGGCAGAGGAAGACTTGTTGTAGACGGCGTGGTCTGTATGTAAACCCAAAGTCAAAAGCGAGTTTTTAGGGAAAAGCATTTAAAGACATCGAATTACCTATTACAAACCGCAGTAACTTTTAAAAAGGAAGCACCATGCAACAAAAAGAAAAGAAAGCCTACCTACTTATCGACATGAAGTCGGGAGCTATGGACGGCGTGTATCACAACTACAACGATACAGAGTTAGCAGAGGTGTATGAGGGCATTAAGCGGGCATACCCTAATGGTGAATGGATAGCAGTAGAGGTGGTCAACCAACCCGATAGCGGCTTTGAGTTGAGAGACAACCTATTCCACGTCTACAAGATTGGTAGCTTTCGCGATTCAGAGGAAGGCGCTAAGGCTAGAGCCGTTACTCAGTTTTATGAGAACCAACCAAACATAACTACTACTAACCACGCTTGATTAGAGCCGTTTTAATTCGTGGACATGGTAAGTAGTCAACTTTCCACGAACGCCTCGCTATGGCTCTCTATTCAAGCCGCAGATACCTTGGGGAATGGTTGGGGGGTATTGAAAGTCAAACACTTTTAAGTCTCGCGATACGGCTCCCTAAAGTTTTGCTCATTTTTTGCTTAATCGACCGAAAATTAGTGCTCACTAACTTAGTAGTAATAGCTAAAACTATAGAAAAGAAAGAATTAACAACATGAAAACAGATTTCACTAACGACCAAGAGTTTTTACAACACGTACCCGATGATGCAACCATTAACGCCCGCGCTTTGATGGGGGTATTTTGGAATATTTACTCATTTACTGACCGCGATTACTTGCTAACCGTGCCCGATGACGTAGCTCTAGCAATTGCTCAGCTAAACGAGCAACTAACACCTAAGGATTTTGAGAGCGTCGGCGAATACCTTGCAAGAGCGTCGGGACTAATCTCACCTAATGACACGCCCGTTACCTTTCACCGTCTCGGCATGAGTACTACCAAAATGCTTTTGGATGTTTTCAAGCAGAAATTAGGGACTACTTTTACGAAACACTAACTATAGTCAAGGCTATATGGAATATGGGTTTGCGGGTTGTGCTACCATATTTTTATTGAATCGTTTTTGTACTTTCGCGAAGAAAATCACTAGCGATACTTTCAAGGCGAACGAGCCCTTTCTGCGGTGATGTAGATGGGCTCTATAAGCAAGTGTTAGGTACGTGAGAGGCTCAGCGTGAGGCTGAGGTTTCGCAAGCGACGCGATGAACACCTACCGCCCGCAATATTGCGAGGCTTACAACTTATTTAAAGAAGGTATCAAATCATGGACATCAAAAATTTATCAGAAATGATTGAGATTAAATCCTCAGCTATTCAAGCAGAACAAAAAGAACTCGCAGAGAGAGTATTCGGACTAGAACAAGCTCACGCAAACTCTAAAGGCTTTGGCGCTACTTCAATCGAAGCTAACGACATTGGCGCAGAATTCGCTAAACACTTTGAGCGCGATACGTTTGCGCGTACAGGCTCTAGCGGCAAGATTGAAATTAAAGCGGCGGCATTAACTACCGCAACCGTTGGCACTACTGCTAGTCCACAAAGCGGCGCTATCTACACTTACAAGCCACGTCTTATCGACTTATTTAAGAATGTAGCGTTTAACGCCTCTACCGCGTCCTATGCTCGAGTTATATCTATTGATAACCAAGCCGCCCAAGTCGCTGAATTGGCTCAAAAACCTCAAAGCGGTATTACCGCCGAGAAGATTAGCGCCGACATTCCTACTTATGCTCATTGGATTCAATCATCTTTACAAGCCGTGGAAGATTCCACCGCCTTGCAAGGCTTGATTAACTCAGTACTCGTAAGTGGCTTGGCTCGTAAGATTGACGCGCAATTTTCTGCCGACTTAATGGCTTTGTCTAACGCTATTGCCGCTCCTAAGGGCGCTAACTTAGCTGATTCAATCCTCTACGGTGCGGCGGCTTTAGAAGACTTAGGACGTACTGCTAATTTCGCGTGCTTAAACACACTTGACGCAGTAGCCCTAATGACCTCTAAGAACGCTAACGGCGATTACATTTTCGACGCGGCTCAGGATTCATTGAAGCGCTACGGCTTAACAGTCGTAACAGGCGGCTCGATTCCACAAGGTCAAGTTTTGGTAGGCGATTCCTCTGCGGGTCAAATCCTCAACCGTCAATCTATTGGTATTGAAATGAGCCGCGAGAACGGTACGAACTTCACTACGAACCAAGTAACAATTTTGGGCGAAGCTCGTATGTTGTTGGCACTCTACGACGCAAACGCGTTCGTAACAGTTACACCAACACTAACGGCAACCCCTAAGTAAGAAATTCACCGTCGATTGCTACGCTTGGTAATCGGTGAATAGTCGTGCAAGGGGACTTTAAACCCTTGCAAGAATTATCGGTGCTCGCTTAGGCGAGGGCTTTTAATGCGCAAATGATTTTTGCGTTTTCCAAGTGGTACGCCTAGACGCGACGGCGGTAAAGGGGAGATAGATACCCCGATACGAATCACGGCGTAGCTTTTCCGAGCGAACTAATTAGAGACCGCCACAAGGCAAGCGAAAGCGCTCTAATGCAAACGATTAACAGGCTAAGCCCTACTCAAAAGGTGGGGCTTTTTGCCAAATAGAGGATTACATGCAATACCCGAAAAATATTTGCGAGTGGAAGATAGCCCGCTTACGTGAAAGTAAGACCGAGAGCTATTGCGCCAAGTGCCTAAAGCTCGAATCGCTCGACACTCACCAAGGCGCGCCCGAACTCTGCCAACCGTGCCAAGAGCGCTATAGCCAATTCTTAGAGGGGCAAAAATAATGCCGATGGCTTGCCCCAAAAATTGTGCCCGAGGTGGGTGCTATAAGGTATCCATTTACGGTAAATCGTATTGCCAAGAGCATATGCGGCAAAAGTACCGTACAGACCAACAAATTTATAAGACCACCGAGAGCAACGCAATCTATAAAACGAAGCCATGGGCGAATATTCGTAAAGACATATTGCACCATGAGCCATTCTGTAGAGAGTGCGCCAAATCAGGGATAAAGACCGTAGCGGTCGAGATTGACCATATAAAGCCAATTGCTGAGGGCGGCGAGAAGTGGGATAGACAGAATATGCAACCACTTTGTAAGCCTTGCCATGCCCGCAAAACCGCTAGGGAAGTACTACATAAGGATTAGTAATAGCCCCTAAGCCGTTAGCGGCTAACCCATACCTCACACTCGGGATACTCTTTAAGCATTTTTTTAATTGGCGTCCGAACGCCGCTTAACTGATACTCGGGCATCGGTTAACCGTGCCCCGAAGCATAGTTAACGTCCGCTCGAGCGGACGATAAATACGCCGCCTCACTTAATCGTTGTTTTGCTAAATCCCCTAAGCCGTTAGCGGCTAACCATCGCCTGAACGATAGTTACCTCGCACTCGGGATACTCTTTAAGCATTTTTTTAACCTCACCCCGTAGTGAGGTTAGCTTAGTTGCTTGGCTTAAGTTATTGGGGTGAATATCCCCCAAGCCGTTAGCGGCTAACCGTACCAACCCTAGCGCTAGAGAGTAAGGCTAAGACCTACGACGGCAAGCGTAAAGCGAGCCTAAAACAAGAATCGGATGCCCCTTGGCGGGCATCCGATTCTCATAACCAAATAGCTAGCGATTTAGAGGTTATGCGAGAGCCAACCTTAGCACTAGAGAGTAAGGCGACTACTGCAAACGGTCAACGCCGCGCTAAATCTAAGAGTGCGGGGGATGCCTGCCAAGAGGCATCCGACGCACGCCCACCTAGCGAATGGATAGCTAGCACTAGAGAGTAAGGGTACAAGTCGCGCCCAACTTTATAAAGTTAAAGCCAAAGTCTCATCGGATGCCCACCAAGGGGCAACCGACGAGACAAACCAAATAGCTAGCGATTTAGAGGTTATGCGAGAGCCAACCCCTAAAGACTTGCTCGAGGTCGGTAGGTGGTGGGATATAACCTACAGGCTCAGTAATGCGTATTAGGTATTGCTTGCGGTAAGTGGGGTTTTCGGGCTCGCCGACCATAGTTAACAGAATGATATTTCTAGCCGCTACTTCTTTGCGCCTATCTTTGATTGATTTAAGCACTATTCCCGCTCCCCTATCGTTGATAGAGGAATAATAAAACGATTGTGCACGTGGCGCACACGGGTAACGGCAAACCCTTATAAAACCTACCTAATTCGTCCCATCCATCATGGGGGCGACTGCTAAGCGTTTCTTTGGAGTATTGGTCATGAACTTCGATTAAATGGCGATTGACCGCCATTTTAAATGCATAAGGGCAACCGAAGCTGCCCTTACTGAAGATGCACTTGATAGCTAGCTTATTTAGATAGCTTCGCCTCTAACTCAACCGCAAGATCTAAAGCGCCCATATATCCGGACTTCAGATGATTCGGTAGATCGGGGTCACCAACCATGGCGCCCAAGGTTTCTACAAGGCTAAAAACTAAACCTTTAGCAGCGCCCGCGGCAATCGTATTGGTTGCTACTGCTTGATCAATATGATTTACCGCATCCAGAAAATAATCATGCCCTGGGAGGCCATCTGGCCCTAAAGCTTCTTTGTTTAACTCTTTAGTCATTTGTGTCGTCCTATGAAGTCTTTATTTATAGCATTTGATCCACTTTATAGAAAAACTTGCGTGCATAGGCAAGAATTTCTTTATCAGTAGGATGATCAACCGTTTCTACGCCAACAATCTTTTCTGCAATATTGGCATCATGTTTGTGCGCGTGTTTGATGAGCTCTAATTTTGCAGAACCTGGACCAAGAATCAAAATTTCTTTGGACTCATTCACGGCATTGATAACTGAATGTAAATATTTTGAATCTAAAGCGACTTTACCGCTACCGACTTCATTGGCTTTGTGATGCAGATGAGTGTGGGTACTTTTACTGCGAATCACTTCGGCTTCGCTAGCCTCTTCGCTCAAGAACATGACGTGAGCTTCTTTATGGTCGATCCAAATTACCGCATGATTTAGTGACATATTCTTCCTATGATTAGTATTAACTACCCTTTCAGAATACTCCTGCAATGCTTGGTAATTACTGGAAAATCATTACTAAAGGGCTTTTGGGGTTGATTTAAGTCAAATTGTTTGCATTAGTATTAAATTCGTATACTCAGACCATCCACATTTAAGCTCATTATGGCCATGTCCCCCAATAAATACATACCTATTCGATTTATTCCATTTAGCCTTTGTATCTTGGGAGCTGTTGTGAGTTTTGCCTTTTTACAACTACACCCACAGGCTTGGAATTTTTTCCTACTCTTTGGCATTTTGTCATTCGTGGGCATGTATGACGTCTCGCAAACTAAAGTAGCCATTCTTCGCAACTACCCCGTTATTGGACATTTGCGTTTCATGCTTGAATTTATCCGCCCAGAAATTCGCCAGTACTTTATCGAGGGCGACAATGATGAAACCCCTTTTTCAAAAGAACAGCGCACATTAGTCTATTCACGCGCTAAAGCTGTACCGGATCAAATTCCTTTTGGCACCACTCTGGATGTCATGGCCCCTGGCTACCAATGGATTAATCAATCATTAGCCCCTACCCGCCTGCCCAGCCATGATTTCCGAGTCGAGATTGGCGGCAAAGATTGCAAACAAAAATATTCAGCCAGCATCTTTAATATCTCAGCCATGAGCTTTGGGTCCCTTAGTGCTAACGCTATTTTGGCTTTAAATCTTGGTGCCAAAAAGGGTGGCTTTGCTCATGACACTGGCGAAGGCTCGATCTCTCAATACCACCGCATACATGGTGGCGATCTCATTTGGGAAATTGGCTCTGGTTACTTTGGCTGCCGCAATACCGACGGTAGTTTTAATGAGAAAAAGTATGAGGAGAATGCTTTAGATCCTCAGGTCAAGATGATCGAGATCAAATTGAGCCAAGGCGCTAAACCTGGCCATGGAGGCATCTTACCGGGCTCTAAGGTGACGGCTGAAATAGCTGCAGCACGTGGCGTCAAGGAAGGGGAAGCCTGCATCTCCCCTGCTTCGCATAGCGCTTTCTCGACACCGCTTGAGCTGATTCATTTTGTGAAGAAGTTGCGTGATCTATCTGGCGGTAAGCCGGTTGGCTTTAAGTTCTGCGTTGGCCATCCATGGGAATGGTTTGGCATTGTCAAAGCCATGCTAGAGACTGGCATTCATCCGGACTTCATCGTAGTGGATGGCTCTGAAGGCGGGACAGGTGCATCGCCAGTGGAATTTACTAATCACGTGGGCACACCACTACAAGAAGGCCTGCGCCTGGTTCATAACACCCTTGTGGGTGTAAACCTAAGAAATCAAATCAAAATTGGTTGTGCCGGAAAGATCATTAGCGCCTTTGATATGGCTGTAGCTTTTGCTTTAGGTGCCGATTGGTGTAATAGTGCGCGTGGCTTTATGTTCTCCATTGGCTGTATTCAGGCGCAGGTTTGCAATACGGGCAATTGCCCTACTGGCGTCACTACACAGAATCCATTGCGCCAGAAAGCATTGGTGGTGCCGAATAAAGCTGAGCGCGTATACAACTTTCACAATGAAACCCTGAAGACTTTAAAAGAACTGGTGGAGGCCGCTGGATTACATCACCCTGGTGAAATTGACGCTCCTCACATCATCCGGCGTATTAACAAGCATGAAGTACGTCTTTTATCCTTCCTGCTCCCTGAGATGCCTGCTGGTCTGCTACTCAACGCTGAACACATAGATCCAGGGTTGAACCTACCAAGAGTATTTGAGCTGTATTGGCATCGCTCCCAAGCACAAAGCTTTTCTGCTCTGAACGCTTAGGTTTATAGGATCTCTACAGAAGAGTTTTATTGAGTCTTTTTACCTTCAGTTTTATGGCGATACATCTCTAGATCTACTTCATGCAGAATTTCTGAGACGGATCTGGCTGTATCGCTATATGTAGCCATGCCAATACTTAAGCTAATTGGGTATCCGGAGTCAATCATCGTCTGATCAACTGTTTTAACGATGTCGCCACACATCTGATGCATTTGCTGCTCATTTACCCTTGATGCAACAATCAAAAACTCATCGCCACCCAAGCGGAAAACATAACATTCTCAACTGTAAATTTCATCAAGGTGTGTGCGATCTATGTCAGAGCTTGATCACCCACCAAATGTCCTCGAACATCATTAATTTTTTGAAGTCGTTTACGTCAATCAGCGCAACAGAAAATACCTCCCGGGCCTCTTCTAGCCTTGCAATCGCCTGCTCTATCATGACGCGAGCCCAGCGCCTATTCCATAAACCCGTTAATGAATCGGTATTCGCTAGAAGATTTACACGCAGTTGACTACGTCTGAGCGACCTGGCAAGCCACATAATTAATAGGGTTGCCAGAAAACGAATCAAAATATTTAAAATCTCTATCGTCGTAAAGTAGAAAGGGAAATAACCATCCCTAAAGAGAAAATAATTTTCAAATAAGGTAGCGATAATCAGAGCTGCGATCACCATCTTCATTGACTTTGCATTTAATGCAATGATTGCCGCAGGAAATAAATAGAGCAAAACCAATCGGTAATCATCGGGCGATAAGACATCGATCATTACAATCAATAGCAGCAAACCAAATCCAAGCAGCACGGCAATTTTTGGCTTGACCCCGAACAGACTTTCGACGTTGTTCACTTGCATCATTCCCGATCAACCCAAGTGAGTGAATTTGCAGCCACAGGCGTTAATCGATAAACATAGGTCGATCTTGGAGACACCATAAATCCGTTGAGGTCGTAAAGAAAAGATCTTCTTCGGGCTGCCAAGTTATGTTTGACGAGCTTACTAAAGTCACGACTTAATTGTGGGCAGCGTGGATATTCGTTGGAACGATAAAATACTTTTGCACCAGTTGCTTTTGCATATTCCACGATGAGGTCGGGGCTGCACTCCTCCAGGCCGGCTGGCTGGTGTCTCAATCGATTTAATAGCCAGCGGTAACGGGGCTTAGACGTCATGGGCATCATATTAGCTTAAGAGCTAATATCGTGCTAGGTTTTATGCCTATTTTTAGTGCCGAAAACACTCCCAACACCCAACATCAAGGGATATAGGACTAAAGCTCTAGGTCTTGAAGACTATTAAAAGCTCTTTTTGACCCATCCATAGGATCAATAAACCCCATCTCTTTGGCCAGCAGTTGTAATGGCTTTGAAAAGTCCAAGTCATATTCTTGGTAAGGCGTAATTATGGGGTAGATCTGATCATGCTTCATGGGGATATTGAGGGCATTGAGATGGCAACGCAGTTGATGCTTTTTGCCGCTACCCGGGGTAAGTCGATACTTAGCCCATGGCTTGTTTGTTGCTATGAGCTCAATCAAGGTATCTGAGTTTGGCTCACCTTCAACTTCTTGCATTTGCAGAAAATGTTCCGATTCTTGAATGCGGCTTTGATAAGTGATTGGCAGTTGTTTTTCTAATTCTTCAGAGTATGGTGCTATTGCTTCGTACATCTTTTTGACTGCCCTATCCCTGAATAAATTTTGGTATTGAGCTCTTTCACTTGGGTTTACTGAAAAGATAACCAATCCTGCTGTATCACGATCAATTCGATGTATCGGGCTGAGTGTTTGGATGCCTGTTTTTTTCTTGAGTCGATTTAATAAGGTTTGATGTAGATAAAGTCCGCTTGGTGTTACTGGCAAGAAATGGGGTTTATCTGCAACCAGAATATGTTCATCTTGATAGAGGATCTGCTCTTCAAATGGGATCTCTGGCTCGCGAGCCAGACGCCTGAAGTACGACAAGTGAGTATTGGGCATATAGGCGCCACTTGCTTTAAGGGCATGGCCTTCTTGGTCGAGAATAAGCCCTTCATGAAAGCGATCGATCCACTCGACTTCGCTAATGTGCGGAAACTGAGCAACAAAAAATGCCAGTAAATTCAGATGAGTTTGATCTGCAGGCAAATACACCCGCGATGCTGAGACTCCTTCTGAATTAACTTGTGTGCCCATAGCGCCCCATAGATAGGAGCCCTATTTTATGCTTTTCCCCGAGCGTTATTGGCGTCGCTTTACTTGGCCTGACCAAATACTGGGTCGCGCTTTTCTAGGAAGGCGGTAATACCCTCTCGGTAATCACTTCCCATATACACATTCTTGCGCAAGGATTGCAGGTGCTCAAATACGGCGGGATTCATAACTGCGGCATCAGAGAGCATTTGCGCCTGGGCTTTGAGCACAGAGTTAGCCTGAGGTGAACGCGAAGCAATGGTTCGAGCCATTTGGTAAGTTTTTAGCTCTAATTCACCAGAGACGTAGAGATGATTCAGGATGCCAATCTGCAAGGCGCGATCAGCACCAATAGGGTCAGCAGTCAAGAACATCTCTTTGACGACGTTCAAGGGCATGCGTGACATGAAATGCAAAATTCCGCTCGCGGTATAAGGGAGCCCTAACTTGGCCGGTGTAATTGCAAAGGTGGAGTCATGATCACCAATGGCAATATCGCAACTCATAATTAAATCGGTCGAAGCACCCCATACCGAACCATCAACCATGGCTATCACCGGCGCTCTAAAGGCTCTGATGGATTGAAGCAAGACCATAACTGGGTCATCAGCGGGCAAGGGATCCCGTTCTGATCTAGGTAATTCCATCACATCATGGCCTGCAGACCAAACTTTATTCTTTTGATCTGATCTCAGCACCAAGACCCGCACATCTTGCTTACCAAACTCTTCTAAAGCATGATGCATCTCTTCTATCAAGCACTCACTTAATGCATTACGCTTATCGTAGTGATTAAACCGAATTGTGGCGATTAAATCAGCCTGCTCTGTTTTGATGTATTGATAGTTCAATGCGCTGCCTCTTAATATATTTTTTAATCTTTCATTACGCTGCTATCAAAATATCACCTAACTCCATCTTTTCCCACCAGATAAAGGGTAAAAGATAGACCGGCTCATCAGCATCCTGAAGAATTTCCAGCGCCCCATCATTGGTCTTGTTGGCCTCATACTTTCCAGGATTGAGAGGTTTGCAGCCATTATCCGTACCATCATTGCGACGCATTCTGGCAATGATATTTCGAGTGATATAGACGACCATATTTCCTCCTGATTAAAGTGCTGACTGAATGTGGTTGCGAACTACTGGATAAATCTGGCTTTCCCAGCGCTTGCCATTAAATACTCCGTAATGACCGACACCCGCTTGTAAGTGATGTGACTTCCTGTATCCAGGCAGGCCAGAACAGAGACCTTGCGCCGCTAAAGTTTGTCCAATGCCACAGATATCGTCTCGCTCACCTTCAACGGTGAGCAAAAAGGTTTTCTTAATCAGCTTTGGATTCACTAACCTACCTTGGTATGTCAAAGTTCCATTAGCTAGATCGCGATCCATAAATACTTTTTTAATGGTTTCCAAGTAGAAAGGCCCCGACAAATCCATAATTGCAAAATATTCTTCATAAAAATCATGAATCACATCCGCCTTCTCATCGTCACCATTAACGCGATACTCATATAGCTTTCTGAAGGATTCTGCATGGCGATCAGGATTCATACTCATAAATGCCATAAGCTGCAAGAAACCTGGATAGACTTTCCGTCCAGTGCCATTGAATTGATTTGGAATAACCCCGATGAGCTTTTCTTCAAACCAAGACATGGGTTTGCTGGTAGCTAATTCATTGACCTTTGTTGGACTTTGACTGACATCAATCGGCCCAGCCATCAAGGTCAAGCTTGCCGGGACATAGGGACTCTTGTCTTCAGACATGATGGCTGTGGCTGCTAAGCAGGCTACTGTTGGCTGACATACCGCCATCAGGTGGGTTTGCGGTCCGATCACCTGCAAGAAGTTAATGATATGCTCGACATAAGCATCAAAGTCAAAGTCACCACAGCTCAATGGAATGTCACGAATGTTCAACCAATCAGTTACATAAACTTCATGATCAGTTAGAAGTGTCTTAATGGTTCCCGCTAACAAAGTAGCAAAGTGTCCTGACATTGGAGCGACTAAGAGGATTTTCGGTTGACCAGAAATGTTGGGCTTTGAAAATCGAATCAAGTTACAAAAATGCGTTGAGTAAATTAATTCCTCTGTAACAGGCTGCTCCACCCCAAATGAATCCATGACAGATTGAATTTTAAAATCAGGTCTTGTGTGCGTAAACCCAAGCAAAGAAATCTGCTCATAGTGTGCGGCTAATCGCTGCATAGGATTTAGGGAAAAGTTTCCAAACCAATTAGTAGAGACGCGCTCTGACGCTTTTGCAAACATCCGAACCGGATTATGCAAATTAGCAAAGGTTTGATAAGCTTTGTACATCATCTATGGGCACCGCTTTCTATATGACGCAATGCTCGTTCTGTAGTTTTGAGTGCTGGGTCAAATACCCTACTCAAAGACACATCATTGGCAATAATGGCTGCGGTTTGTGCTGCACGTGCTGCAACGATGGATAAATTCACGAAACCAGCAACATTAAAAGTTTTGAGAAGGTCTGGCAACTCTTCGTCCTCTGAGGCAACTTCGCCAGCCTCTATCTTTTGATAAAGCTCGCGGTAGTAACTCTTCATACCATCGAGCTCCTCAGCAATCGTCATAATCCGCTGAAACAAGACCGCAAAGTCTGATGCCAGCACATTGTTTTTGACTACTTCCATGGGGTTACCCCTGGCACCTCGGCTGGAGCAACAGAAACTGGGATGGTTCCAAAGTCCGCAGGGCCCACTATCTCGAGATATTCCATATCGGGCGAATAGTCAAAGAGGAAATGGGTGATGCCCGGCATTTGATGAACAACATCACCCGCCTCAACTAAGGTGACCTTATCTTCATACATAAACTTGGCCCAACCTTTAGTCATAATGACAATTTGGAACTCTGCTACGTGATAGTGCCAACCAGTACCATTCTCTGGTGGCTTATTGGCCTTCACGAGATGAGCAATAACCTTGCCCTTAGTGGCCTTAGCGACACCCAAATCTTTATAGAGAAAAAAATCTCTTAGGCCGCCTGGTAAAAACTGAGTATCAGCGGGTTTTACATGAGAAAACTCGGTATCACTTTTAAAATTTACGGGTGCGTTCATTTTTAAAACTCCACTTCAAGTTCTTCAATGTCATCGGGTTCTTCGAGGGCGCCCATCACCCATTCCTTCATCTCAGGCATCGCCATGATGTGCGTGCAGTAATCCCTGCTCGCCTTGTCCAGCTCTATGTGATATGTCAAGAATCTTGTGACCACTGGCGCAAACATGGCGTCAGCTAATGTGGGCTCCTGGCCAAATAAGAAAGGCCCGCCGTATGTTGTTAAGCAGTCCTGCCAGATAACTAGAACGCGATTAATATCAATTTGCGCTTTTGACCAAACCTTGAATGACTCAAACTTTGCTTTGACATTCATGGGTAAAGAAGCGCGCAAAGCAGAGAAGCCGGAATGCATCTCGCCACAGATAGATCGACAATGCGCCCTTGCTACCGGATCCTTGGGTAACAAATGGGCTTTAGGGTTTAATTCATTGAGATACTCGCCAATGGCCATGGTGTCCCATACTTTGCAGCCGTCATGATCTAAACGAGGAACCAGAATGGATGGCGACAAGAGTAAGAGTTCTGCCCGGTTATCTACATCATCCGGATGCACCTGCACTTCCTGGAAAGGGAGGCCAGAAAGCTTGAGCATCAGCCAACCGCGCAATGACCATGAAGAGTAATTTTTGCTACTAATCGTCAAGGTAGTCTGCTTAGACATAAGAGCTTTCAAATGAGGTACAACTACAACTTATTCCTCCTAAAACAGCGATAGTTAGCTAAATGCCCTGTTTTTGACGGGTTCTGCCCAAATCTGGGCATGCTTGGCTTTTACGCACCCATCTTGTGCGCCGCAATAATGCACCCTTGTGGTGAACTTATAGACTTTGAGTCATGTCTATACACGCCGCCCTACACCACGTCACCGAATATATATATGACCGCCCAGTAAAACTGGGACCGCAGGTAATTCGTCTACGACCGGCACCTCATTGCCGCAGCCATATTCTTTCTTACTCTCTCAAGATTGAGCCTGAGGGTCATTTTATTAACTGGCAACAGGATCCATTTTCAAACTATCAAGCTCGTTTGGTTTTTCCTGAACCAACGACACGCTTTAAAGTAACGGTCGATCTTGTTACGGAAATGGCCGTATACAACCCATTTGATTTCTTTTTAGAGCCAGATGCTGAAGACTACCCCTTTACCTACAGCCAAGATCTGAAGAAAGAGTTGCGCCCTTACCTAGGTAAAAAGCGCAATGACGGCATCAACAAATACTTCAAAACGGTTGATCGCAGCAATATGCGCACGATCGATTTTTTAGTTGCGCTCAATCAAAAAGTTCACAAGGATATTAGCTATACCATTCGAATGGAGCCTGGAGTACAGACCCCAGATGAGACTTTAAAACTTCGCAGTGGTTCTTGTCGTGATTCTGCTTGGTTAATGGTGAATCTCTTGCGCCTTTGCGGACTCGCGTCTCGCTTTGTTTCGGGCTATCTCATTCAGCTCAAGCCAGATGTCAAAGCACTTGATGGACCGAGTGGAACAGAGGTAGATTTCACGGACTTACACGCCTGGTGCGAGGTGTATTTGCCAGGCGCGGGATGGATTGGCTTAGACCCGACTTCCGGCCTATTTGCTGGTGAGGGGCATATCCCTGTTGCCTGCACACCTGAACCTTCAGGTGCAGCCCCGATTGAAGGTGGTGTTGACGAATGTGAAGTGCAATTTGCTCACTCCATGGAAGTCACTCGCATTTATGAAGCGCCCCGAGTAACCAAACCATATACCGAAGAACAGTGGCAAGCGATTGTCGATCTGGGCCATCAAGTTGATAAGCAATTGGTTGCAGGCGACGTTCGCTTGACCATGGGTGGTGAGCCTACTTTTGTATCCGTTAATGGTCGCGATGAACGTGAATGGAATGTAGATGCATTAGGACCAACGAAGCGGGGTTACGCAACCGATTTAGTAGAAAAACTTCGCAAAGAATATGGCGATGGTGGCTTCCTTCATTTTGGTCAAGGCAAATGGTATCCAGGAGAACAACTCCCTCGCTGGGCTTTGTCAATCTACTGGAGGGCTGATGGACAACCTATTTGGAAAAATCCCAAACTCTTCGCCGATGAACGTCACCCTACTAACTACACCAGTAAAGATGCTGAAAAATTTGTCTACACACTTTCCAAAAAATTAGGTTTAGCGGATAAATTTATCGAACCCGCTTATGAGGATGTTTTTTATTACCTCTGGCGGGAATCTAAGCTACCAGTCAACGTTGATCCCTTCAAATCAAACCTAGACGATGAGATGGAGCGCACTCGTTTAAAGCGGGTCTTCACGCAGAAATTAGATTCCGTGGTGGGCTATGTCCTCCCTATCGAAGCGAATGAAGGAAAGAATTACCTAGATACCGCTTGGAAGACGGGTCCTTGGGAATATCGTGATGATCGCCTATATCTGCTACCAGGCGACTCGCCAATGGGCTATCGACTCCCCCTGGAGTCCCTACCCTGGGTGAGTAAAGCAGACTACCCCTATCTCATTGAGCAAGATCCATTTGCTCCTAGACCGCCATTAAATAGTCAAGCGTCAATTGTTCACCAACAACAACCAACTCGTAAAGAATTTACAGCGTCTGGCAAAACGATTTGGAGTCAGTCGCAAGAAGTAAGACATCCAAAACGTCAAGAATCAGCCGCATGGGTTACCAGAACAGCGATGTGCGTAGAAGCGCGTGATCCAATGCGCTCCAATGGACCCAAGGCTGAGAATGAGCATGGTGGTAAGTCAGGCGTGCTGTATGTCTTTATGCCCCCACTCGCCCGTCTTGAAGACTATCTCAATTTACTGGAGGCGGTAGAAGCTACTGCTGAAGAGCTGCAGTTTCAAATTGTGCTGGAGGGATACACCCCACCACGCGACCCACGCTTGAAGTTGTTACAGGTGACACCAGATCCAGGCGTTATTGAAGTCAATATTCATCCAGCCCATAACTGGGGCGAGCTAGTTGAGCATACGGAATTCTTATATCAAGCTGCTTTTGAATCTCGTCTTTCTGCTGAGAAATTTATGGCAGATGGCCGTCATACCGGCACAGGTGGTGGCAATCACTTTGTGATGGGTGGCGCAACACCGATTGATAGTCCGTTCTTACGTAAACCTGAGCTCTTGGCCAGCCTGATTTTGTATTGGCACAACCATCCGAGCTTGAGCTATCTCTTTAGTGGTATGTTTATTGGACCAACCAGTCAAGCACCTCGCGTGGATGAAGCACGCAATGACCAAATCTACGAATTAGAAATCGCATTGAAAGAAATTCATGAGAATCGCAAGAAGTTTGGCAAAAGCATGCCGCCGTGGCTGGTGGATAGAACGCTACGCAATATCCTGATTGACGTCACCGGTAATACGCATCGCAGCGAGTTCTGTATTGATAAGATGTATTCACCAGATAGTCAAACGGGTCGCTTAGGCCTACTAGAATTACGTGCTTTTGAGATGCCTCCACATGCGCATATGAGCATTGTTCAGCAATTACTCATTCGCGCCTTGATAGCTCGTTTCTGGGATAAGCCTTATGAGGCACCAATGACGCGCTGGGGAACTGAACTCCATGACCGCTGTCTCTTGCCAACATTTATCAAAATGGACTTTGATGATGTCATTCAAGAGATGCAAAGGCATGGTTACGACTTTAAGCCGGAGTGGTTTGCACCTCACCTCGAGTTCCGCTTCCCTCTCATTGGACAAGTGCAAACGATGGGAACAGAAATTACCTTACGCAATGCACTTGAACCATGGCATGTTATGGGCGAGGAAAATGCTGCAGGAGGTACTGCACGCTATGTTGACTCCTCACTAGAGAGAATAGAATTACGTGTTACCGGCTTAAATCAAAGTCGCTACACCATCACCTGCAATGGCGAGCCTTTGCCACTCCAACCAACAGGTGTTGCGGGAGAGTATGTAGCAGGCGTTCGTTATAAGGCCTGGAATCCTCCATCCAGTCTGCACCCGAGTATTGGTATTCATGTTCCATTGATTTTTGATGTGATTGATACCTGGAATAAACGCTCTGTTGGAGGTTGCCAATATCACGTTGCCCACCCTGGTGGCCGAAACTACGACAACTTCCCTATCAATGCCTATGAGGCTGAGAGTCGCCGCCTTTCTCGCTTCTTTAGGATGGGTCATACCCCTGGAACTGTTGAAGGGGCTCTGGCGAACATTGACCTCCCGGCTAGTAAGGAATTTCCATTTACGCTGGATATGCGGCGGTGAGACAATAGTTTGTGGATAACGCTCAGACTTATTCTTTGAAAGACGCCAGCAACCCTTCGCTGTTGGAGGATATCAACCGCCTATCACCCACACCCAAAGAGGGACACTTTGATGAGTTACGAGGGAAATCGGGGGCGCTACTGCCCGAATGGCAAACTTTTTTTGAATCCCTTGGCCCCTCTGGGTTAAGCGATCTTGATCAACGCACCCAAGAGCTCAACAGGCAGATTCGGGATAACGGAATTACATATAACGTCTATGCCGATGAGTTTGGTCCGCAGCGCCCTTGGTCAGTAGATTTATTTCCGCTCCTCATTAACCCTGAGTCTTGGCAAAAAATTCAGTCTGGGGTTTTGCAGCGAGCACGTTTACTCGAAGCGATTATGGCGGATGTATATGGGCCGCAAAATTTGTTGAAAGAAGGATGGATTCCTCCAGCATTAATTCACGGGCATCCTGGTTACTTGCGTTCCATGCATGGTGTCGATCTTAAGAATAGAAAATATCTTCATATCATGGCTTTTGATTTAGCCAGAGCGCCTGATGGATCATGGTCAGTTCTGTCGCAACGTACCCAAGCACCTTCTGGTCTTGGGTATCTTTTGGAAAATCGCAATCTGATTGCAAGGCAATTTCCCAAAGCATATGAGCTCATGCAGATTGCCCCACTAGCCAATGCCTATAGAGACTTAATCGATGCATTAAAGCTTGAAAGTCCGGCAGGTGCTAATGCCCATATTGCCCTCCTTACCCCGGGACCTTATAACGAGACCTACTTTGAGCACGCCTATCTCGCTCGTTATCTCGGCCTAACTTTGGTTGAGGGTGGTGACTTAACCGTACGCGACCAACATTTGTTTTTGAAAACGGTACGCGGTTTAGAGCCTGTACATATTTTGCTTAAGCGTTTGGATGATGAGTTTTTAGATCCATTAGAACTGCGCTCTGATTCCACTCTAGGCGTCCCCGGTCTATTGCAAGTGATACGCGCTGGTAATGTTGTACTGGCAAATGCTCCTGGCTCAGCTTTCCTAGAATCCCCCGCTCTACTGGGATTCTTGCCGTCGATTAGCGAGAGACTTTTAAATGAAAAAGTGCAGCTTCCAGCAATGGATACCTGGTGGTGTGGTGAACGCGCTGCACTTGAGGCTGCCATTCCGAATTTAGGGCATAGCGCCATTAAGCCGACCTTTCCGAATGGCACAGGTCATCAAAGTTACGAATCCGCTTTAGGCTGCGATCTAAATCAGGCTCAGTTAGATGAATGGGTTGGGCGTATTACCAGACAGCCTGATGAGCACACTGTGCAAACCTACATTCCCTTGGCACAAATGCCAACCTGGTTAAATGCCTTTAACCTCAATGATGCGTCTTTGATTGAGCCCCACTCATATATGTTGCGAGTCTTTGCCCTGAGTGATGGTTCTAATAGCTGGCAAGTATTGCCTGGTGGACTTGCCCGTATTGCAAGTACTGATTCAGGTATTGCTTCTATGCAACGAGGCGGCAGTAGTGCTGACGTATGGGTTCAAAGCCCGCAGCCCTCACAAGAGCAAGGACAACATTTACAGCATCCGATTCAAGCCCCTGAAAAAATGATGCGTAAGCGCTTAGTGACCAGTCGCGCCGCTGAGAATCTCTATTGGTTTGGGCGCTATACCGAGCGCAGTGAAAATATTCTGCGCTTGGCTAAGCTTTATCTTGAAAAGATTAACAGCGAATACACCCCTTCCCGTGCATTGTGGTCTTGGCTGGAAAACCTATGTCACTACTACGGACTTGTGCCTGAAGGTGTACCAAGTACTTTTGACCAGAGTGATATGCGTCACCGAATTTTTGAGCGCACTTTAATTAGCTCTCTCAATGCCAGCGACAGCGTCACCAGCGTGGGCTATAACCTGAATGCCATGAAACGCACGGCTTCTAATGTAAGAGAACGACTCCCCCCGGAGCAATGGAGCACTATCAATCATTGCATTGAGCAATTTCAAGCTGATTGCCATAAAGCCAATACCTTTAATGATTTTTCTGCCTCGCTCGCTATCGACGCTTTAAATGGTGCAAGTAGTTGCTTAGCGGCGATCACTGGCGCTCAAACTGACCGTATGACACGTGATGATGGCTGGCAACTACTTTCTATTGGAAGGCATATCGAGAGACTCGCCTTTCTGACAAACGCATTAGATTCAGCTATCGTTTCTGGCTTACTTAATAATCCAAATGCAGACAGCTCAGGTTATACCGCGCTACTCAATTTATTTGATAGCACGATCACTTTCCATGCGCAGCACCAACAAAGCCGTGAGATAGCCCCTTTAATTAGCTTACTGGTGATGGATGATGAAAACCCACGCTCCCTGGCCTGGGTTAGCAAAGCGCTCCGCGCCAGACTCTCTAAACTTGCGGGCACCGAGCGAAATAACCCGGATGAGTTAACTCGTAGTGTCATTAATCTCCTAGATTACGACTTATACACCTTGTCGACTGCCGATGGGTTCGGCAATCTCTCTAACCTGAGAAATTGTTTGAGCAATTGCTCGCAATCTGCCTGGAATGTTTCAGATGCAATTAGCGCACGCTATTTCAATCTGATTCACTCTAATGAATACAGTATCCAAATGTAATGCGCCAATTATGTTGCTAGAAATTACCCACGATACCCGTTACGCTTATGATCCTGATGTTGAGATTGCGCAGCATTTTGCTCACCTTAAACCAGCAGATCTAGAGACGCAACGAGTACTAAATTCCGAAGTTCAGGTGAGCCCAAGGCCTTCTTGGAGCGAAGAGAACATAGATAGCCATGGAAATGTTTGTACCTTCTTTTCTTTGCAGAATAGGCACAGTGAATTACTCATCACAGCCAAGTCGCTGATCGAGACTACAGCTACTGAATATGGCCCTAAGCCCCAGGAAACTGCACCCTGGGAGCTGGTACGCGAATACTTCCGCTATCACTCCAATACTCAATGGGATCCTGCCTCAGAATTTCTATTTACATCTCCATTCATTACTTTGAGACCAGAGTTCGCAGAATTTGCGAGGGCTAATTTCACGGTTGGTAGACCGATACTAGATGCAGCAATTGATTTGATGAAGCGTATCTATAGCGAATTCCATTACGTTAGTAAAAGTACCGATATCAACACCCCTGCACTAGAGGCGCTAAATAAGCGTGAAGGTGTTTGCCAGGACTTTGCACATATTTTGATTGCGTCGCTCCGCAGTATCGGCATTCCAGCAAAATATATGAGCGGCTATATTCTGACGAATCCTGCGCCTGGTCAAGCAAGACTGATTGGCGGCGATGCTTCACATGCTTGGGTCTCAGTTTATGTTCCCAGCATGAATGAAAACGGTATTTTAGGTAAGGGCATTTGGTGTGATCTAGACCCAACTAATAATCGCTGGGGCTACGGAACTCCTGGGGAAGATTATGTTCACTTGGCCCAGGGAAGAGATTACTCCGACGTCTCCCCTATCCGTGGCGTCATTCATGGCGGAGCAGACCATACGCTTGATGTAGCTGTAACGGTAATGCCTATCAATCCCTAAGGATCGATAGAACCTTCAGGCTTCTGCACCCATACAAAAAATAAGCTGCTATTTTTTTAACTTAGCTAATGCCATAGCCATGGCGTTATTAATGGGCGCAGCCGACCTTCTATCTTCCTGTGGTTTTCTGTTTTCTGTTGACCTAGGGCGATTGGGGGCTCTTTGCTCAGTTTTGGCTGCCGCCTTAGCGCTTTCCTTTAGGGCTTCATCACTTAAGCGCATCGTTAATGCAATACGCTTACGCTTTTCGTCTACCTCTAGCACTTTGACTTTCACAACCTGCCCCGCTTTAACAACGCTATGCGGATCTTTTACGAAGGTATTAGATAAAGCAGAGATATGCACCAAGCCATCTTGATGTACACCAATGTCAACAAAGGCACCAAAGGCGGCAACGTTAGTCACTACGCCTTCTAAAATCATATCCGTTTTGAGGTCGCTAATTTTCTCGACACCATCTTTAAAAGTTGCAGTAGTAAATTCAGGGCGTGGATCTCGACCAGGCTTTTCCAATTCTTTAATAATGTCAGTAACAGTAGGCAGACCAAATTGGCCATCAGCATACTTTTCTGGTGAAAGTGACTTCAGCAAACTAGCATCACCAATCACTTCTTTAACGCCTTTCTTAATATCCTTCAGAATCTTTTCTACCAAAGGATAAGATTCAGGATGAACTGCAGAAGCATCTAATGGATCATCGCCATTCATGATGCGCAAGAATCCAGCAGCTTGCTCATAGGTTTTATCGCCGAGTCGCGGAACGCTCTTGAGATCCGCCCTCGATTTAAATGCACCCTTGCTATCGCGATAGGCCACTATTCCCTCAGCCACTGTTGAGCTTAAACCGGAAACCCGTGCTAGCAATGGGGCTGAAGCCGTGTTCACATCAACACCGACAGCATTCACGCAATCCTCAACTACTGCGACTAATGATTTAGCCAACTGGGTTTGCATCACATCATGCTGGTACTGACCCACACCAATTGATTTAGGATCGATCTTTACCAGTTCGGCTAATGGATCTTGCAGGCGACGTGCAATCGATACTGCGCCACGGAGCGATACATCCATCCCGGGCAATTCTTTTGAGGCATATTCAGATGCAGAGTAAACAGAAGCACCCGCTTCAGAAACAACAATCTTGGTGAGTTTGAGTTCTGGCTTAGCCTTAATCAGTTCTTGGGCTAATTTATCAGTCTCGCGAGATGCAGTACCGTTACCAATCGAGATTAAGGTGGCATTGTGCTTCTCAGCTAATTTAGCCAAAACATGTAATGAACCAGCCCAATCATTTTTTGGTTGATGCGGGTAAATTACTTCAGTGTCCACTACTTTTCCAGTAGCATCCACTACGGCCACTTTCACACCAGTGCGCATGCCGGGGTCGAGACCGATAGTTACCCTTGGGCCAGCAGGCGCTGCCAGCAAGAGGGCTTTAAGGTTGCGAGCAAATACATTAATCGCTTCAGTTTCTGAGCGCTCACGTAACGCTGTCATCAGCTCAGACTCTAAATGCAGTGAGCACTTAATACGCCAAGTCCAGCGAACAGTATCGGCTAACCAAGCATCGGCAGGTCGCCCCTCGTTTTTAATCTTGAAATGATTGGCTATCCGGTTTTCACAAGGATTGTGAGGAGAATCCCATTTTGGCTTTTCTTCTTCAGTATCTAGACGCAGGTTGACCATTAACATCTGTTCCCGACGACCCCTGAATAAAGCTAAGGCACGATGAGATGGAATGGCTTTAATCGGCTCAGAGTAATCAAAGTAATCAGCGAACTTCTCTCCCTCTTGCTCTTTACCAGCAATCACTTTGGATTCGACTACACCGTGATCTTGTAAATACTCTCTAAGAGATTGCACCAATGCTGCATCTTCTGCAAAGCGCTCCATCAAAATTTGACGTGCTCCTTCAAGCGCAGCCTTGGTATCCGCAACGCCAGGATTATCTGTCCCATCGACCTGGAACGCCTCCTTCAGATACTTTGCAGCTTCTGTTTCAGGATCGAGCTTGGGATTATTGAGGAGGTCATTTGCCAAGGGCTCTAAGCCAGCCTCTAAAGCAATTTGTGCCTTAGTCCTTCTCTTAGGTTTATACGGCAGGTAAAGATCCTCCAAGCGAGTCTTATCCTCTGCCAACATTATGGCTTTCAGCAACTCTGGCGCCATCTTGCCCTGCTCCTCAATGGAGGCAACGATTGTCTTGCGGCGATCCTCTAGTTCACGAAGATAGCTAAGACGTTCTTCCAATAAACGTAACTGCGTATCATCCAAGCCACCGGTAGCTTCTTTGCGGTAACGAGCGATAAATGGCACGGTAGCCCCCTCATCCATCAGGGCTATAGCAGCAGCTACTTGAGCAGGTTTAGCAGCAAGTTCTTGGGCAAGGCGTTGTTCAATTGATGGCAGCATGTATATCTAGTTTTATTTATTTAACTTATAAATGATTAATTTATAGTTTTGATTTCAATGAAGAACAAAAGCCACCCGGAGGTGACTTTTGTTGTGTAGCTGGAAAGAGCTTACTCGCGGGATGCTTTCTTACGATCGTGCTCTTTCAGGTGACGCTTACGGATACGTACGCTTTTCGGCGTTACTTCAACCAACTCATCATCGCTAATGAATTCAACCGCATATTCCAAGGTCAAATCAATTGGTGTTACCAAGCGAACTGCTTCGTCAGTACCTGAAGAGCGAACGTTGGTTAATTGCTTACCCTTGATTGGGTTAACAACCAAGTCATTGTCACGACTATGGATACCAATAACCATTCCCTCGTATACAGGATCACCATGGCTAACAAACATACGACCACGATCTTGTAACTTCCAAATAGCATAGGCAACTGCTTCGCCATCATCTTGACTGATCAATACGCCATTATGGCGTTCACCCAAAATGCCATCTTTCGCTGGAGCATAAGAATCAAATGTGTGACTCATCAAACCATTACCGCGAGTCATGGTCATGAAGTCACCCTGGAAGCCGATCAGACCACGTGCAGGAATGCGGTACTCAAGACGGGTGCGGCCTTTGCCGTCACTCACCATATCTTGCAACTCACCCTTACGCTTACCCAAGTCTTCCATCACAGAACCTTGAGTGGCATCTTCTACGTCAACCGTTAAGTTCTCATACGGCTCCATTTTGACGCCATTCTCTTCATGAAAGACAACGCGTGGACGGGAAACGGCCATCTCATAGCCTTCACGACGCATGGTCTCTACCAAGATAGTGAGATGCAACTCGCCGCGACCTGATACCTCAAATACGGTGTCATCATCAGTCTCTTTTACGCGCAGAGCCATATTGGCCTTCAATTCGCGGTCTAAACGTTCACGAATTTGACGGCTAGTTACAAACTTGCCTTCACGACCAGCCAATGGACTAGTGTTCACCATAAAGTTCATGGTCAAGGTTGGCTCATCAATCTTGAGCATTGGCAATGGATCTGGCTTATCAACCGCACATACTGTTGTACCAATGGCCAAATCTTCAATACCATTGATGAGGGCGATATCACCAGCAACCGCCTCGTCAACGATTTCTCGCTCGAGACCTTTAAATTTTAATACTTGGTTGATACGGCCTTTGAATGGCGTGCCATCAGGACCATTCATGCAGACCACTTCCATGCCTGACTTCACGCGGCCCCGGCTAATACGGCCAACACCGATCTTGCCAACATAGCTGTTGTAGTCAATTGAAGAAATCTGGAATTGCAAGGGGCCTTCTGCGTCGTCATCACGCACAGGAACGTGCTTCAGAACAGCATCAAACAAGGGGCGCATAGTACCTTCACGCACATCTTCTGACTCTCCTGCATAACCATTCAAGCCTGATGCATAGATCACCGGGAAATCTAACTGCTCTTCAGTGGCGCCTAGTTTGTCAAACAATTCAAAAGTTGCGTTGATCACGTAGTCGCAACGTGCGCCTGGACGGTCAACCTTATTAATCACAACGATTGGCTTCAAACCTAATGCCAAGGCTTTCTTGGTAACGAAGCGGGTCTGTGGCATTGGACCTTCAACCGCATCAACCAAGAGCAATACACCGTCAACCATCGAGAGTACGCGCTCTACTTCACCACCGAAGTCCGCGTGTCCTGGTGTATCAACGATATTAATATGTGTACCGTCATACTCTACTGCACAGTTCTTGGACAAAATAGTAATGCCACGCTCTTTTTCCAAGTCGTTTGAGTCCATGACGCGTTCAGTCATTTTTTCATTTGAGCGGAATGTGCCAGATTGGCGCAAGAGTTGGTCAACCAAGGTAGTTTTTCCGTGGTCAACGTGGGCGATGATGGCGATGTTACGAAGTGCGCGTTTAGTCATGTGAAGCTTCTTGAGTTAAAGATAAGTAAAAGGGTTATAAATAATGATTAATTAATGAGCCTGCGAAATTAAGCGCTTTGGATGCAAAACACCAGAACGCCAATCAGCAGTACCAATAAAGTTATGAGGAGCAGCAGTCGCACGATAAATACGTACCAATGCTTCAATGGAAGGTAAGTTCAGCGGAACACGCTGCCCCATTTCAAGACGTTTCGCTTGTTGCTCATCCACTGTTAAGTGTGGCAATGTTTGTAGCAAGGCATCAACAGGCAATATGTAGTCAGCACTATTTTGCAGGCCGCTTTGTATCGCTTCAATCGTAAAGGACTGCTCAAGATTGAGATGCCCTACTTCGGTACGACGCAAGCCAACTAAATGGGCGCCACATCCTAGGGCATTACCAATATCTTCTGCCAGAGCACGAATATAAGTTCCTTTGCTACAGCTGACTTCTAACGTAGCTTCGGGCCAAGCAATGTCAGTCCAGCGAATGACGTGAATGGTGATATCTCGTGGAGTGCGCTCTAACTCAACACCTGCGCGAGCGTATTCATATAAAGGTTTGCCATCACGCTTGAGTGCGGAATACATTGGCGGCACTTGAGATATCGGCCCCGTAAATTTTGGAAGTAAAGCATCTAATGCAGATTTGATTGCAACTGTGCTTGCATAAACAGGTAAAGGCAACTCTTCAATGATGAGACCTTCAGCATCGCCGGTATCAGTGCGTGAGCCGAACTTTACTCGAGCGATATAAGACTTATCTGCTTCAAGCAAATCTTGTGAATACTTGGTTGCTTCGCCTAAGCAGATAGGCAGTAAGCCGGTCGCCATTGGATCCAAAGTACCAGTATGGCCAGCCTTGTCAGCATTAAAGGCGCGCTTGACTGCAGTAACGGCACCCTGTGAACTCATTCCAGCAGGTTTATCTAGCAGCACTACGCCGTCGATCCGTATTGACATGAACTATTTAGTCTCGTCTTTGTGGTCGCTGCTGCGATCACTATCAACGGCTTGATCGATCAATCGAGACATTTCTATGCCATGCTCTACTGAGCTGTCATAGTGAAAATGTAAGGTAGGAACAGTATGAATATGCAAACGCTTAAACAAGAGTGAGTGCAAATACCCTGCTTTTTCTTGAAGCGCTTTTAAAGCATGCTCAGGCTCAGCACCCAAAACCGTAAAGAACACTTTGGCATGGGCCAGATCCGGTGTGAGCTCAATACTTTGTAAAGTAATCAAGCCCAAACTCGGGCTGCGCAATTCACGAGGAATAAGTTCGGCCAGGTCTCGCTGAATTTGATCGGCGAGACGCTGGTTACGATGCGGGCTAGTTTTATGCATATTGCTTAGAGTGAACGTGCAACTTCAGTAACTTCAAATACCTCAAGCTGGTCGCCCTCTTTAATGTCGTTATAGCCTTTTAATGACAGGCCGCACTCAACACCGGCACGAACTTCTTTAGCGTCATCTTTGAAGCGCTTGAGAGAGTCCAGTTCACCAGTCCAAACAACGACGTTGTCACGCAAGAGACGAACACTAGATGTGCGTTTGATGATTCCATCAACCACCAAGCAACCCGCGATAGCGCCAACCTTAGATACCAAGAAGACTTGACGAATCTCAACGAGACCAGTGATTTCTTCTTTCTTATCTGGAGTCAACATGCCGCTCAGCGCCAACTTCACTTCATCCACTGCGTCATAAATAATGTTGTGATAACGAATATCCACACCATTGTTTTCAGCCAGCTTACGAGCCGCTGCATCAGCGCGGGAATTGAATCCAAAAATAACCGCTTTAGAGGCAACTGCCAAGTTCACGTCAGTTTCAGTAATACCACCAACACCTGCGTGAACAATTTGCACCTTCACCTCGGGTGTAGATAACTTCATTAATGACTGTGCCAAAGCTTCTTGAGAACCTTGTACGTCAGCCTTGATGATCAACGGCAATAACTTGGCTTCAATGGCGCCTTCTTCCATGTTTTCCATCATGGTTTCAAGTTTGAATGCCTGCTGTTTAGCCAACTTCACATCACGGAACTTACCTTGACGGAAAAGTGCAATCTCACGAGCCTTACGCTCATCAGGAACCACTTGTACTGACTCACCAGCTGCAGGAACATCTCCTAAACCTTGAATCTCAACTGGGATAGATGGGCCGGCTTCGTTACATGGCTTACCGTTTTCATCCAACATAGCGCGTACGCGTCCGTAGGTTGAACCTGCCAACAACATATCTCCACGCTTGAGCGTGCCTGATTGAACCAATATGGTTGCTACAGGGCCCTTACCTTTATCCAAACGAGCTTCAATGACTAAGCCTTGAGCTGGCGCATCTTTAGGTGCTTTCAATTCCAAGATTTCAGCTTGCAAGAGCACGTTCTCTAGCAAGGCATCAATGCCCTCACCAGTTTTTGCGGATACCGGAATAAATGGCACATCGCCACCGTATTCTTCAGGAACCACTTGCTCTGCCACCAACTCAGTTTTGACGCGCTCAGAATTGGCTTCTGGTTTATCAATCTTGTTAATTGCCACAACAATTGGAACGCCGCCTGCAAGTGCATGGTGAATCGCTTCTTTTGTTTGCGGCATCACACCGTCATCAGCAGCAACTACCAAGATCACAATATCGGTCGCCTTAGCACCACGAGCACGCATTGCCGTAAAAGCTTCGTGACCCGGGGTATCCAAGAAGGTAATCATGCCACGCGGAGTTTCCACATGGTAAGCACCGATATGCTGAGTAATGCCGCCGGCCTCACCAGTAGCTACTTTGGCTGCACGAATCTTATCGAGCAAGGAAGTTTTACCGTGGTCAACGTGACCCATCACCGTTACAACTGGAGGACGCGGCAACAACTCCGCATCATGACCATCTGTACCAAGATCTAAATCTGGATCATCCAATTTTGCAGCAAAGGCTTTGTGACCCATTTCTTCAACAAGAATCATTGCGGTATCTTGGTCAAGCACTTGATTGATGGTGACCATTTGGCCCATACCCATCAAGAGCTTAATCACTTCTGCACTCTTCACCGCCATTGCATGAGCTAACTCAGCAACAGTAATGGTTTCTGGTACATGAACATCACGCACTATAGCTTCTGTTGGCACCTGGAAGTTGGTATCTACGTTCGCTTCAGCAATTTGACGTTGCTTCTTACGACCACCGCCTGAACGCCAACCACCAACACCACCAGAAGAATCTCCGCGCGTCTTTAGGCCACCAGGTTTCTTAGCGCCTTCTTCTTGCCAAGTCGATGATGTCTCGGAAGATTTAATAGTCTTTCCGCCAACTTTAGCAGCAGCCTTCTTCTTATCATCAGCACCTTCAACTTTTGCAGGTTTGTGCAAAGTACCTTTTTTCGCTTCTTCAGCAGCAATTTCACTTGGCGCTTTGAGAACACGTGCAGGAGCGCTCATCATGTCGCGGATTGCTAAAGCCTCAGCTTCAGCAGCAGCACGACGAACACGAATATCTGCTAATTCTTTTTCTTTGCTAGCCGCTAAATCTTTAGCGGCTTTATCTGTTGCTGCCTTTTTCTCTGCTGCCGCTGCGGCAGCAGCCGGCGCTGCATCTACAGGCGCTTCTTCTTTAGCAATTACTGGAGCCGCAACTTCTTTTTGACGTGCTTCTTCGGCGGCCTTCATTTCTGCTTCTTGACGCGCCAATAACTCAGCCTGGCGCGTTGCTTCAGCTGCGCGTTTCTCTAATTCTTCTTCAGAAATTATGGGTTTAGCTGGTGCTGCTGGAGCAACTTCTTTAGCCACTGGAATCGGAGTCTCTTCAGGCGCCTTATCACCGGCCTTAACGAGCACACGTTTTTTACGAACTTCAACTTGTACCGTGCGAGTGCGTCCAGCAGAATCCGCTTGACGAATTTCTGAACTCTCACGCTTGATTAAAGTAATCTTTTTGCGAGCGCCAGAATCTGCACTGCCATGTTCTTTTTGCAAATGCTCAAGCAGGACAGTTTTGTCCTTTTCGGTAATGCTATCGTCCTCAGAACCTTTTTCAATACCGGCCGCCTTCAACTGCTCCAAGAGGTCTGGCGCGGTACGTTTTAATTCTTTAGCGAGTACTTTTACTGTTGTTGCCATGCACTACTTCCTCTCATGAAGTAAACCAATGTTCGCGCGCTTTCATGATGAGCGTTTTCGCAGTTTCTTCGTCAATTTGTGTCGCCTCAACTAGCTCATCAACAGCTAATTCAGCAAGGTCGTCACGGGTATGTACTTGATTGTCAGCAAGCTTAGCAATCAGCTCTGTAGTCATTCCTTCCAGGGAGCGTAAATCTTGTGAAACCTCACCAATACGCTCTTCCTTTGCCAACTCCATGGTCAACAAAGAGTCACGAGCGCGGGTACGCAACTCATTCACAGTATCTTCATCAAATGAATCAATCTCTAACATTTCAGACAATGGTACGTAGGCCACTTCTTCTAATGTGTTGAAACCTTCTTCAATCAAAATATCAGCCACTTCTTGGTCTACGTCCAACTTGTCCATGAACAATTGACGTACAGAAGAAGCTTCTTTTTCAGTTTTCTCAGCAGACTCTTCAGGAGTCATGATGTTGATCTGCCAACCAGTCAAATCACTCGCCAAACGAACGTTCTGTCCACTACGGCCAATAGCGATTGCCAAATTCTCTTCGTCAACCACTACATCCATCGCATGACGCTCTTCATCAACCACGATTGATGAAACTTGAGCTGGAGCCAAAGCACCAATCACAAATTGCGCTGGATCTTCAGACCACAATACGATGTCGACCGCTTCGCCGGCTACTTCGTTACGGACAGCAGTTACGCGTGTACCACGTACGCCAACGCAAGTGCCAATTGGATCGATGCGCTTGTCATAAGTAATCACAGCAATCTTTGCGCGCACACCAGGATCACGGGCAGCGCCCTTAATCTCCAGTAAGCCCTGTTCCATTTCTGGAACCTCGTTCTCAAACAACTTAATCAAGAAGTCTGGGCAAGTACGTGAGAGTTCGATTTGTGGGCCACGTGCTTCGCGATCCACCTTAAGAATATAGGCGCGAACACGATCACCAGAGCGTAAGTTCTCTTTTGGGATCATTTGATCACGACGCAGCAAGGCTTCAACACGACCGGATTCAATGATCAGGCCATTCTTGTCGGCACGCTTGACGGTACCGGTCATGACTTTTTCGCCACGCTCAAGGTAGTCGTTCAAAATCTGTTCGCGTTCAGCGTCACGAATGCGCTGCAAGATGACTTGCTTAGCAGCTTGTGCGCCGATACGACCAAATGCTAAAGATTCAATTTCCTCTTCGATGTAGTCACCAACTTCCATGTCGGCGAGTTGCTCTTGGGCTTCAAATTGCAGAATCTCTTTGTCCGGCTCTTGCAAACCAGCTTCATTGGGCACAACCAACCAGCGACGGAAGGTTTCGTATTCACCAGTTTCACGATCAATTGAAACGCGGATATCCACGTCTTCTGTAGCGTAGCGCTTCTTGGTCGCAGAGGCCAAAGCCATCTCCAACGCCTCGAACACAATTGCTTGATCAACGTTCTTTTCACGCGCTAACGCGTCTGCCAACATGAGAACTTCTCGGCTCATGACTTTCTTCCTTTGAAATCAATAACAGGGACCAACCGAGTCTTATCGACCTCGGCTAAAGAGAACTCCAATTGAGAAGGCTGACCATCAGCACCCTCAAATACCAAACCAAACTTTGCATCCGGTGAATTCAATTCACCACTCAGCAAACCTTGTAACTCACCACGAAAATTCTTGCGACCGCCAACTGCCACGCGCAATTTCAAATCCACTTGCATTCCAGCGAAGCGCTCATAATCAGCGGCACTTTTCACTGGACGATCCAATCCTGGAGATGAAATTTCTAAACGCTCATAAGGAATGTTTTCAACTGGCAAGGTGTAGCTCAATTGATGGCTCACCTTCTCGCAATCCAAAACAGAAATCAAGCGTTCGTAATCTGGGTTTTCAATCGTGACGCGCAGCAATCCTCCGGCTTCACGCTCTATCTCCACTAGCGTGTAACCCAAGTTTTCCAGCTCTGCAGAAATAACCTGCTGATCCTTCACGACATCCCCTCATACCAAAATGGCAAAAAAAAATGGGCTTCAAAGCCCATATTCTTGAAATTCAGAACAGGCCGACTTACGTTGATCGCAACATCAGTCGGTAACTACTAAATACAGCAGAAACCTGCTGTAAGACCAAAATTATAGCCTATTTGGCATAAAACTGATACAAATCAGAAGCTTTCGCCGGGATTACGGGGTTTTCTAGGTCCTTTATTGAAGGGTTTGCGCCCTTTTGGCGCGCTACGTTTAGGCCCATTTCCAGGACTCTGGGGGTTGCCCGTCACAAAAGCAGACTGCCCGTGGTGAACTTTGCTGCCTTTACTGCGGTTTTGGCCCTGACCACCTTGACCACCCTGTCCGCCTTGCCCACTTCGACCGCCTTGACCACCCTGTCCAGGTCTGCCACCTTGAGTACGACCACGGAAAGGTCCACGCCCTTCGCCAGAACCACTGCCGCCACCAGGTTTTCCACCTCTACCCTGATGCGTTAGGCCGTTATGGCCACTAGCAAGGGTTAGAGCATCACGGGATCCCCAGTAGGAAACGGAGGTTTGCATTGGATCCGGCTGGAAATCTTCTCCAACTGGACGACGATCTCGATTATTAGGGTTAGGGCCACGGCCCTTATCTTGAGGCTGTGGCATTTTTAAACCAGCAGACTTCATCAAGTTATAGATGCCGCCAGCCTCAATCTCTTCCCATTTGCCACGTCGGAGGCGTGGAGGTAATAAGAAAATGCCGTAACGAGTTCTAATCAAGCGAGAGACTGTATGACCAACTACTTCGAACATACGACGCACTTCGCGATTACGACCCTCACTTAATGCAACGTGATACCAACGGTTCGCGCCTTCGCCGCCGCCCATCGCTAGGCGCAAGAATTTAGCTTGGCCATCATCGAGCGTAATGCCACTCTTTAAGAGCGAAGTATTTTCTTGACTCAAGTCGCCCAAGATGCGCACGGCGTATTCACGCTCGACACCGTAACGGGGATGCATTAAGCGATTTGCTAACTCACCAGAAGTGGTGAACAACAAAAGACCTTCGGTATTAAAGTCCAATCGACCTACCGCGATCCAGCGTCCTTGACGCGGTTTAGGTAAACGATCAAATACGGTTGGACGACCCTCTGGGTCTGACTGGCTAACGATCTCACCTGCCGGCTTGTGATACATGATCACGCGCGGCGGCTTAGTCTGAATCTTGCGATGTACAGGTTTGCCATTGATACGCACTTGATCTGTTGGTCCAATACGCTGACCAATATGCGCTGGTAATCCGTTAACTGATACGCGCCCTTGAATAATCAAGTCTTCCATATCGCGACGGGATCCCATACCAACATCAGCTAATACCTTGTGCAACTTAACGGTATCTTCATCATCAGCATCGTCATCTAAACCATCGAGGTCAGACCAAACTTCATCACGCAAACTGAGTGGGAGATCATCAACGTTCGCAAACTGCAGACTACTCATTTCCTCATCCGTTGGCGCATCTGAATCCTCATCTTCGCGTGAGCGTTGTGCACGCTGCGCGCGACGCTCTGCACCAGTTTGATGAGATACCTCATTCTCATTCACACTATCAGGATTTTTTAATTCCTCAACTTCAGGAGCATCTAAAGCAGCGTCAAACTCACCAGAGACAACTGAGGCAAACAAAGCCTCACTCTCAGCTGGATTGGGAGCTAATTTAGAAGATTGGTTATTGCCTTGATTATTACCGCCTTCGCGCGGACCATTGGAATCAGTACCTTCACGGCGTGGCCGATCTTTATTAAATGGGCGCTTCTTATTAAATGGGTGTTTACTACCTCCGGCACCTTGGCGGCGCGGGCGACGTTCACCATGCTCTCCGCCTTCAGACTTTTGGCCATCCGAGTTCGATGGTGCAGCATCTGCATTAGAAGGGGTTGCCGATGGATTTACTACCGGGGATGAATCGTTTTCGTTAGGGCTTGTCATTAATTATTATTTTGTTTCGTCTGGGTTGTCTTCAGACTCAGGGGTAACTTCATTAGCCTCTTCTTCAGAAACCTCAATGCTGGCTTCTTCTAAAGTGGCTTCGGTTGTCTCTTCGTCAATCTCGCTCACCTCTTGAGCATCCGCATCAATCACTACTGTCTCAACAGTGGCAGATGGATCAAACTCCATCACCGCTTGACCTAATTGCGCTGCAGCAGCCATTGGCGCCGCATCTTCCAAAATCGGCAAGCTTTGTAAATTGGTCAGACTGAGATCATCTAAAAATTGTTTGGTGGTGGCATACAAGCCTGGGCGACCAATAGTTTCTTTATGACCAATTACCTCAACCCAACCACGATCTTCTAATTGCTTCATTACGTTACTACTCACAGCAACACCACGGATTTCCTCGATCTCACCACGGGTTACAGGTTGGCGGTAAGCGATGATGGCTAAAGTTTCCATAACAGCACGTGAATACTTCGGCGGCTTTTCTGGAGTCAGGCGATCAAGGTACTCACGCATCGAAAGACGGCTTTGAAAACGCCAGCCAGTTGCGATATGCACCAATTCCATACCCTTGTCATCCCAAGCGCGTTGCAGCTCGACTAATGCTTCATCGATATCTGCCGTAGTGATGTCTTCTATAAATAAGCGAGACAAATCAGCAACGGTGAGTGGTTCCTGTGCGCACAGGAGGGCTGTTTCAATGACGCGCTTATTGTGATCGTCCATAAAATTCGGGCTACCAGGAGTAATCCTGACTAGGCTTTAAAAGGTATTTAGTAATGGGTTTTGGTGTTCTCAAGCTACTACGGACAATCCATCTCATCAATTCTTCTTGGGATATGCCCGCGCTGAAACGAAGTACTTTTCGTTCACCTTGCGCCCATTATAAGGTAGGCTCAATACAATAGCCATATGCATAAGAATTCCACAAAACCCCCTTTATCCAGGCCTCAGGCCATCCATTCCTTGGAGCGCCGTCGACTCCTTGGCCTCGGAATTGGCATGGGCGCCCTCCTTGGGGGCGTAGGTTTGAGCTCTTGCAGCCTTGTTGGGAGTAAAAAACCTGTGGTTGGCCTAGTTCTAGGCGCTGGAGCAGCTCGAGGTTTTGCTCACGTGGGCGTCATCAAGGCATTAGAAGCCCAAGGCATCAGACCCGATATTGTTGTTGGTAGTAGCGCTGGTAGCGTGATTGCCACCCTACTCGCATCAGGCGCCACTGGGAATGATCTCAATCGCTTAGCCCTCAATCTAGATGAGGCCACGATTGCCGACTGGGGCCTCCCATTTGCTGGCCGATTTGGCGGACTCATCAAGGGTGATGCCCTGCAAAATATGGTGAATCGAGAAGTGCAAAACAAATCGATTGAACAAATGCGCATCCCCTTAGGAATTGTTGCTACTGAATTGCAATCTGGCCAAGGGGTTCTATTTAGAACAGGCAATACAGGCTTAGCCGTTCGCGCATCTTGCAGCGTACCCGGAGTATTTCAGCCGGCAGTGATCAGCGGCAAAGAATATGTCGATGGCGGTTTAGTGGCACCAGTACCAGTCAGCTATGCAAGACAGATGGGGGCAACCTTAGTCATTGCAGTAAATATTTCTTCCGAGCCGGCTCATCAAGATGCCAGCGGAACCTTAGGTGTTTTGCAACAAACCATCTCTATCATGCAGAGAAGCATCAATCAGTACGAACTCAAGAGCGCTGATATCGTGATTCAGCCGCAGTTAAAGCAAATGGGTAGCGGTGATTTCAAATCCAGAAATGCCGCCATACTCGCCGGTGAAGCTGCGGCGCAAGAGCAAATGGGTTTGATTAAAGAGAAGCTGAAAGGCTAGCAACCATCAGGCTGCAGAGGGCTTGATTAAAGGCTGCGTGAATTACGCTTAAGATTTTTGACTTCGTTAAGAAGCTCTTGACGCTCAGAGTCATCGAGATTGTCGCTACCGTCTAAACGACGTGCCCCGTCAAAACGTTTATCCCAATAGAGGCTACCGAGATCATCCACTCGAACATTGGTGCCTTTGGAAGGTGAGTGAATGAATTTGTTATCGCCCACATAAATTCCGACGTGAGAAAAAGTGAGGCGCATCGTATTAAAAAATACGAGATCTCCTGGCTGCAATTCTTCACGGGTAATCGGCTTACCAACACGACTCATTTGCGTTGACTTGCGTGGCAATAAGAATCCCAACTTATCTTTGAAGACGTAGCCAACAAAGCTACTGCCATCTAATCCAGACTGCGGTAATTCTGTATCCCAGCGATAGCGCACGCCAATGACTTCCATAGCGCGGTTAATTAATTCGTCTGACTTGCCAGTCACGGTATCGGCCAAGCGGTCCGATACTCGGGCAATGTAGGAGCGCCCTGCTTGGAACATGCTTTCTTTGGGAACTACAGCATCCGCAGATGCCTCTACCGCCGTATCAACCGCATAGGCAGATACAGAGATGATGGCGCCTAAACCTAGGCCCAGCAGTTTTAAAAGAAGTGCTTTTTTCAATGACATCGGATCAGTTTAACAAAGAACCCTCAATTAACCAAGTCTTCACTCTATGCTTAAGTCTTTGTTTATAATGATAAAATTGCTTTATATCAGGGCGCATGCACCAAATTAGCCCATTCAAAGGGGGTTTGATCCGCCATCTAAGTCAACTCTGCAGCTGCAAATAGTTCCCTGGTATAGATCTGACGGGGATGCTTAATGAGGGTTTCGGTATCACCAAATTCCACCACCTTGCCCCCTTTGAGAACCATCACTTCGTGAGACATTGCTCTAATGACTGCTAGATCGTGACTAATCATGAGATAGGCTAAGTTGTACTTTTTTTGCAGCTCGGTCAATAAGGCAAGCACCTGCTTTTGAATAGAGACATCCAATGCCGAGGTGGGCTCATCTAATACCAAAATTTGTGGGCGCAAAATTAAGGCACGCGCAATCGCAATTCTTTGGCGCTGTCCTCCAGAAAATTCATGGGGGTAGCGCAGAAGCGCAGAACGATCTAAACCCACCTCTTTAAGCATATCCACTACACGTGTCTCACGTTCTGCAGTAGATAGTTTCGGAAAATGCACATCCAATCCCTCAGAAATAATCTGCAATACGTTCATGCGCGGTGACAGCGAGCCAAAGGGATCTTGAAAGATCACCTGCAAGCTAGAACGCATCGCACGTCGCTCCATAGGCATGAGTTTTTGCCAATCGCTGCCAAGCACATCAACATTGCCAGTCACTTCTGCCATTGAATCACCTAGCAAACCGAGCACAGCCATACCTAGGGTGGTTTTGCCAGAGCCAGATTCTCCAATCACACCAATGGTCTGTCCTTGCTTTAATGCAAAGCTGACTTTTTTCAACACTTTATGTGATGGCGCTTTTTTAAACCAAGAGACTGATTCTTCGCTCGGGTAAGCAACCGAGAGATCCTCTGTTTTCAACAACACTGGAGCTAATGGCATCAGAGGTGCCGGGTCGCGTACCGGCTCACTATTGACCAAGGTGCGCGTATAAGGATCCTCTGGATGTTCAAACACTTGTTTGGTTGGCCCAGCCTCCATCAAGTTACCTTGATTGAGCACAGCGACACGTTGTGCAAAATGCTTCACCAAATTGAGATCGTGGGTGATCAACAGAATGCCCATACCGCCATGATCTTTAGATTCTTCTTGGAGCTCTTTGAGTAAATCCAAGATTTGCAAACGCAAGCTCACATCTAAAGCTGTCGTAGGCTCATCGGCAATCAGTAGCCGAGGCTTACATGCCAAAGCCATCGCAATCATGGCGCGTTGTCTTTGGCCGCCTGAGAGTTGATGTGGATAAGAATGAAAGCGGCGCTCAGGCTCAGGTATTCCCGTCTTACGAAGCAAATCAATCGCGGCATCAATCGAATCCGCTTTAGATATCAAAGGTTGATAGATCTGCACTGCTTCAATAATTTGATTGCCCACAGTAAAGAGCGGGTTCAAGGCCGTCATCGGCTCCTGAAACACCATCGCAATTTCACGACCGCGAATCTCCCGAATATCTTGGATAGACATCGAGAGCAAATCTACCGTGCCCTTCCCATCTTTTTTATTCCACAGAATCTTTCCAGAGACTTTGGCGCCCTCGGGCTCTAAACGTAATGGCGCCAATGCAGTCAGCGTCTTACCTGAGCCGGATTCCCCAACCAATGCCACACGCTCACCAATGCCGATTTCTAAATCAAGATGATTGACTGCAAACTTTTCCCGACGACCCGTTCCAAATGAAATGCACAGATCTTCATAACGAAGCAAACTCATGAGCGACCTCCGCTCATTACGCCAGCCTTACGAGAATCAAAAGCATTACGCAATGCTTCACCCATAAAAGTTAATAGCAACAGAGTTGCGACCAAGACAACAAAGGTTGATAGAGAGATCCACCAGGCATCGAGATTGCTTTTGCCTTGAGAGAGCAGTTCGCCCAAGCTTGGAGTGCCCGGGGGTACGCCCAAGCCTAAAAAGTCCAAACTGGTTAAGGACAAAATGGCGGCACTCATGCGAAATGGCAAAAAGGTAATCACTGGGGTCAAGCTATTAGGCAGGATGTGACGCCACATGATTTGTAAATTGGTTAAACCTAATGCTCTTGCTGCACGCACATATTCCAGGGCGCGATTGCGGAAAAATTCTGCACGGACGTAATCTGATAGACCCATCCAACCAAAAGCGGCTAACAAAATAATCAGCAGGGAAACGCTAGGATTAAAGATCGAGGCAAAAATGATGAGCAAGTACAGCTCTGGCATAGCTGACCAGATTTCTATGAGGCGCTGAGAGACTAGGTCAAACTTTCCTCCAAAGAAGCCCATTAAGGATCCAGTGATGATGCCCACACTCACGCCAACAATCGTTAGTGCAAGACCAAAAAGAATCGATAAGCGGAAACCATAGATCAGACGAGCCAAAACATCGCGCCCACGATCATCAGTCCCCAACCAGTTCTCCCATGAAGGTGGTGCTGGATTAGGCACTTGTGAAAAATAATTGAGCGTCTCATAGCTATAGTGAATCGGCGGGTAGATTGCCCAGTTTCCATTACTAGTAATGTTCTGACGAATATCGGGATCTAAGAAATCAGTTGGAGTCGCAAAGTCACCACCAAAGACAGTTTCTGGCTGACTCTTCACAATCGGAAAATAGAAATGGCCTTCATAGCGCACCACTAAAGGCTTGTCATTCGCAATCAATTCGGCGCACATCGATAAACCAAACAGGACCATAAAGATCCATAAGCTTGCATAACCCATGCGACTATTCTTGAAGCGCTGCCAACGACTCATGAGCCGCCTCCTGCACCAAACTGAATGCGTGGGTCTACATAAACGTAACAAAGATCGGAGATTAACTTGGTAAACAAGCCAATCAGGGTGAATAAATACAGAGTGCCGAAGACTACTGGGTAGTCACGACGCATTACGGACTCGTATGAAAGCAAACCGAGCCCGTCTAATGAGAATAATGTTTCGATCAACAGTGAGCCAGTAAAGAATGCGCCGATAAATGCTGCCGGGAAACCCGTTACTAAAGGCAAGAGTGCATTACGGAACACATGTTTCCACAACACTTGCTTTTCGGTAAGACCCTTTGCTCGTGCAGTCAGAACATACTGTTTACGAATCTCTTCTAGAAAAGAATTCTTGGTCAGCATAGTCACTACTGCAAAACTACCCAAAACAGAGGCGGTAATCGGCAACACTAAATGCCACAAGTAATCCATGACTTTGCCAAACAAACTCAGATCACTCCAATTATCCGAAGTAAGGCCTCGTAGCGGAAATAACTGTAAGAAACTGCCTCCACCAAACAGCACCAGCAATAAGACACCCAGCACAAAACCAGGAATGGCATAACCCACCAAGATCATGCTGCTGGTGACGGCATCAAAGCGAGAGCCATCGCGTACTGCTTTAGCTATTCCTAAGGGTATGGAAACTAAATATGTAATAAAGAAGGTCCACAGTCCAATACTGATCGAGACTGGCAACTTAGAGACCACTAAAGTCCAAACGCTTTCGTGTTGGTAGTAGCTTTCACCCAAGTCAAATCTGGCAAAGCGGCCCAACATCATGAAATAGCGTTCGAGTGGCGGCTTATCGAAACCGTATAAGGCTTTAACTTCCTCTAGACGCTGTGCATCGACACCTTGACGGCCGCGATAGGTTGATCCGGATCCGGAGGACTCGGAGCCGCCTGTTGCAGCACCGCCCTTCCCTTTTAACTCCAATACCATTTGCTCTACTGGACCACCTGGAACAAATTGCACTACTGCAAAGGTAAGAGTTAGGACCCCCAAGATTGTCGGAATCATTAGAAGCAAACGTTTAAAAATATAGGCGCGCATTTGACCTTGCATTATTTAGCCTCTTCTTTCCACCAGTTTTGCATGATCCATGCCTCGGCCGAGTAATACAAAGGAGGCTCTGGATAACGCATCTCGTGGCGAAAGGCAACGCGATGGGTTGGGTTGTACCACTGCGGCACAACGTAGTAACTATTCCACAGAACTCTATCTAGAGCTCTCGTTGCGGTTCTTAGCTGTTCCCGATTTTGTGCTTTGGTAATTTCATCAATCAAAGCATCCACCACGGGAGACTGCACGCCAATCACATTATCAGAGCCTTTTTCTTTAGCGGCCTGACTGCCAAAGCGGTCCCAGAGTTCATTTCCTGGATTTTGGGAGTCCTGAAATCTGACGGTGGTCATATCAAAGTCGTATTCATTCATACGCTTTTGATGCAAAGCAAAATCGCTGGTCCGAATATCTACTTGCACTCCCAGCTTTTCTAAGTTGCGTACATAAGCAGAAATCACTCTCAAGAAAAATCCACCATCTTCAACTATCTCAAAACGAAATGGCTCACCCTTTTCATTGCGCAATGCACCGTCACGATATTGCCAGCCCGCATGAAGAAGGAGTTCACGGGCTTTCTTCAAATTCTGGCGTAGGCTGCCAGGCGACTTAGTTGATGGCGCCGCAGGCATCGGGCCAAAGACTGCATCCGGAACCCACTGTGGGTATTTTGCTTTTAAGGGCTTGAGTAGCTTTAGCTCTGACTCTGTAGGTTTGCGAGGGCCATCAAAGTTGGCACTCAAATCACTGTTGGTGAAATAACTATTGATACGGCTGTACTGATCAAAAAATATTTGGCGATTGAGCCATTCAAAATCAAGTGCATAGCCTAAGGCTTCGCGCACACGCGCATCTTTAAAAATAGGCCGTCGCACATTCATAGCGAAACCTTGCATGCCAGCGCCATTATGATTTAGGAATGCTTTCTTTAAGAGAACGCCTTGATCAAACTTAGAGCCCACATACCCTTTAGCCCAGATCTTGGCGCGATATTCAACCAGAGCATCAAACTCCCCCGCTTTAAAGGCTTCCAGCCTAACAGCATCATCGCTGTAAAGCTTATAAAGGACTCGATCAAAGTTATAAAAGCCAACGCGGATATTTAACGGTTTTCCGAGTTGATCAGCCCAATAGTTTGGGTTCTTTTTAAAAACAATCGATTTACCTGCTTTGAAAGATTCAATCAAATAAGGCCCACTACCGATTGGCGTTTCAAAGGCAAGACTCTCAAATGGAATCACCGTTCCATCTGCTTGCTTGCCCCAGTTCCGCGAGAACACTGGGAATGTTCCCGCCAGGATAGGTAGTTCAGTATTGTCATTCTTAAAGTCGAAGCGGATGGATCGATCAGACAAAACAACCGCTTCTTTAATATCCGCAAAGGTAGTTTTATAACGCGGATGCGCTTTACCGCTCATCAAGGTATCAAAGCTATATTTAACATCAGCAGCCAAGACTGGACTGCCATCTGAAAATTTTGCCTCAGATCGAAGATGGAAGGTGACCGATTTGTGATCTTTGGCTACCTGAATATCATCTGCTAATAAACCGTAAATACTGGAGACCTCATCAGCACTTCCCTCGGCCAATGACTCAAACATCAATTCGATACCGGGAGCGGTGATACCTCTCAGGGTAAATGGGTTGAATTTATCAAAGCTCGTTCTTTGCCCTGGGTTTGGCAAGACCAGGGTTCCACCGCGGGGAGCATTGGGATTTACGTAATCAAAATGGGCAAATCCATCGGGATATTTAGGCTTGCCGTATTGTGCAATCCCTTGTCCTGCCAGAGCTATATTGGCCCCTAGCCCCGCTAGCAGGGCTAGCAGCAATAAATAGGCAATTTGTCGAATGAGCTTTAAGGTGGGCATATATGCAACAATTGTAGATAGCTAATCATATTTGAAGTAAAGGACACAACATGGGCTTTCTCACCGGCAAAAAAATCCTCATTACCGGCCTCCTCTCCAACCGTTCTATTGCCTATGGCATAGCCAAGGCCTGCCACCGCGAAGGTGCTGAACTAGCCTTTACCTATGTAGGTGAGCGCTTTAAGGACCGCATCGTTGATTTTGCAAAAGAATTCAATACCGAACTGATTTTTGACTGCGATGTGGGCAGCGACGAACAAATCAGCGCCCTTTTTAAGGATTTAGCCAAATCCTGGCCCCAATTTGATGGTTTTGTACACGCGATTGGCTTTGCGCCACGCGAAGCAATTGCCGGCGATTTCTTGGAAGGTCTTTCTCGTGAAGGCTTCAAGATTGCTCACGACATTTCTGCTTACAGCTTCCCAGCGATGGCAAAAGAAGCGCTCCCAATGTTGCGTGATAAATCTTCATTGCTCACATTGACTTATTTAGGATCCATGAAGAATGTTCCTAACTACAACACTATGGGTTTAGCAAAAGCATCGCTTGAAGCATCCGTTCGCTACCTCGCTGGCTCAGTTGGCCCTAAAGGCATTCGCGCTAACGGCATCTCTGCTGGCCCAATTAAAACTTTGGCCGCTTCTGGCATAAAAGGCTTTGGCAAGATTTTGCAAGCGGTTGAGGAAACTGCTCCACTGCGCCGTAATGTGACGATTGATGATGTAGGCAATACTGCTGCATTCTTATTGTCTGACTTAGCCAATGGCATCACCGCTGAAATCATTTACGTTGACAACGGCTTTAGTCAAGTGGTTGGCGGAATGGATGAAGTTTGAGCATTCCAATGCGCGAGGCCCTGAAGTTTTGGGCTAAGCTAGGCTTCATCAGTTTTGGTGGGCCAGCAGGACAGATTGCCGTTCTACACCAGGAGTTAGTTGAAAAGCGTCGCTGGATTTCTGAGCGGCGCTTTTTACATGCGCTGAACTACTGCATGCTATTACCAGGGCCAGAGGCCCAACAGCTAGTGACCTATATTGGCTGGCTCATGCACCGCAGCTGGGGCGGTATCCTAGCGGGTACGCTCTTTGTGCTGCCTTCCCTGTTCATTTTGATTGGGTTGTCGTGGGTATATCTCACCTTCGGACAAGTCCCCTGGATTGCCGCCATCTTTTTTGGCATCAAACCTGCAGTGACTGCAATCGTGTTGCACGCTGCCGTGCGAATTGGTAAACGCACAATTCATAACCAAGCACTCCAATGGATCGCTCTTGGATCTTTTCTCGCCATCTTTATTCTGAATCTCGCTTTTCCCATCATCGTACTGATTGCAGCAGCAATCGGATATTGGGGTGGTAAACGCTATCCAGAATATTTCCAACAAGCTGGTGGGCATAGCACGAAAGAAGCAAAACAATTTGGTAGCGCCATCATTGATGACGACACTCCTACTCCCGAACACGCCAGATTTACTTATTCAAAAGCGGTCCGTCATAGCCTTGTCGCATTTACTTGCTGGCTCCTTCCTATTGGTGTATTAATAGCCATCTTTGACTGGAAGACCTTGTACCCAAATATCGCGTGGTTCTTTACCAAAGCCGCCTTGATGACTTTTGGTGGTGCGTACGCAGTTCTACCCTACGTATACCAAGGAGCAGTCGAACACTTTCATTGGCTCAGCGCCAACCAAATGATTGATGGTTTAGCGCTAGGCGAGGCTACGCCAGGACCACTCATCATGGTAGTGGCTTTTGTTGGCTATCTTGCAGGACATATCCAACATCTCATTGGCAATACCAATCCATTTTGGTTTGGGGTGTTGGGTGCTTGTGTTGCTACTTGGTTTACTTTTTTACCCTCCTTCTTTTTTATCTTAGTAGGCGGTCCGTTAATTGAGTCAACACATGGCAAGCTAGGATTTACAGCCCCGCTAACAGCAATCACAGCGGCAGTCGTTGGTGTCATTGCTAATCTAGGCCTCTTCTTTGCTTATCACGTCTTTCTACCAAGAGGCTTTGGCGGCTCGATCTCTTGGATCTCGATTTTGATCTGCGCTCTAGCTGGTTTAGCTTTATTTAAGTTTCAAAAGGGTGTTCTTTCGGTATTGGGCGGGTCAGCCTTAGCTGGATTACTCTTCTACTACATCTCTATTTTGATAGGGTGAGTTTTTTCACAAGATTGGCATAATGGAACTTATGCGAATCGAACCTCAAACTATCACCCACCTGCAAGAATGGCTTGGTAAAACAGAGTCTCTGCAGGACACCGTCACAGCAGCCCCCGTGCGCGCACTATCCGCAACCTTGGATCGCGATGATGCTGCACCAAGTAAGGGGACTTTTTTACCTGAGCTGTGGCACTGGTTGTATTTTCTGCCCCACGCCCGCGAATCCGAAATCGGATCTGATGGTCATCCAAAACGTGGTGGCTTTCTTCCGCCGGTTCCACTACCTCGTCGCATGTGGGCAGGTAGCCGCATTGAATGGTTAAAACCACTTGCTGTTGGCGACGAGATTGAACGCGTTTCCACGATTGAGTCAGTAACCCATAAAGCAGGTCGCACCGGTGATTTAATTTTCGTATTGGTCAATCACAAAATCTCCAACCAGAACGGTCTAGCGATTATTGAAGAGCATGACATTGTGTATCGGGATGCGCCCGGGCCAGACGATAAACCTGTTGCCCCTACTGCCGCACCGACGGATGCTAAATGGAGTAAAACAATTACACCTGATGACGTACTTCTATTTCGTTATTCAGCATTAACTTTTAATGGCCATCGCATTCACTATGATCGCAAATATGTCACTGAAGTTGAAGGCTACCCCGGTTTAATCGTGCACGGCCCTTTGATTGCGACACTATTGGTAGATCTAGTGCGCCAAAGCATTCTAGGATGCAAGCTTAAAAGTTTTGAGTTCCGCGCTATACGCCCTACTTTTGATATCAACATCTTTAAAGTCAATGCCAAGCCGGATCTAGAAAAAGATCCGAGTGGAAAAACCATTTCCATTTGGGCGGAGGACCATGAAGGCTGGCTCACTATGCAAGCAACCGGTGTTCTAGCCTAAACACATGAAGGTTTACTGATGACCACTCAACACCTTTCTCTTGAGCTAGCTAGCTTTGCGGCCAATTTAAAAGCTGCAGATATTCCAAGCGACGTCATGAGCCGCGCCGAAGACCTATTGGTTGATTGGTTTGGTTCAGCTATTGCTGGCAAAGGCTCGCGCCCAGTGGAACTCATTACTCAGTTTGCCCAAAATATGGGTGGGTTTGATGCAAGACACGCTGGTCCCTCTGAAGTTTTAGTTTCTCGCAAAACCTCTAGCCCCTTTTTAGCGGCAATGGCTAATGCAGCAGCATCACATGTTGCAGAACAAGACGACGTCCACAATGGATCAGTCTTTCATCCAGCTACGGTGGTATTTCCTCCAGCATTAGCCTACGCGCAAGCCATTGGCGCTTCTGGTGAAGATTTATTGGTTGCTGCAGTGGCAGGCTACGAGGTAGGTATTCGGGTTGGGGAATTTTTAGGTCGCTCTCATTACAAAGTGTTTCATACCACCGGAACGGCCGGCACATTAGCTGCTGCTGCGGCAGTTGGTCGCCTACTCAAACTCAATTCAGAACAAATGCTCCATGCCTTTGGCTCTGCGGGGACTCAATCAGCCGGCCTTTGGGAGTTTCTGCGTGATGCCGCAGACTCCAAACAACTACATACCGCCCATGCGGCCTCCACTGGCTTAATGTCTGCCTATATTGCACAAGCTGGCTTTACAGGTGCTGAACATATCCTAGAAGGTAAGCAGGGATTAGCGGCAGGCATGTCAAGCGATAGTGACCCCAGTAAATTGGTTGATCGTTTAGGTACTCGCTGGGCTTTAGCAGAAACAAGCTTTAAGTATTACGCCTCCTGTCGTCATACTCACCCCGCTGCTGACGCCCTACTTCAAGTCATGTTGGTAAACAAACTAACGCCTAACGATATTGCGAAAATAGAAACCTTGGTTCACCAAGGTGCTATTGATGTATTAGGCCCGGTAACTGACCCTGCTACTGTGCATCAGTCTAAGTTTTCTATGGGAACGGTGCTCGCTTTGGTTGCACATTACCAATTTGCTGGCCTGCAAGAATTTGATCAGCACTTTCATGATGATGCAATCTGCACCTTCCGTGAGCGCGTCTCGATGATTCTCGATCCAGAGGTTGATAGTGCTTATCCGCAACGTTGGATTGGCAAAGTCAAAGTTCATCTGAACAATGGACAAATTCTGGAGGGTCGCGTAGACGAACCTAAAGGCGACCCTGGTAATACCCTATCTCGCGCAGAGATAACAGACAAGGCAATGCGCTTAGCTGCTTTTAGCGGGGGTGCCAGCCCAACAGAGATGAGTAAAGCAATTGATCTCTTGTGGAATATCCGCAAACAAGCCAAGATAGGCTTTCTACTGCCATCCGCATAAGTAAACCCACCACTCGCTCCCTTATTTTCTAGATTGATATGAACCCACTTGATACACCACTAGGCTTTAGTACTAACTTTCTATTTGTACCAGGCACTCGTCCTGAACGTTTTATGAAAGCCCTCGATAGTGGTGCTAGCGGCGTTGTCTTGGATTTAGAAGATGCCGTTGCGGAGGAAGATAAAGAGAGTGCGCGTGACGCCATTCGCACTGCATGGCCTAGCTTTAGTCCTGAGCAAAAGAAGCGTCTAGTCATTCGTACAAACTCACCTGGTAGTAAATTTTATTCAGGCGATTTAATTCTCGCGCAACAACTTGAAGTTGCCTGTCTATTGATTCCCAAAAGCGAATCGCTCGACCAAATTAATGGTGCCGCCCTCATACTCCCCAATACTGCAATCATTCCCATGATTGAAACGGCAATTGGCCTGGATAAACTGAAAGAAATTGCATACTCCAACCAAGTGATTCGCCTTGCTTTGGGTAATTTAGATTTACAAGCGGATCTGGGCATGGTCTGCGACCGCCAAGAGATCGAATTACAAACAGCTCGGTTTCAGATCGTTTTAGCATCACGACTTGCACAGATTGCCCCTCCTATTGATGGGGTTACACCATCTACTGACGACATTGAGCGCATTACCGATGACTCAGAACGCGCAAAGCGTATGGGTTTTGGCGGAAAACTCTGTATTCACCCAAAACAAGTGGCTATCGTCATCAAGGCATTTACGCCAACCGAAGAAGAACTAGCCTGGGCCCAACGGGTCGTTGAGGCAGATGTGGCCTCCAAGGGCAGCGCTGTAAAGCTAGATGGCCGTATGATTGATCGACCCGTGGTGCTACTAGCCAAAAGAACCCTGGCAATTGCTGGTAAACACTAAGAGTTTCCTATGTCTAAGGAGTTGCAAAACTGGCAAAATAACCCAGAGTTGTTTTGCACTCATATAATTTTTATAACTACTACTAGAGACTAAAATGAAATTACGTAAATCACTATTTGCCGGTTTCTATGCAATCACTACCCTAGGATTTATTGCAGGTAATGTGTTAGCTGCAGATCCCTATCCAAATAAGCCCATCACCTTGGTTGTACCTTTTGCTGCCGGCGGACCTACAGACGCTGTTGCCCGTCTGATTGCTGTGCCGATGGGTAAAGAATTGGGTCAAACCGTTATTGTTGAGAATACTGTTGGCGCAGGCGGCACCATTGCAGCCACCCGAGTTGCGCGTTCCGCTCCAGATGGCTACATGATTTTTATTCATCACATGGGCATGGCTACTGCGCCGGCTTTGTATAAAAAATTGAACTTTGACCCGATGAAGGACTTTGAATACATCGGCCAAGTCGTGGATGTACCAATGGTGCTTTTGGGTCGCAAGAATTTCCCACCAAACAACTTTAAAGAATTAGAGACCTACATCAAGGCCAATAAGGATAAAGTGACGCTAGCTAACGCTGGTCCTGGTGCGGTGTCTCAGTTGTGCGGCCTTTTATTTATGTCGCGTGAAGGCGTGGAATTAACAACCGTTCCCTACAAAGGAACCGGCCCTGCATTAACCGATTTGCTTGGTGGCCAGGTTGACCTACTCTGCGATCAGACCACGCAGACTGTTCCTTATATTAAAGATGGTTTAGTAAAAGCCTATGGTGTTACCACACCAAAACGCCTGCCAGCCTTACCGAACATACCCACCTTGGATGAACAAGGCTTGAAAGGTTTTGAAGTAAAAGTTTGGCACGGTATGTATGTCTCTAAAGGCACGCCTCCAGCAGTTGTCAATAAAATCAATAAGGCGCTTAACGTTGCTTTGAATGACCCTGAAGTAAAGGCTCGTTTAGCAGAGTCCAATATTGAAATTGTTCCACCAGCTAAGAGAACTCCAAAAGGCTTGCAAGAACATCTTGAGGCTGAGATTAATAAATGGGGTCCTGTAATTCGCAAGGCTGGAGCCTATGCTGATTAAGGACTTACCTTAGAAATAAAAAAGCCAGCATCTCGCTGGCTTTTTTATTGTGCTGAGTTCTTATTTACAGGGGTAATTATCAGCAAAGAAACGCATTAAAGTTTTAGCTGCTTTCTCTTTATTAAACTGAGGGTTTGTCTTGGTCCATACCAGGAACTTTTGCAAGACCTCATTACGAGTCTCGCTCTTATTTACAAAGCAAATGGCTGGCTCGGCATCTGGACGACGATTCGCCAAGTATCCCTGATAGACTCCTTCGCCAAAACCAAAACAAAAACTGCGACCTTGATCATCATCAGGATTTTTGCAGAGCTCAACAAATGCAGTAGTACTAGCATCATCCGCTGGGAGATCCTTCTGCGCAAATGCACTTGGAGCAGAGGAAAGGATGGATACAATAAGTACAAATGTTGCTGTGAATGTTTTCATGATTCTTTTCTCTCAGTAAATGTTAACGCCTAAAACCGCTCATGTGCCCACCGCCAAAGCCACTCATATGGCCACCACCGCCTCCACCGCCACCAAATCCGCCCATATGTCCGCCACCACCACCGGCAAATCCACCCATATGGCCGCCGCCAAATCCTCCATCTCGCCCACCCTCATCAAAGCTACGTGAGCGATCTTGATTACCATCAAAGCGCGCTTGATCTCGCAAAGCGTTTTCTTGAGCGGCCTCGCGATAGATATTGGGATTAGATCTATCCATCTGGGCATCATTGCGCGCTTCTTGATTTAATCGCGCTGCCTGACTTCTTTCTTCAGGAGTTGCATCTTTCTGAAAAGCATTATTAGCGCGCTGACCATCCATTCTGGCCGCCTGCCTCTCCTCTGGAGTAGCTTTATTTTTCCAGTCGTTCAGCAAGCGCTGCTGGTTAGCAACATTTGCTGGTCCGATAATTGCACGAGAGGGTATGCGCCCAGATGCATTGATGTTCGTAGAATTAATCGTGCCATTATTCCAATTGGGTTGCGTCCAAAAATCATCGCCGATCATAAATCCCGCACCAAAAGTCATCAGACCCCAAGCTGGGTTGTAGATAGGATACGGAGGGTACTCTGGATATGGCCAGGGCCCATAAACAACCGTGGGGTTATAGGTTGGGATGTAAACTACTTTTGTATTGGCTGGGCTGATCAAGACGTTCCCGTCCGCATCAGCTGTTACGGTAATTTGCTTATTAGTCTTTAGGGTACCGGCCTTAACAGCCATTTTTCTGAGAGCTTGAACTGCTTTCATGGTATCTGCGGCTTGGAGCTTATAAGCATTACCTAAATTCTGGGTCCACTGCAATTTATTGCCCATCATATTGAATGCTTTTGGAAACGACATTAAAGATTTAACACTATCGTTCCAAGATTGGGCCTTGAGTGCATTTTGCAGATCATCACCCGCCAATGAAGCATTGCTAGCTCGCCAATTATGAGCTTCTGCTACCTCTAACGGGTAGGTTGAGGCCAGCAGCATCAGCGACAGCAAAGAATCGGGATACAGCGCAATTGGCGAGACCAATGACTGTAATTGCTCTGAAGAAATAGTTTGCGGGCCAGCGTTGTAGCCGGATCCAGCGTATCCTCCGCCTTGCACATAACCTTGAGGGTAATATCCGCTAGATTGATAAGGATCAGGGCTCATAACGCATCCATTGAGAAGGGATCCAAAAGTGATCATTACTAACGTTAGCAACCTCACTTTCTTACTCAACACAGAAATACTTTGTTGGCTTGTCTGCTTCATATCTGCCTCAGCATTGATCTATATAAATTCAATAACTCACTAGATGCATATTACTTTACAACCTTGCGTTTGATGAGTCCTAACCCGGTCTAAACAAATATCCAGAGCGGGCTTTGTCCCTTTTCCTTCTATACATCATGCCAATACAGGCGCATATAGCCCAGATGGTCAAGAATGGATCCAGCAAGTAATCCCAAAGATTGGCAGACTCATGCCAATGGACTGTCCAAGCAAGAATGGCGATAGCAATAATCCATACACCCTTCATCCAATTTGCCAAGCCACAGACTAGGGCAAAAAATAGGACCGGAATTAAGAATGGTATGGATCCGTAACCCCATACATAAGGATCGACCATTCCCAAGCCCAGGGCAAATGGATAAAAACATAATGCGATGATTGTCACCACAAATTTAAAAACAATCGGTGCAGGCTTATTGGCTGGTAGCAATGAGCTCCACAACAATAAAGTCAGCACGATGCTCAGATCACCAGTCAAGCCACGCACATAGGCAACCAAAGGTAAATTCATACCAAATGGCCAAAACAGAATATTTCCCATCAGAAGGACAAAAAATACTTTGATAGCGAATGGAAAAGCATTTGGAGAAAACTTTTGCAAGATCCAAATACCCACTACCGCACAGGAAATGGATAATTCAATCAAAGCTATGATTTGCATGAACTGATTCATTGCCGCACCTCCTGATGAGCCGGATCTGCTTCAGCACTGTTTATTTGCTGATAGGCATGTCTTAGCCAAGCACCAGAAAAATAACGATGTCGGATCTTCTTGCGATCCCAGGTATAGACTAAATGTGCATCATCACCGTCTACAGTGATTAAGTAAGGGTATGAGAACTCTTTACGTTGAGCTTCAGGTATAGCTTCATCGTCCTCCAATACCTCAACGGTTTGCCATTGCTCAGATTTAACATCGCTCATCAATAAGACCAAACGATAGCGCCCATTTTCAATATTGTTTAAAACCAAAATGCGAGCGCCGCTTTTGAGAACAAGCCCAGCAACTGCAGAATTGGGATTGGCAATATCCAAATCTTCTGCCTGCTGCCATGTTTGACCCGCATTTTCTGTATGACTAACCGGGATTTTCTTTGGTAACCCAGAGCTCCGTGTTTGCCGGAAATATGCACTGGCATATTGCGCGTCATTTACAAATACGAGTGGCTGAATCGCACCGCGCCCAGAACTCATACGACGCTTATCAATTACCTGCCCTGCATCCAACCTTAAGAACTCGCCAAAACGCCCTATCCACTCATGATAGGCAGGCAAGCCTAGTAGACCATCGGTGAACATCACATTAGGGGATTTCACGAGAGTGCTTAAATTCAGTAACGGGGAGCTGATGAGGCGTTGCGGCTTACTCCATGTCAAACCTTCATCATCCGAAGTCATTGCAGAAATTGAACTACCCGCCCAACCGCCAATAGAGACGGTGACGAAGAACAATTGCAGACGTCCATCAGCCAATCTGGCTGGCACAGGATTGCCTAACTTAGCGATATAACGTGAAAGCCCCTTCTCCGCACTAATGCGATCCATCACAACAATGGGCGCACTCCAGCTAGAAGACTTCGGGTCATATACGGAGCTGTAGATCGATACATCAGCAGCACCTTCGCGACTACCGGCAAACCAAAACGCTCTCACTGCACCATCCTTGAGGGCAATCATTGAAGCTGCATGGACTGAGGCAGCGCCAGTATCAGGAAGCCAACGTGATTGCGGTACGGAAATATTAATCTTGATGAGATCTTTTGTCTTCATTACTACAGGCTCATCCAGAACATCATCTACTTGGAAAGAAGGAGTAGCAAATGGCGCCCACACTGGGCGACTATCAATATGCAGAAAGCCAATCACTGCAGCAAGCAACAAAAAACAAAGAGCAATGACACGACTCATCTACAAACATCCTTTAAGTTGGATAAATCTGGGGTCGCCACCGGTGTAAAAATCAGGTATTCATTAACAAATAAATATTTACCAATATGCCCCATCAACATTTCCTGAATTTCTTCATTAGAGTGACGGGCCCTCATCTCCATTCTTTGTCCAACAATCTGACAAGAATCACATAGTGCAGGCTGAGTACCCAAAGAAGTGTGCACCGCAACTAGAGAGTAGACGGATGTCAGAGTTGCGACATCACTAGCATCTTTCGCTAAATAGCCATGCAGCTTTGCACCTGGTAGCAACAATCGATACTCCTCATCCTTGGCTCGATAGTCACAAGGAATCCAAACATCCCTGCCTGCCAACCGAGCAATCGTTTCTACCGAGTAGCGCCCTAAGCGCCCTTCTAATGGAGCAAGACTACTAGTCAACCCGCAATAAACCAAAAAGCAGGCTGCCAAAGAAATGGTTTTAGTGAAACGCCGATTCAGCAAGCCAAGCAAGACCAGCAATATTCCTGCCGCCATGAGAATCCAATGACAATAGGAATAAGTCCATGCGCCAGCATCACCCATAAATTGTGAGAACTGAAGATTGATACCAATCCAAAACAAGAGTGATAACACCAGTAATTGCAAGAGCAAGGCAATGCGGAAGCCCCATAAAGGCAACTTATCCCAATATAAGGCAATCAGCGCCGCAAAGGCTGGCATCACTGGCAAAAGATAACGACCTGAACGCTGACTAGGTAAGCTGAACACAATAAAGAACGCTGCTATCAAAAGCAGTAATAGCACCTCTTCTAAATTCAGAAAGCGACGTGTACGCCAGCATTGCATCAAACTTGATATCAATACAAAGCTAAATAGGCCTGCATTAGCAATCGTCGTCAAAATTAAAAGCCAAATGCTATCTCCACCGCGCAGCAAATCCATAAAATAACTAGACTGACGAGCGGCAAACTTACCGGCATTCTCGCCCAGTACAAATTCGCTCCAAACAGCTTCTGGATATGGGTCCATGGCAAACCACAAGGCAAATACGCCGAGGGCAAGTACAGTAATCAGGATCAACTTATATAGGTCGCGGATGAGTACCTGAGGAATACTCCACTGCCGCCAGCGCCAGTAATAGAGCCCCAAAGCAAAATTAGCAGGAACGATGTAGGCAAAAGATTTTGCAAATAGCGCAAGACCAAAACACACCCCCGCCATCAATGGGAAAAAGAATTTAGATTCAAATGCACTTTTACCCCAATACAAAATCGCCATAAATGGTAGCGATACCCAAAATACTTCTGGGGGGTCCGCTAAGAATGGTCGACCGTAGCGATAGGTTGCAAAAAAGGAGAGCCATACTAATGATGCCAATATTCCAGTTTGCGTTTTGCCACTGAAACGTCGGACTGCTAAAAATAAGAAAAATGCCGTTAGTGCGGTATATAAAACACTAGGCCAACGCAAATTTGCCAAACTCCATTCGCTTGCCCAATGCGTACTAGCAATACCCTGCCAAAATATCAGTGGCGGCTTAGTGTTTTTAATGCCATCCATTTCAGACTGCAGTGGCAGCCATTGGGCCGAGTCCGCCGTCATGCGCACAATATGCATATAGGGATACTCATCACCGTTTTTTGGCGCAAATCGGCTATCCAAACCATAAAGGTAGGTAAATACACCTAAAAGGAGTATCAATAAGGCGGAACGGTAAGAAAATGAAATTCTCATACCCGTAGTTTATAGGGCTTATAGGAAATTCCAACAAAATACATCAGGCCCGCATTTTCGAATGAGCTTATGAAAAATGAATCTGAGGTAAGCGCTACTTTTTATGGATTTCTTGATTAAGATACTCATAAAGCAATACACCTATGAGTCAAAAAAATAATTCGAATGGAGAAAGGCCGCATGCGAGCACTGTTTTCAAGACCCGGAATCGTAGTATCGACATATATTGGATTGTGTCTATGGAGCAGTCTTTCTTTAGCGCAAAATCCAGATGCAAGCAATTTATATAAACGTAGTCTTGCAGCAACCTGCGCAAATTGTCATGGCACTGACGGAAACGGTGTTGTTGATGGCAACATCCCACTCATCAACAATCTTACTCACGCGCAAATATTAGAAAAATTGATGGCTTATAAATCTGGGTCATTGGACGGCACTATCATGCCGCAGCTTACCAAGGGCTATACCGAAGAACAGCTTAATACCATCGCCAATCAACTTGGCAAGAACTAACAAGGAAGCCCACCATGGATCGTCGACACTTTATAGGTCAGAGCACCGCCGCACTTGGTTTGCTGGCAGGCTTTTCTGGTCAAGCCCACGCTAATTTACAAAAGGCAGAAATCCTTGTGATTGGCGGAGGATATGGTGGCGCTACCGCTGCTAAATATTTACGCTTGTTCTCTAACAACACTGCTAAGGTGACATTGATTGAGCCCAATGCAGCCTTTGTTTCCTGCCCACTATCTAATTTAGTTGTAGGTGGCTCACGCACAATATCTGAAATTACGACCCCTTATGACAATCTGAGTAAGCGTCATGGCGTGAAGATCATTCGGGACAGCGTCTCCAGCATCGACCCCGATAAAAAAACAGTCAAGCTTGCCTCTGGGAAAACCTTACGCTATGACAAAGCGATCGTTTCACCCGGTGTTGCCTTAATGATGAACAGTATTGAAGGACTGGCTCAAGCCAATAAAGCAGGCGTTACCCTCCAGGCCTGGAAAGCGGGTCCTGAAACTACCGCCTTACATAAACAACTCGCCTCTATGCGTGATGGTGGCACTTTTGCCATTAGTATTCCAGAAGCCCCCTATCGCTGCCCTCCAGGACCTTACGAGCGAGCCTGCCAGGTAGCAAACTATCTTAAGCACCACAAGCCTAAGTCTAAAGTTCTCATTTTGGATGCTAACCAAGATGTCACTTCAAAAGGTGCGCTCTTTAAGAAGGTGTGGGCAGAACAGTACCCAGGATTCATTGAGTATTTGCCCAAATACAATGTCACCGCCGTGGATGCAAAAACAAAAACTTTGAAATTTGAAGTGCAAGAAGATATTAAAGCAGATGTTTTAAATCTTCTACCGGCGATGAGCGCCGGTGAGATTGCCGTCAAAACTGGTTTAGCAAATGCTAACGGCCGCTGGGTTAATGTGAATTATCTCAACTTTGAATCTACTGCACAAAAAGACATTCATGTCTTGGGTGACTCGATTCAAGTAGCGCCAGCAATGCCTAAGTCAGGGCACATGGCCAATCAACATGCCAAAGTGGCGGCTGCCGCGATTGTGGCTGAACTCAGTAACTGGGAAGTTAATCCAGCGCCAGTAGTGAACAATACTTGCTACAGTTTTGTGAACGAACGAGAAGTAATTCACGTGGCTAGCGTTCATCAATACAGTGTCGCTAAGAAAACTTTTGAGCCTGTTCATGGTGCAGGCGGACTATCTCCGGCACCCTCAACTCTTGAAGGGGTATATGCCTGGGGCTGGGCTCATAATATTTGGGCGGACAGCCTGGGTTGATCTAAGTCAATACTTCCAAAAAAAGGGGGCTTGGCGCCTCTTTTTTTGTTTACATGGCCGCATAGATACCTATACTAAACAAAACAGATTAAAAAACTCGGAGGCTTAATGAATATGACCCCTACCTCACCAAAAGATGCATCCAAATTAGAAGATGCCATTGAAAGATGGACCGTTCCCATTGGAAACTTATTTGTCTCTTTATTTCATCGGATTGCATTATTTGGAATCGGTGCCGCAACCGTTTGGTCAGCAGCTGTTGCATTCCTGGGTATGGTTAATAAAGGATCGGCTTCAATCGAAGACCTGCTCTTGCTATTTATCTATCTCGAAATTGGCGCCATGGTCGGGATTTATTTCAAAACCAATCATATGCCAGTTCGCTTTTTGATTTATGTAGCGATTACTGCGGTAACTCGTCTCATCATTGACTTAGTTAACACCAAGCACGAGGCTGATATGGCCATCCTCTTTATGGGGCTTACCATTCTCATTTTGGCTCTGGCTAATGCAGTCGTTCGTTACGCTTCATTTAAATTCCCCAGCAGAAATGGTGATAGCGAATAAAGCCCTATAAGTCAGGATCAATGCCTTCATCAAATTGATAGGGGTGTACGCCCCTATTCAAGCAATTACGCACGTAATCAATGCTAGCTCGCAAGGCATAGTAGTCGCCAGACAGGCGCTTAGAAACTTTAATATTTAAAGCTTGATACTCAAGTAAATTAAGCCTCTTTAGATATTCATCCCGCTGTTGATCGTCAAACCCATTCAGTAATTCTTGCTCCAAGGATTTTAAAGAACCATATAAGCGATTGATCTTATTTTGCATGCGCTTAGCGCGATATCCTGGCAGAGCCTGTAAAAGCGGATAGCTCAATACACAGAAGGGCAGGAATACAAAAATGAGGCGATTAATAAGCTCGGCCACCCAGAACGGGAAATAGGCTACCAATAAGGGGTAATTATTTTTCTCATAATGAATTGCGACGGGACTTTCAGGCAACATGGAATCTTTAAAGGATGGAAACTCTCCGCGCTCAGCAAAGAAAGATTCTTTGCCATTAATCTGTCTGGCAGCTTCTAAAAATAGAAATTGAATCGCCGGATGCATGCGATCATCAATCAATAGATTTGTTGTTGTTGCCAACAGCTTCATATCCGTTGGTGGAAAGTTGCGTGGCAAATTAAAAGCCCCTTGGGGGACATCCAAAATATTGAGATAAGGCATTAATTTGACATAGGCTGCTGCACGTTTAAAAGTGACTAAATGCAATGACTTATCGTTTAACAAGGTCTGTACATTGGGAGCATCATAGGAATCCACAATAAAGGCTCCATCTATCTCGCCCGCCTGGAGCGCCTTCACCGCATCATATCCAGCAAGATTGAGAATTTGTACCCCTTTTTTATAGCCTGCGGCCTTCAGTATTTTGGTTGACTGAGCGTAGGTACCGCTGCCCTCAATTCCCACAGAAATCTTTTTATTGGCAAAATGTTGAAATACGACGCCAACTGAATCGGACTCGGTAGACTTTAGCTCCGAACCTCGATAAAAAAACCAAATAGGATCATAGGCAATTGCACCCAAGGACTGAATACCAGTTACTTCCTTGGTGTGGTCTACTCCAGCCTGAACAAAAGCAACTTGTACGGGGTCATCACGATCTGCTAAGCGATCAATGTTTTCTTGCGCGCCTGTTGTGGCTACCAACTCTAAAGTAATACCCTTTGCCTTGAAAAACTCTACATACTTTTTCCCAAGAGCTTCGTATGAACCGCCTGATGATCCGGTGGCCATAAGGACATGTCTTGGGGGCGGTGGATCCGCATACAACCAGATGCCCATCAGTATTGCCAGCAAGAGAATAAGGAGCGGCCAAGCCTCCTGTAGGAACTGGGTAAAGTCATCCCACTTCTCCCGAACGCTCTCAGAAAGCCCTAGATACGTTTCTTGAATGTCTTGTTTAAAGCTTCCCATTTGCTACCGATCGACAAATATCATTAAAGCTAATGATAATAGGCTTATTCTGAATCCTTCAACTAGTCCTTTAACGCCCTAAAACATGATAAATCTTAGAAAATCCCAGGATCGTGGCTATGCTGACCATGGCTGGCTTAAAAGCTTTCACTCCTTCTCATTTGCGGGCTACCATGACCCCCGCTTTATGGGCTGGGGGAATCTGCGCGTCATTAACGAAGATCGCGTAGCTGCAGGAATGGGTTTTGGCAAGCATAGCCATCGCAATATGGAAATTATCAGTTACGTACTATCTGGAGAGTTGGCGCACGAAGATAGTATGGGCAATATCAAAGGAATCCCACCGGGGGATGTCCAACGCATGAGCGCCGGTAGTGGAGTTACTCATAGCGAGTTCAATCACGCCAGAGATCAAACTACTCATTTTTTACAGATCTGGATAGAGCCCAATGTATTAGAAATTGAGCCGAGCTATGAACAAAAATCCATTCCAGAAATAGAAAAAGATGGCAAGTTGCGCATCATTGCCTCCCCTACCGGAACTGATGGTGCTGTGAAAATTAATGCAGATGCCAAGGTATATGCTGGGCTCTTTGATCAGGGTCAATCATTCGAGCTAGCATTAGACCCCAATAGAAAGTTCTACGTTCACCTTATTCGTGGTTCACTTGATGTGAATGGCCACGTTTTAAATGGCGGTGATGCCCTCCTAATGCAGGAGGAAAACCAACTAGCACTCTCTGATGGAAAAAGCGCCGAAGTCTTGGTATTCGACCTCAGCGCTTAGCGTATTTCTGAAGCGCCAGAGTTAATCTAACTTAATTTTGGCCTTTTCAATCACCGTTTTCCAGCGAGCAATGTCTGAAAAATACAGGTCCGAGAATTGCTGAGTATTCATCGGGGCAATTTGTACTCCAGCCTTTTGAAAGCGGTCCTTCATCTCAGGGGTTTCTAGGATCTTCAAAATAGAGTTATTTAACTCCTTGATGATTCCTTGAGGCGTTTTGGCAGGAACAAATACTCCCTGCCACAAAGCCATCTCGTAACCCTTAACGCCCGCCTCTTGAATCGTTACTAATTCTGGGGCGCCACTAAAACGATTTTTACTGGTGACAGCCAATGCCCTTACCTTGTCGCCTTTATACAAAGGGAGGCCTACTGGCATGCCTGCGAAATAAAAGTCGATCTGCCCGCCCATTAAGTCTGTAGCAGCGGGTGAGCCACCCTTATAGGGAATATGAATCGCTTGTAATCCAGTAGTGGCTAAAAATAATTCGCCAGCCATATGATCGGAGTTACCAATTCCTGAAGAGCCAAAACTCAATTTACCTGGCTCGGCCTTAAGCATTGCTATTAAATCTGCAACACTCTTGGCTGGTGAGTTGTTATTGACAATCAGAATATGAGGAGTTGCCGCGACCCCAACGACCGGCAATAAATCTTTTTGGCCATTGAACGGCAGTTTTGGATTGGCTGCCACATTAATAGCCAGGCCATTTTGTGCGAACAAGATGGTGTAGCCATCGGGGGCGCTTTTTGCCACCGCATCTGCTGCTAGGCTTCCTGCTGCGCCGCCACGATTCTCAACAATAATGGGCTGCTTTAAAGCAAGACTGAGATCATTGGCAATCATCCTGCCGACAATATCAGTAGAGCTTCCTGGCGCATAGCCAATCATCATTTTGATGGGTTTATCTGGGTAGGCAGCCCAGGCTGCCCCTGCAAATACTGGAACAACCGCCGGAACAACTACCGCACTTATTACTATGTTTTTTATTAGTTTTTTAAACATATGTCTCCTCCAGTAATTTAGTATTTTTTTAAAACGTTAAAGCGGGGATGCCGCATTCCTGGGCGCAAGCATTCAATGCCTCTAGCAGCTCGGGCGAGACAGGGATACCCCTTTCACCTCTCTCTGCCATTGTTTTTGCTGCGCCTTCACCTGGCACACGAATATCTTTAACGCCAGGCAATGTTGATGAATTTTTCAAATCATTCACTAAAGCAATTACCCTGTTAATAAACTCTTCCGTGTTTCCAAACGCACTTGGATCGACTGCAATAATCGTTTGCCCCGTGTTTGTAACTAAGTCATGGTGAGCATTGAAATCAATTGTTCCTTTGCCAACTGCTGCATTATTAAGTGCGCCTGCAAGCAAGCCAATCATGACTGCTAAGCCATAACCCTTATATCCACCAATGGGCAATAAAGATCCTTCGGCAGATTTTTTAGGGTCTGTAATTGGCTTACCCTGGCGATCAATCATCCAATCATCTGGAATGGACTCCCCCTTTTGCGCAGCTACTTTTACTTTGCCGTAGGCCGCTACAGTAGTTGCAATATCCAAAAGCACTGTTGGCCCATCGCCTGCTGGAACTGCAATTGCAATTGGGTTGGTTGATAACAATAAGTCAATGCCGCCCCATGGCGCCATATGATTTGCATTACCAACAGCCATATAAATACCGATATAACCCTGCTCCGCTAACTTACGAACATATACCGAAGCAGCTCCTGAATGATTGCCGTAATGACTACCAATCCAACATACGCTGTGCTGCTTCACTTTTTCGATAGCGAGGTCTACAGCTCTATTCATCACCAAATGCCCTAAGGCATTGTCACCATTAATCAACGCAGTTGCACCCTGCTCGCGCTCAATATGAATATTGGGATTTAAATTCACGCCGCCAGCCCGAATTCTTTTTAAATAAGCCGGCAAACGGAAAATACCATGACCATCAGCGCCAACGAGATCAGACTGCACCATCAGACTGGCAATAATGTCTGCATCACTTGCAGGAACTTTCTCTGCTTGGAGTGCGCTCGAGACAAAATGCTCTGCATCAGTTATAGATAAATAGTTCACTGTGATTTAAGCCTCTGAGCTCGCTTTAAATTCCATGCTGTAAACATATTTTTTCTCCGGATGATGCGTTACCGTCACTTCAAATAATTTATCCTGATCATCAAAATAGCGGCGAATAATGACCAGACATGCAGTGTCAGGCTTGATGTGGAGTTTTCCCGCAATTTCTGGCGACACTTGAGAGGCATATACATCTACCTCCGCCCTCTCGATACGGGCGCCATATTTTTCCTCAATCTGCTCGTACACCATTACCTGGGTATGTTCTGGATCTTTTGTCAACGAAGCAAACTGGGGCAATATATAAATATCCGTCCAGGCAATGACCTCCTCTGCCTGTTGACGCTTTCGAATTCCGCCAATGTGATACCAAGATGATCCAATCGGTGCGCCAACAATCTGACTTAGAGACTTATCTAGCTCAATGAATTCTTCGACTATGTTCTGACGATAGGTATCCCGTGAATAACTCAGAATATCAATTGGAGAGTTATAGCTTTGGGTGAAACGGCGTAAGCGCTGTCTAGACACCACTTTTGTAGGCGCGCCTTGATGGCGATAAATAAGGCCATTAGCCTCTAGAATTTGCAATGCATGCCGCAATGTATGCCGACTAGACTGAAAATCCCGACAAAGATCCGCCTCGGCAGGCAAGACGGATCCCACTGGCCAATCACCGTTATAAATACGCTGCTCTAGCGTTTTGGCTAGAGACTTATATAACGGTGATCGTTCACTCAATTTAAGAAAGTCCAAACATTTTTTTACCAGCAACTGGCAGACGTGCTTTCAGAATATCGCCAGATAAAGACTCGGTAATGTAGAGATCTTTTCCGTCTGCCCCACCAAAACACATATTAGCCAAATGATGGTGATGTGGGTTCTCAGAGTAGATCAAGTGGGTTGGCAGCATATTGTTATCAAATCTCCAGATTCCAATACCAAGGTGACATACCAACAAACCATTTTCTGAGTCCATTTCAATACCATCTGGACCCGCAACGCCACCTGTTAACTGTATCGCTACACCTGTCTTGGAAACGGAGCCGTCAGCCATCAAAGGCAATCTCCAAATTTGCTGAGATCTAGTGGCCGCTACGAATACATGCTTTTCTTGAGTATTCAAAGTAATGCCGTTTGGGCTTGGCACATTAAGCGCCAAACGATCCAGTTGCCCATTGGCACGCAATCTAAACACGCGACCAGTTGGGTCAGCAATACCGGTCTGACCTTGATCTGTGAAATACAAATCGCCATTCGAGGCAAAGTGTAGATCGTTCAAACCTTTAAAGTTTTCGCTATACATTGATCCTAAGATAGTTTCAATTTTTCCAGTCTTTGGATCTAGTGCCAACAACCCTGCTTTGTAGTCACAAATAAAAGCGCGCCCATCTTTATGAAATTTCATGCCGTTTGGCCAACCATCATATTGAGTAATCAGCTCCCACTCACCCTTGGTGTCAATGCGGAAAATGCGACCAAAGGGAATATCGACAAACCACAAATTGCCTTCACGATCGAATGAAGGCCCCTCTAAAAAGCACTCAACCTCTGCACCTTGACGATTAGGATCGGACCATCCAGTACGGGATTTTTTGCGAAACTTCTCTGGCATGGTTGAAAACACTTCCGTTTTAATTTTCTCAACGGGCTGGAAAGGGTTATGCATCGTCATGGGGAGATCTCCTAGGGTAAGTTATACGGATAAGTACGTTTTATTATTAAACAATTAAACCATAAATAATGATAACCTTAAGTTGTTGTTGATCAAAATTAATTTAAGCTGTTTATAACTTAACCGAATAAGTTGAAAAATATGAAATCTGTAGCTGTTATTGGAACCGGAATCATGGGCGCTGGCATTGCAGCTGGATTTATTGCTCAAAACATACCCGTAGTCATATTGGGCAGAACAAAAGATAAGGCTGACGCTTGCTTGGACAAAGCCATCAGCCTTGCAAAAAAAATAGGTATGGTTGGAGACAACGCCACTAAAGATGACGCTGACATTAAGAAGCAGCAATTCATTGGCGTCCTAGAGGATTGGCAGGACTGGAATCAATTCTCCTGGGTGATTGAGACTGTTGCCGAGAACTTAGAACTAAAACAAAAAGTTTTCCAATACCTTGATCAAGTAGTGCCAGCAGACATTCCTATTGGCAGCAATAGCTCAGGCTTCCCCATCAGTAAAATTGCAGAAGGCCTCAAAAGCGCAAACCGTATGATGGGTGCGCACTATTTCATGCCTGCAGAAGTTGTTCCTCTGGTTGAAATTGTTATGGGACAAAAAACAGAGCTTAAATATGCGGAGCAAGCTTGCGAACTGTATAGGGCTATTGAAAAGAAGCCTGTCCTGGTAAAGAAGGATATTCCTGGATTTTTAGCGAACCGTATTCAACATGCCTTGATGAGAGAGGCACTCTCGCTCGTTCAAGAAGGGATTGCTACGCCAGCCGATATTGATGATGCCGTGAGATATAGCTTTGGCTTCCGTTATGCCGCTGTAGGCCCAATGACACAAAAAGAAATTTCAGGCTGGGATGGAATGGCGAATGCCGCTAAGGAGATTTATCCTTCACTCTCCAATATCACTGCCCTGCCTCCAAAAGTAGTTCAACTTATGGCCGATGGGAAAACAGGTATGAAAGCTGGGGAAGGATTTAGAAAGTGGACCCCAGAAGAAATCAAAACTGTTTCCGACTCCTACTCTCGTAGGCTGAAGGCGGCTTTTGACGTTCTCAATATTGAATGATTGGGCAACCTTGAGCTACAGCATCTTTCACACGATCAAGGTTGGGAGTAATCCCGACGCCAATAGAGCCCAATTGAGCAACATCAAGATGGCCACGCGTTGCCGTTAATGGACGATCGCAGATATCAAAGCGTAGATATTGATTTGACATGCTAAATCCCCAAGGCACATCTCCTATTGCAAAACCGATGGATGCTGTTGCAGCCCCCGCTAGAGATGTTTCTGCTACTTTGCAAGCTAAGTTGAGCTTTAGATTATTTGCTCGCAAGGTTTGTGCACTTTTGCAGGCCGCCATTACACCGCCAGTTTTAATGAGTTTTAGACTGGCGCCATCAAGGGCCTTAGCCTTCACAAATTCCTCTATCTCATCTGTGCCATGGATAGATTCATCTAAGCCAATTGGAATTGGAGATTGCTGCTTGAGCAAGACGAAATCAGCCATTGCAGAATCTGCGTTAATTAGCTGCTCAGCAAATGACAGCTTGCACGCCTGCTTTGAGGTGCAAAACTGTATAGCCCCTTCTAATGACATGGCACCGTTAGCATCCACCGAAATGACGTCACCCTCTAGCAGATCTGAGAGCACCTTGACTCGACGTAAATCCTCTTCAACCGATAAAGAGCCAATCTTTATTTTCCAATGTTTAAATCCTGCTTCGCGAAATAATTTAGCGTCAGCGATTTCTTTTTCTAGTGAACCGCCAAGCATTCGCAGCAAGGGAATCTCGGCCACTTCCGGTGAAGCAACACCTACAACAAATGAGCGCAAATATTTCCATAGCGCGATCGAATTTTTCTGTGTATACAGATCAAGTAATGCCATCTCCAAACAAGACTTAGCTGATGGATTGCCATACAAAATTGCATCAAACAGTTTAGAAAAATCCTTAGGATCGCCCCACTCAATTGCACGTGCTTTTTCTACCAAATACTTTACGCTCGCTAATAGGCTCTCGAGAGTCTCACCAGTCATGAGGGGTGCAACAGATGCCTCACCCCAACCTTGGCGACCCTCTTCATCAGTGAGGCAAAGCAATACAGTTTTGGCATCCACAATCACTTCTTTAGCCATCTTGATTGGCTCAATGAGTGGAATTGAAAGCGGGAAGATGGTTGCCTGAGTGATTTTCATTTTTTTACACAACATTTAAATAA